>JAJZTS010000082.1 GCA_021848725.1 Pseudomonadota bacterium
GCGCCGCAGAGCCTTGTCGGCTTTGCCCTGGCCTTTGCGCTGTTTCGCCTGTTCGATATCTGGAAGCCGTTCCCGATCCGCTGGTTCGACCGGCAGGTGCCGGGGGGGCTGGGGGTGATGCTCGATGACCTGTTGGCGGCGGCTTATGCCATCCTATGCCTCATGGGGATTGCAACATGGCTGTGAACGAACTGGAGGCGCTGGCGGCAACTTTGGGCGAGGCGCTATCGGCGCGGGGTTGGCTATTGGCGACGGCGGAGTCTTGCACCGGCGGTTGGGTGGCCGAGGCGGTTACCGCGATTGCGGGCAGCTCGAGCTGGTTCGATCGCGGTTTCGTGACCTACAGCAACGAGGCCAAACAAGAGATGCTGGGCGTGCAGGTTGCCACGCTGGCCCAACACGGTGCGGTGAGCGAGGCGGTGGTGCGCGAGATGGCTGAAGGGGCGCTTGTCCGCAGTCGAGCGGATCTGGCGCTGGCGATCAGCGGTATCGCCGGGCCGACCGGCGGCAGCGCGGAAAAGCCGGTGGGCACGGTCTGGATCGCCTGGGGTACGCGTGCTGGTGAGCAGCTGGCTCGGTGTTTTCACTTTGACGGCGACCGCACTGCGGTGCGGCGTCAGTCGGTGGCCGCTGCGTTGCAGGGTGCGTTGCGGATGCTGGCGGCCGAGGCGAATGCGGCGTAAATGCAACGACGCCCGGCGAAGAGTCGCCTGGCCGGAAGGTGCTGGATAGGAGTTGAACCATGCCGCAGATGTTTGGCTTTGATGCCTTCTCTCCCAAAGAGATTGCCGAGAAGGTCGAGACCGTCGGCGTCGCCAAGGCGCGCTTGCCCTTGCTGTCGATGGCGATGCTCGGTGTGTTGGCGGGCGCCTTCATCGGCCTGGGTGCGCTCTATTTTGTGCTGGTCGCATCGGATGCCACGCTAGGCTTTGCCGCCACGCGCGTGCTCGGCGGGGTCGCTTTTTCCTTGGGCCTGGTCCTGGTGGTCGTGGCCGGGGCCGAGTTGTTTACCGGGAACAACTTGTTGGCGATGGCCTGGGCCGACGGAAAAATCTCCACCGTGGAATTGTTGAAGAACTGGGCGGTTGTGGGCGTGACCAATTTTGTCGGGGCGGCAGGGCTGGCCGTGCTGGTGTTTCTGTCCGGTCATGCGGAGATGAATCACGGCTTGATTGCCCAGCGCTATCTCGAGATCGCCGCCGCCAAGTGCGCGATGCCGTTCTGGACGGCCTTCTTCAAGGGGGTGCTGTGCAATGTGCTGGTGTGCATGGCGGTGTGGATGGCGCTGGCGGGGCGCAGCGTCGTCGATAAGGTCGTCGCGATCGTGTTTCCGATCTCGGCCTTCGTCGCCGCCGGGTTCGAGCACAGCATCGCCAATATGTATCTCATTCCGCTCGGCATGCTGTTGAAGGCTTCGGGCGTGGTCGCGGCGAATGTCGAGGCGATCACCTGGCTGGGGTTCTTGGGCAACCTGGTGCCGGTGATCCTGGGCAACCTGGTTGGCGGCAGCGTGCTGGTCGCTTTGGTGTATCACATGATCTACCGGCGCGCGCGGCCGTCGCGATAGCGCGGCCTAGCGGAAGGCCCAGGCGGCGAAGGGCTCGATCTCGTCGCGGTTGAGCAGCATCAATTGATAGGCGTTGGGATTGAGCGAGCGATCAGGCGTGGTGTCGACGCTTAGGCGTTGCAGCACATAGCCGATCAGGGCGCGGCGGACTGCGATTTCGATGGCCTCGCCATCCGTGCCGTAATCCAGCAGCAGGCTTTCGCGTTTCTGGGCGTCGAGCCCGCTGTGCGGCCCGAGTTTCAGCGTCACCATTTCCATCCAGTCCTCGTCGTATTCCACGCTCGATTCCGCCGGCTCGTCCAGGCACTTGGCCTCGGTAATGCGCGAGAGCACGAAGTCGCGGAAATCGCAGGTCTCTTCGTTGTAGGCGCGGACATGCCAGCGCAGTCCGGTGTCGACCAGGCTGTGCGGTTCCAGGATGCGTTGGGCCTGGCTGTCGCGATCGGACAGCGAACGGTAGCCGACCCGTAGCTTGCGGCGGCCGTGGATGGCGCGGGTGATCTGGGCCAGCACCTGTGGGGCGGGCAGCCGGGCGGGCAAGGGCAGGCTGGCCGTGGCCAAGCCGTAGATCGATGCCGTGCCGTAAGGCCCGCCGGCCACGGCCAGGTTGGCGGCGATGACGGGCAACACGGCAGTGGGGCTCAGGTCGGCGAACAGGGGGCTGAAGCCGCCGGTCGGCACGAAGCCGAAGACGTTGTGGTTGTAGCTGAGGTTGCCCGGCGCCAGGTCGCCGTAGAGCTTGAGGTCCTTGGTCGCCGCCGGGTCGGAGATGCCGAAGGCGCGCGCGACGTCGCTGCGGCTGACTGCCCCGGTGTAGAACGCCATGATCTCGATGTATTGCAGCCGCTGCTGCGTCGCCCATTTCACGTCCAGGCGCATTTTTTCTTTAAAAACCATGACTTGCTCCAGTTCAGGCCGGCCCGCCAAGGCCGATTATAGGGTTGATAATCCACACCCAAATAAAAACTATTACGTGGTAAAAAATATATAGATGATAAAAAGTATTGACGTATTGAAAAGTATCGACTAGATTTCGCTCCATGGCGTCGCCGCAAGGCGGCCCGATCCACAACGCAACTTCACGCTTAGGAGACAGACCATGGCAGCCACCGTATCCGCAGAAGACAAGATGAAGGCCCTGAGTGCCGCGCTCGGCCAGATTGAGAAACAATTCGGCAAGGGCTCGGTCATGCGCATGGGCGACGGCTCGGTGATGGAGGACCTGCAGGTGGTCTCCACCGGCTCGCTCGGTCTGGACGTGGCGCTCGGCGTCGGCGGCCTGCCGCGCGGCCGGGTGGTCGAGATCTACGGTCCGGAATCGTCCGGCAAGACCACGCTAACCCTGCAGGTAGTGGCCGAGATGCAAAAACAGGGCGGCACCGCCGCCTTCATCGACGCCGAGCACGCGCTCGACCCGAGCTACGCGCAGAAGTTGGGGGTCAACGTCTCCGAGCTTTTGATCTCCCAGCCCGACACCGGCGAGCAGGCGCTGGAGATCGCCGACATGCTGGTGCGCTCCGGCGGCGTCGATGTCATCGTCATCGACTCGGTGGCGGCGCTGACACCCAAGGCCGAGATCGAGGGCGAGATGGGCGACTCCCACGTCGGCCTGCATGCTCGGCTGATGAGTCAGGCCCTGCGCAAGCTTACCGCCAACATCAAGCGGACCAATACCCTGGTGATCTTCATCAACCAGATTCGGATGAAGATCGGCGTCATGTTCGGCAACCCCGAGACGACGACCGGTGGTAACGCGCTCAAGTTCTATTCCTCGGTTCGCCTGGACATCCGCCGCATCGGCGCGATCAAGAAGGGCGAGGAGGTGGTCGGCTCCGAGACGCGGGTGAAGGTGGTGAAGAACAAGGTCTCGCCCCCGTTCAAGGAGGCGATCTTCGACATCCTCTATGGCGAGGGCATCTCGCGCGAGGGCGAGATCATCGAGCTGGGTGTGGCGCAGAAGCTGATCGACAAGGCGGGTGCCTGGTATTCCTATCAGGGCGAGAAGATCGGCCAGGGCAAGGACAATGCCCGCGAGTACCTGAAGGAGCATCCGGAAATCGCCGAGGAGATCGAGGCCCAGATCCGCGAGAACCTGGGTGTGAAGATGCCGGGTGCCGAGAGCCTTGGCGAAGAGTAATAGCGCGCTCAGTCTGCGCGAGCGGGCGCTCAGCCTGCTGGCCCGGCGCGAACACAGCCGCGCCGAGTTGGCGCGCAAGCTGGCGCAACATGGCGAGGCCGACGAGGTCGTGGCGCTGCTTGATGACCTCGAGCGGCGCAAGCAACTGTCCGATGCCCGCTACACCGAATCCCTGCGGCATGCCCGTTCGGGCAAATACGGCAGCCGGCGTTTGGCTTATGAGTTGCGGGAGAAAGGGGTCGGCGAGGGTTTGATCGCCGATGCCGTGGCCGACGCGCGCGAGGGCGATCTCGCGGCAGCGCGCGCGGCCTGGGCCAAGAAATTCGGTGCCCTGGCGAGCGATGCCAATGAGCGGGCGCGCCAGTATCGCTTTCTGCTCGGCCGGGGTTTTCCCGTCGAAGTGGTGCGGCGCGTGGTCGGCGGCGAAGACGATTAAAGGCGTGCCGCCAGGACCTGCGTGATCTCTGCGTCGCTCAGTACGATCGGGTTGGTCTTCATGCTGCTGCCCCGGCTGTTGGCAGTGATCCGCTCGAAGTCGGCCTGGCTGATGCCGTAGGTCGACAGCCGCGGCAGTTGCAGTCGCCGGGTCCAATCCTCCAGTATCTCTAGCAGGGCGACGATGGCCGCATCATCCGCCAGTGCGGTTTGCGACAGCAGGCGGCCGACGTCGGCATATTTCTTCAGGGCGGCATTGCCCGGTTCGCGTGTGCGCATCGCCTCGATATTGATTCGGGTGGCGGCTGCGACTAGGGTGCCGCAGACCACGCCATGCGGAATGGGGAAAAAGGCGCCGAGCGGCGAGGCCAGGCCGTGCACCGAACCGAGGCCGACCTGGGCCAGGGTGATGCCCGAGAGCAGGGCGGCATAGGCCAGGCGGTTGCGGCAGTCGCCGGCATCACCTGTGCCTTCATACCAGGGCAACAGGCCGTCGCGCACTGCCGCTAGGCCGCTCAGGGCAAGGGTGTCGGTAAACGGGTTGGCCTTGGTCGAGACATAGGACTCCAGGAGTTGGGTGAAGGCGTCCATACCGTTGGCCGCCAGCACCGCCGGCGGGCAACTGGCGAGCAGGTCGGGGTCGACGATGACGTATTCGGCTACCAGCCTGTCGTCGCGAAAGGATTTCTTGAAGCCCCTGGTGCCGTGCGTGCTGAGTACGGCGTTCTTGGTCGCCTCGGAGCCGGTGCCGGCGGTGGTCGGTACGGCGATGAAGGGCGTGGTGGGGCCGCAGTAAGGCAGCTCGGGGCCGACGCCCTCCAGGTGGTCGAGCACCGAATTGCCTGGACGCAGTAGGCCGGCGATTGCCTTCGCTGCGTCCAGGGCGCTGCCGCCGCCGATGCCGAGCACGACGCTGATGTGCTGGCCCTTGTATTGCCGAACGCTCTGATCGACAAGCTCGGGCGAGGGTTCGCTGGCGACCTGTATTAAATTCCAGTCGATGTGCTGTTGTCTGAGTGAGTCTTGGAGTGCGCTCCAGTGCGGGCTTTTCAAAAAGGAATGCGCGCCAGTGACGATCAAGGCCTTGCGGCCAAAGCTTGCGGCAAGAACGGCAGTTTTTTGGAATGCGCCGACACCGAATTCGATGCGTGGCAGGCGGGCAAGGCTGAAAGCAAAGTTCACTCGTGTCTCCTTGTGGCAAGGCCTGCATGCTAGCGCGGGTGTTGGGGTGGGCAAATCTTTTAAAGAGGTTTGCTAAAAGGTGTTGACATGACGGCAGGGTGTCTCCATAATCTCGCTTCTCTCGGACGCGGGGTGGAGCAGTCTGGCAGCTCGTCGGGCTCATAACCCGAAGGTCACAGGTTCAAATCCTGTCCCCGCAACCAAAACTGATCTTTAACAAGTAGAAACAGCCTTAAGAAGTGTGGGCATTAGGCTTGGGGCGGAAGATTCTCCTTGAGGGAATTGGAAGCTAACAAGTAAGACCTAATGCTCGATTTTGTCAGTTTGAT
>JAJZTS010000083.1:0-2333 GCA_021848725.1 Pseudomonadota bacterium
AGTTCGCCAGGCTGGTTGGCGTCGAATAGGATCAGGGGGTGCAGATTGCCATCGCCCGCGTGGAAGACATTGGCGACGCGCAGATTGAACGCTCGGGCCAATTCGTCGATGCGGGCAAGCACATGGCCCAAGTGCTTACGCGGGATGGTGCCGTCCATGCAGTAATAATCGGGCGAGATGCGGCCCACGGCTGGGAAGGCATTTTTGCGGCCGGCCCAGAAACGCTGGCGCTCCGCCTCATCCAGTGCGCTATGCACGTCGGTGGCGCCGGCCTGCAGCAACAATTGGCGCACGGCCATAATCTGCTCCGACACTTCCTCGTTGGTGCCGTCCAACTCGCAGAGCAGGATGGCGGCGGCATCGACCGGGTAACCGGCGTGGACGAAATCCTCGGCCGCGCGGATCGAGGCGTTATCCATCATCTCCAAGCCGGCCGGGATGATGCCGGCACCGATAATGCGGGCCACGGCCTCGCCGGCCAACTCGATGCGATCGAAGGCGGCGAGCACCACCTGCGTGCGCTCCGGTTTGGGCAGCAGCCGTACCGTGATCTCGACGATCACGCCGAGCATGCCCTCGGAACCGGTGAGCAGGGCGAGCAGGTCGTAGCCCGGGCTATCGAGCGCGCTGGAGCCGATCTCCAGCAATTCGCCATCGATGGTGAGCAGTTTCACCGCCAATACGTTGTGCACGGTCAGGCCATATTTCAGACAATGCACGCCGCCGGAGTTTTCCGCGACGTTGCCTCCGATGGAACAGGCGATCTGCGACGAAGGATCGGGCGCGTAGTAGAGGCCATAGCGTGATGCCGCTTCGGAGATGGCCAGGTTGCGTACGCCCGGTTGTACCCTTGCCGTGCGGCCATCTGGGTCGATTTCCAGAATGCGATTGAGCTTGGCTAAGCCGAGCAACACGCCGTTTGCCAGCGGTAGCGCACCGCCGGAGAGGCCAGTGCCGGCGCCGCGGGCAACCACGGGTACGCCATGTTCGCCGCAAAGTCGCAGCACGGTCTGCGCTTGCTCGACGGTTTCAGGCAGTGCCACGGCTATCGGCAGCTCGCGATAGGCCGATAGCCCGTCGCATTCGTAAGGCCGCATCGTTTCAGCTTCATACAGCACCGCGTCGGCAGGGAGGGCGCGTTCCAGGGCGCGGATCAGGTCGGTCCGAATGGCGTGGCTCATGGCCCGAACTTTACCGTCAGTTGCCGGCGCTTGCATCTGTCGCAATCCCCGATCCGCAACAGGGATAAACCGGCTCGGCCTTCGGCCAAGTGGGCCGGGCGGCCCTTGTGCAAAGCGTCCAAGCAGTCCGACAATGCGGCTCCACACAAAAAAATGTAAAGGGAGCCCTATGCGAGCAGTTGCTTACGATATACCCCTGCCGATCGACGATGAACAGGCGCTATTCGATTGCGAACGAGAGACCCCGGTTGCGACTGGCCGCGATCTTTTAGTCGAGGTGCGAGCGGTATCCGTCAATCCGGTCGACATCAAGATCCGTGCGGCAGTCAGACCGCAAGGTGGCCCGCGCGTGCTAGGCTGGGACGCCGCCGGCGTGGTCGTCGCGGTCGGCCCGGATGTGCAGTGGTTCAAGCCCGGTGACAGTGTCTATTATGCCGGCGCAGTCGACAGGCCCGGCTCGAATGCCGAGTATCAGTTGGTCGACGAACGCATCGTCGCCCATAAACCCAGCACACTCGATTTCGCTCAGGCCGCCGCCATGCCTTTGACCGCGATCACCGCCTGGGAGGCGTTGCACGAGAGGCTGGCGGTCCACAGGCCCGTCGTGGGGGCCGGTAGTAGTCTGTTGATCATCGGCGGTGCGGGCGGCGTCGGCTCCATGGCTATCCAGCTAGCGAGGCAGACCCCGGGCCTGCTCGTGACGGCGACCGCGTCGCGGCCGGAGAGCGTCGAGTGGTGCCGTCAGCTCGGGGCCCATCATGTGCTCGACCACAGCAAACCGCTGGCCGATCAAATCGAGGCAATGAAGATCGAGCCGCCGGCCTATGTGTTCTCGACCACCCACACCGGCGAGCATATGCGAGACATCGCCCGGCTCATCGCGCCGCAAGGCCGTTGCTGTTTGATCGACGACCCCAGCTCGCTCGACGTCATGCCCTTGAAGCGGAAGAGCGTGTCCTTGCATTGGGAATACATCTTCACGCGCTCTCTGCACCAGACGGCGGATATGGCAAATCAGCGCGAAATCTTGACCAAGGTGGCGGCCATGGTCGACAGCGGTCTGATCGGCACCACGCTTAAAGAAACCTTGCAGCCGATCGACGCGGTGAATCTGCGCCAAGCGCATGCCAAGCTGGAAACCGATCGCATGAT
>JAJZTS010000083.1:2433-5546 GCA_021848725.1 Pseudomonadota bacterium
TGTTCTCGGTCTTGCCGTTTTTGTTATGCAGCCGTGCCCGCAATTGGCCGCAACCGCCATCGACATCTTGCCCGGCGGAGTGCCGCAGCTTGGTCAGGATGCCACGCCGGTGCAGTGAACGCGCCATCTCGGCAGCCCGCTCCCAACTTGGACGTTGATAGCCGATACCGGATACGGTGTTATAGGGGATCAGATTCATCACGGCGTATTTGCCGGCGAGCAGTTTGACGATGCCATCCAGTTCCGCTTCGTTGTCGTTGATGCCTTCGAGCAAGGTCCACTGGTACTGGATCGGGTAGTCGGTCGCGCGGGCATAGCACTCGCCCAGTTCCACCAACTCGGCCGGGGTGATGCGCGGCGCCTTGGGCAGTAGCTTGGCGCGTAGCTCGGAGTCGGTCGTGTGTAGCGAGAGGGCCAGTGCCGGCTTTACCGCGCCATCTGGCAAGCGCTCGAATACGCGCCGATCGCCGACGGTGGAGAAGACCAGATTCTTGTGGCCGATGCCGCCGGCCGTGCCGAGCAAATCGATGGCTTCGAGCACATTGTCCAGATTGTGGGCCGGTTCGCCCATGCCCATGAACACCACTTTGTCGACATTGCGCAGCCTGCGGGCGAGCGCCACTTGGGCAACGATCTCGGCGCTGCCCAATTGACGTAGCAGGCCGCTTTGGCCGGTCATGCAAAAGACGCAACCCACTGCGCAACCAATCTGGGTCGAGACGCACAGACCGCCGCGTGGTAGCAGCACGCTCTCGACCGTTTGGCCGTCATTCAGCTCGACCAGCAGCCGGGCGGAGCCATCTTCACCGGGGTGTTCGGAATGCAGGCGCGCCAGCGATTGCAATTCCGCGTCGATGCCGGGCAAGGCTTCGCGCACAGGCAGCGGCAGGAAGTCCTCTGCCTTCTGGCGGCGGGTGTCGATTGAGCGCACCCGGCTCCACGCCCGCAACACGCGCTCTTCGTGGCAGGGTTTGGCGCCAAGGGCGCGCAGGCGTTGCCGGATTTGTTCGATACGCATAAGGATTCGCGAGATAAGGCGTGCTGAACAAAAAAGGGCCACCGATCGGGTGGCCCTTTTTGCAGGCGTTGCCGGGAAGGCTTAGTCCTTCTTGAGGGCCAGCTTTTCCTTGATCCGGGCGGACTTGCCGGAGCGCTCGCGCAGGTAGTACAGCTTGGCGCGACGCACGTCGCCGCGACGCTTCACCTCGACGGCGGCGACCAGCGGGGAGTAGGTCTGGAAGGTACGCTCGACGCCTTCGCCGGCCGAGATCTTGCGCACGGTAAAGGCGGAGTTGAGGCCGCGGTTCTTCTTGGCGATAACCACGCCCTCGTAGGCCTGCAGACGCTCGCGGTTGCCTTCCTTCACCTTCACTTGCACCACGACGGTGTCGCCGGGGGCAAAGGCGGGCAGGGTCTTGCCCAGGCGGGCGATCTCTTCCTGTTCCAGTTGTTCGATCAGGTTCATGCTTACTTCCTTTCACATTGTTGGTGCCAGAGGTCTCGCAAGACATACACACCGTTTTTCATCGGGCCGGTTCTTCCGTGCCCGCTTCCTGCGCTCGGCGAAACTCGTCGAGCGAATCCTGTTCTTCCCGGCTCAGGCTGCGGCCTTGCAGCAAGTCCGGCCGGCGCTGCCAGGTGCGGCCCAGGGCCTGCTGCAAGCGCCAGCGCCGGATCTCGGCGTGGTTGCCGCTCAGCAGCACCGGTGGCACCTTCAGCCCTTGGTAATCCTCGGGCCGGGTGTAGTGCGGGCAATCGAGCAGGCCGTCGGCGAAGGAGTCTTCCTTGGCCGAATCGGCGTCGCCCAGCGCCCCGGGCAGGTGCCGGATCACGCTATCGAGCAGCACCATCGCCGGCAGCTCGCCGCCGGAGAGGACGTAGTCGCCGATCGACACCTCTTCCAGGCCATGGCGCTGGAACACCCGTTCGTCGATGCCTTCGTAGCGGCCGGCCAGCAACACCAGGCCGGGCTCGGCTACCAATTCCAGCACCAGCGCATGGTCTAGCCGCCGCCCCTGGGGCGACAGATACACCATGCGCGGCTGGTTAACGCCGGCCGCCCGCAGCGCCGTCTTGGCCGCGGTCAGGGCCAAGTCCAGAGGCTCGGCCAACATCACCATGCCGGGGCCGCCGCCGAAGGGGCGATCGTCCACCGTTCTATAGGCATCCTGCGTGAACTCGCGCGGATCCCACAACTTCAAGTCGCACAGGCCATTGCGGAAGGCCCGGCCGCTGACGCCGAACTCGCGCAGCGCCGCGAACATCTCGGGGAACAGCGTGACGACGTGGTAGTGCGGCATCACGTCAGTAATCCACGCCCCAGTCGACCCGGATGCATCCGGCCGCCAAGTCCACTTCGACCACGATGGGCTCGGTGAAGGGGATCAACCGTTCCCGATCGCCCTCGACCTTGAGCACGTCGTGGGCACCCGTCTCCAGAATGCCGGCGACCTTGCCCAGGTTCACGCCGTCCTGGTTGACCACATCGAGGCCGATGAGGTCGTCCCAGTAATACTCATCTTCTTCGGCCTCGGGCAGTTCGTCCCGGGCCACCGCAATCTCCAGGCCCTGCAAGGCCTCGGCCTGGGTGCGGTCGTCGACGCCTTCGAGCTGGGCGACCAGATGATTGCTATGAATCTTCGCGTCGACGACGCGGTATTCCTGCCAGCCGGCCTTCTTGCCCAGCCGCCAGACCGGATAGTCCAGCAGGCTGTCGAGGTATTCGGTAAAGGGCTGGACCTTGATCCAGCCGCGTACTGCGTAGGGGGCGGCGACCCGCCCCATTACGACCAGATCTTCAGGCAGCTTTGGCCTGGCCACTGCGCACCAGACGGGCCACGGTGTCGGAGACCTGGGCGCCGTTGCCCTGCCAATAAGCCAGACGCTCGTTGTTCACGCGCAGGCCTTCTTCCTTGCCGGAGGCGACCGGGTTGTAGAAGCCGATGCGCTCGATGAAGCGGCCGTCACGGCGGCAGCGGGAATCGGCCACCACGATGTTGTAGAAGGGGCGCCCTTTGGCGCCGCCGCGAGCAAGACGGATCACGACCATGATGTGTTCCTAACCTTTGTTAAACACCGCCCGCCTGGGCGGCAAACGGAAACGGAAAACCGCG
>JAJZTS010000084.1 GCA_021848725.1 Pseudomonadota bacterium
CGCTCGGCTTTAAATTTTTCATTGATTGAGGATTTTGCAATGGCAACTGGTACCGTGAAATGGTTTAACGAGACCAAAGGTTTTGGCTTCATCACCCCCGACGGCGGCGGCGAGGATGTTTTCGCCCACTTCTCCGCTATCAACATGAGTGGTTTTAAGACCCTGAAAGATGGCCAGCGCGTGACGTTCGAGATCGTGCAGGGCCCCAAGGGCAAGCAGGCCTCCAACATCCAGGCCGCTTAATCGGACCTCGATTTCCTAAAACCGGGGCGCCTGCCCCGGTTTTTTTACGTCTAACGGCCGGTCGCTTGCTCGCGTGCTTGCGCCAGACGTGCCTTGAGCGACGGCAGTACCGCCAAGGCCGCCACCTCCCCCGCCAGGATCGCCGCATGCCGGGCATCGAAATCGGTCGATTTCACGTCCGGCATCGCCGGCTGAATCAGCGCATCCGCTCGCTGTAGTTCTTGCTGTTTGATCGACTGCCCCATGATCGCCGTGGTTTGCAGAATCACGCCGACCGTGCCGGATACTTGCTGTTCCGCCGGACGGCTGGAGATATCCACCGCCACCACAAAATCCGCACCCATACCGCGCGCCAAATTGACCGGCACCGGCGCCACCAAACCGCCGTCGACATAGTCCCTACCGGCGATACGCACCGGTTGGAACACGCCGGGTACGCTCGACGAGGCCCGTACCGCCATGCCGGTATTACCGCGCCGGAACACAATGGCCTTGCCGGTCTGCAAATCGGTGGCGACGATACCCAGCGGCCTGGCCAACTGCTCGATCGGCTTATTCCGCACCATGCGGTTGACATAGTTCTGCAGCGCCTCGCCCTTGATCAGCCCGCCATACTGCCCTAGAAAGGGCACTGCCCAATCGGCGATCTCGGCCTCATCCATCTTCAGGGCCAACTCGTGCAATTGATAGCCGCTAAATCCCGCTGCGTACAAGGCACCGATCACGCTGCCGGCACTGGTGCCGATAATCAGGTCGGGCGTAATGCCATTGGCCTCCAACACCTTGATCGCACCGATATGGGCAAACCCACGCGCCGCACCGCCGCCCAGGGCCAAGCCAACCCGCACCGGCCGCGGCTCCGGTTTCATCGGCGCCGCCGTGCAAGCCGCCAGCATCAGGCCGGGCAAGGCTAGGCAGACGGCTCGGCGTTGAGTGGAAAATTTCGTTTTCATGGAATAGTTAGAGCCCGTTTCGGCGGTTTTCGCGTCGGCAAATGACAAACACTAAAATTATGGAAAGGTATCGGCGGTCACGGCGGCAGACGACTACCGGCATAGCCTCACCTTCGGGGCCGAATTATATGGCCTTGGACGATATCCGTATTGTGGTATCCAAAGCGCTCAAACGGTGATAAAACTCAGCTAGCCTTCAGTATGGGCACCCGATAACGGACTTGAGGAGATGGTATGGCCAGCCTTGACGATTGGGCCACGGAGCATGGCCTCGATAAAGAGGTATTGAACGACTACCTCGAAACCATTATCGACAATGCGCGCCTTGTCGAGACACAGATCGATGTTTTGCGCAGCAAGCCCGATTCGCTCGAGGCCATCGCTACGCTGTTCCGCATCTTCCATAATCTGAAGGGCGATGCCTTGATCTGCCGGTTCGAGGCGGGCGAACAAGTCGCGCATCAGATCGAATCCATCATCTTGCGAGTCCGCTCCGGCGAGATCAAGATCACCGAGTTCCTCGGCGAGGCCATCCTGCTCGCCTACGACCGGCTAGAACTGGCCGCCCGCGCACTGATCGACGACAAGCCGCCAACCCAACTCAAGATCGATGAGGTGATCCAGGGCCTGACCGAGCTGAGCACGGCCAAGCAGGATAAGCTCGATCTGCTTGCCCGGGGCATGATCGAGAACATCTCCGGTTTCCGGCTCGCCGAGCAGACCGCCGAGCACGAGGTCATCCCCCTGGCCTCGGTCGAATCCGTGGCCGGCGACCGCATCGACGATCTCTTGTTCTTCCGTTCGCTGGCCTGGCAGCTTGAACAGCGCTCGCCGCTATTCCAAGGCCGCACCTCGCGCAACCTGCAGCTCGCCCATGCCATCAACGAGGCCGCCGGCAAGCCCATCGATCCGCTGCAACTCGAAGTGGCGATCTATATGCACGACGTCGGCATGATGTTCTTGCCCGAGCCGGTTTGGCTGAAGGCTGGGGCGTTGAGTACCACGGAAAAAATGCTCTTGCAGCGGCATCCGAACTACGGTGCCGGGCTATTGGTCAGGATACCGGGCTGGGAAGAAGCGGCACGCATCGTCGCCCAACATCATGAAAAGCAGGATGGACGCGGTTACCCGGCCGGCTTGAAAGGCAACCAAATCTGCCCAGGCGCCAAACTCATGGCGATTGTCGATGCCTACGAATCGGTCATGCTGAAGCAGGGCCACCGTGGCCAAGGCCGCTCCATGTTGCGGGCGGCCGCCGAGATCAACGCGTCGGAACAGCAATTCGCCACCGAGTGGATCGAGCCGTTCAACCGCGTCGCCCGCGCGATGCTGGAGGCGTGATAAGGTAACGAGCCGTTCAGCCTGGATTTCGTATTCCATGTCCGTCATCGCCCGCCTGCACGAACACCAAACCCGCCTGATCGCGCTGCGCCGCGAATTACATGCCCACCCGGAGCTGGGTTTCGAGGAACACCGCACCAGCGACGTAGTCGCCAAGACGTTGTTCGCCGCCGGTATCGATGTGCATCGTGGCCTAGCTGGTACCGGCGTGATCGGCGTGCTGCAAAACGGCAGCAGTACGCGCATGATCGGCCTGCGCGCCGATATGGATGCCTTGCCCATCCACGAACAGAACGGCTTTCCGCATCGCTCCAAACACGACGGCAAGATGCACGCCTGCGGCCACGACGGCCACACCGCAATGCTGTTGGCCGCAGCCGAATATCTGGCTGCGACCAAGCACTTCGATGGCACCCTCGTATTCATTTTCCAACCGGCGGAAGAGACCGTGGGCGGCGCCCGGGTCATGATCGAGGAAGGCCTGTTCCAGCGCTTCCCGGTCGAGCAGGTATTCGGCATGCATAACTGGCCGGGCTTGCCAGCCGGGCAATTCGCCATCCACCACGGCCCGGTCATGGCCTGCGCCGATCAATTCGACATTACCATCCGCGGCCATGGCGCCCATGCCGCCATGCCGCATCAGGGCTACGACCCGGTGGTCACCGGCGCCGCCTTGGTCCAGGCCCTACAGAGCATTGCCTCGCGCAACATCGACCCACTCGATGCCGTAGTCCTAAGCATTACCCGGTTCCAAGCCGGCGAGGCCTACAACGTGATCCCCGATGTCGTCACCCTCGGCGGTACGGTACGCGCCTTCCGGGCCGAAGTGGAAGACCAGGTCGAGGCTGCGATGCAACGCATTTGCGCAGGCGTCGGTGCCGCGCACGGGGCGCAGATCGAACTCAAGTACCACCGCGGCTATCCCCCGACGGTGAACAGCGCCGCCGAGGCGGCGGTCTGCCATAAACTCATCGCGCAATTGGTCGGCGAACAGAATGCGCGCACCGACCTCAAGCCGTCGATGGGCGCGGAAGATTTCTCTTACATGCTGCGCGAGAAGCCGGGCTGCTACGTCTGGATCGGCAATGGCCTGGGCGAAGGTGGCTGCATGCTGCACAATCCGCATTACGATTTCAACGACGACATCCTCACCCTGGGCGCCAGCTACTGGATCCGGCTGGCGGAGCATTTATTGCCGGCCTGATTCAGTGCAGCTCGATCCACACCGGCTGGTGATCCGAGGCAGCCGTCTCCGCGTCCACTTCGTATTGTTTTAACCGCCCGGCCAAATCCTCAGTGACATAGACGAAATCATAGCAGCTCGCTTGGTCCAGCCAATCGACCGGGTGAATGCCAGCGGTCGGCGCATGCGCCAGATTGGGGTGTACCACCTCCCAGGCGTCCTTGAAGGCAGGCTCGCCACCCTCGAAGCGCGCCAACAAGCGAGCGCGTTCGGGGGCCTCCGGCCCGGCATTCATATCGCCGCACAGAATAGCCGAGGCCGGCCTTGGCGAGGCGGTGAACGGCCCCGGCTCTGCCTCGGTCGGCCGCGCGACGCGGGCGTGTGCACAGGCGGCCAGATGCAAGGCGCGAATCGCCTCCACCTGTGCCAGGCGTTGGGCTTGCGAGTAATACTCCAAATGCGTGGTCATTATGCGCAGCGGGCCGAACGCCGTCTCGACCACGGCTTCCAGCAATACCCGCTGCATGCTTGGCGCAGCCGCATCGGCCGGCCAGGGCAGTAGGTGGCGAAACACTTGTGTCACCGGCAAACGGGACAGAATCAGATTGCCGAATAGCTTGCGGCCGCCAGCCGCGGCGGGCAAATCCACGGCCGCGCCATAGACCGGCAAATAATCAGGGAACAAGCGATACAGCTCGCTGACTTCATCCTCGCCCTGACTACCTGGCAATTCGGTGAAATTGACCGCCACCTCCTGCAAGCAGATCACGTCGAACTCGCCATGGCCTATGATCGTCGCATGAATCCGGGCGAGATCGACCCGGCCATCCATACCGCGCCCCCATTGGATATTCCAAGTCATAAGTCGCATCTTCACGCCTCCTACGAGAATCGGAATTCGCCTGACCGGCCCGAACCGATAAAATAGCAGGATTGAACCCTTCCCGTATTGGAGCCCCCGTGTCGGAAAGCTTTGGACCGCCGCGCGACCTTGTTCGGCCTTTTCTATTCGATGCACTCGATATCCGAGGTGCCGTCGTCCAACTGCATGAGAGTTGGCGACAGATGCTGGCTCGCCGTAGCTACGCCGAACCTGTGCGCCACCTACTGGGTGAGATGACCGCGGTGACGGCGCTGATCGCCTCCAATCTCAAACAGACCGGACGCATGACCTTTCAACTCAAGGGTTCGGGCCCGGTCAAGCTGCTGGTCATCGACTGCGACGAACAATTGCGGTTGCGCGGCATGGCCCACGCGGCGCCGGACTTGGTTGACGCCCCCATACCCGAGCTGCTGGGCCACGGCCAATTGGCACTCACCCTCGATGCCGCGAGCATGGCCCAGCCCTATCAAAGTATCGTGCCGCTCGACGGCGATAGCGTGGCTGCGATATTCGAACATTATCTGACCCGTTCCGAACAACAGCCGGCACGCCTACTACTCGCCGCACGGGAGGATTGCGTCGCCGGACTGTTCCTGCAAAAACTGCCGGATGCCGATCAGCGCGATCCGGATGGCTGGAACCGCATCCAACTGCTCGCCGACACGGCACGCCCGGAAGAATTGCTGGATTTGCCGCCGGTCCAATTGCTGAGCCGGCTATTT
>JAJZTS010000085.1 GCA_021848725.1 Pseudomonadota bacterium
CGCTGGCATATCGGCCTCGGCCTTGAGCTGGCCTTGCCATTCGAACAGGCCGCGGGCGTCGGTGCGCGCCATCGCGATCTCGCTGTGCGGCAAGATCAGCGTGACCGACTCGGCATTTGGCCGAAAGGCCCGGATCGTCTGCTGCGTGCCGGTCCGGTGCAAGCCGAGCAGGCCGAAGGGGTCGTGGCAGCGGGCCGCGCATAGCTTGTCCAGACGGGATTTCAGCATGGCATGTGTCACTACAAATTAACCGATTGAGACTATTATAACGATCGAGGGCTACAAAACTTTGTCATTACAGGGTTGGGGGAAATTCAAGGTGCAAAGGGAATATCCGCGTTTCATCAGCGTTCTGACCAAAAATACCGTTGCACTGATCCTGGCCGGCGGCCGTGGCAGCCGGCTGAAAGACCTGACCGATTGGCGCGCCAAGCCGGCCGTGCCATTTGGCGGCAAGTTCCGCATCATCGATTTCCCGCTGTCGAACTGCATCAATTCCGGCATTCGTCGCATCGGTGTGCTCACGCAATATAAGGCCCATTCGCTGATCAAGCATATCCAGCGCGGCTGGGGTTTCCTGCGCGGTGAGTTCAACGAGTTCATCGAATTGCTGCCGGCGCAGCAACGGGTGGATGAGCAGTCCTGGTATAAGGGCACGGCCGACGCGGTATTCCAAAACATCGATATCCTGCGCATCTACAAGCCGGAGTATGTGTTGATTTTGGCCGGCGACCACATCTACAAGATGGATTACGGTGAGATGCTGGCGGACCATGTGCGCAACGAAGCGGACATGACGGTGGCCTGCATGGAGTTGCCGATTGAACAGGCCTCGGCCTTCGGTGTGATGGATGTCGACAACGAAGGCCGTGTCGTCGCCTTCGTCGAGAAACCGGACAACCCGCCGGCCATGCCAGGCAAGCCGGATAGGGCCCTGTGTTCGATGGGCATCTATGTGTTCAACGCGTCTTTTCTCTATGAGCAATTGATTCGCGATGCCGACGATTCCCACTCGGAGCATGATTTCGGCAAGAACCTGATCCCACACATGCTGAAATCGGGCTATCGGGTCTATGCCCATAGCTTCTCCGACAGCTGCGTCTACACCGAGGGCGAGATGCCTTATTGGCGCGACGTCGGCACGGTCGATGCTTATTGGGAGGCCAACCTCGATCTCGCTCGGGTGACGCCGGAGCTGAATCTATACGATAAGGATTGGCCGATCTGGACCGATCAGCAACAGTTGCCGCCGGCCAAGTTCGTGTTCGACGACGACAACCGCCGTGGCATGGCGGTCGATTCCACCGTGTCGGGTGGCTGCATCATCAGCGGGGCCATCGTGCGCCGCTCCGTGTTGTTTTCCAATGTCCACGTCGCCGAGGGCGCCTATCTGGAAGAGGCGGTGGTGCTGCCCAGCGTCCGCATCGGCGAGGGGGCGGTCATCAAGAAGGCGGTAATCGATCGCGGCTGCAAGATTCCACCCGGCATGACAATCGGCATCAATCGCGCGGAAGACGAAAAGCGGTTCTTCGTGACCGAGCGCGGCGTGACCCTGGTGACTGCGGAGATGTTGAATCAGCGCATCCATCACGTGCGTTGATATGCGCTGATCATTCATTTGCCGAACGCATCCATGCTGCATCTGGTTCTCTGCTGGCATTTTCACCAGCCGGACTATCGCACTGAACGGGGCGATTACCGCCTGCCCTGGACCTATCTGCATGCCTTGAAGGACTACGCCGACATGGCCGCGCATCTGGAAGCGGCGCCGAATGTCCGCGCCGTGGTCAATTTCGTGCCCAGCCTGGTCGAACAGTTGGACGACTACGCCAGTCAACTCGCCAGTGGCCATCCGCGCGACCCGGTGCTGGCTTGGTTGATCGAGCCCGATCTGGGCCGCTTGCCCGCAGAACAGAAATTGGCCTTGGTCGAGGCCTGTTTCAGGCTGAATCACGCGACCATGCTCGAGCCGTTTCCGGCTTATCGCTTGCTGCAGCGTTACTTCGAGGCGATGAAGGGCAATGGCGCCGGTTTGGCTTATCTGTCCGAGCAGTATTACGCCGATCTGGTGACTTGGTATCACTTGGCGTGGACCGGCGAGACCGTGCGTCGGACCTATCCGTCGATCTTGTCGTTGATGCAAAAGGGTCACGGTTTTAGCCAGGCCGATCGGCAGGCGCTCTTTAGTTTGATCGGCGAGGTGATCGCCGGCTTGCTGCCGCGCTATCGCGCGCTGGCCGAGCGCGGCCAAGTGGAGCTCTCCAGCACGCCGCATAGCCATCCGATGTCGCCTTTGCTGATCGATTTCCAGGCGGCGCGTCAGGCTCAGCCGGATTCGCCCTTGCCTACGCATGCGGCCTATCCCGGCGGCGAGGCGCGCGTGCAGGCCCATGTGCAGGCGGCCTTGGACAGCCATCGCAGCCATTTCGGCGCCCAACCGGCCGGCTTTTGGCCGGCGGAGGGTGGGGTCTCCGAGCCCGTGTTGCACCTCTTCGCCAAGGCGGGGCTGCGCTGGGCGGCCAGCGGCGAGAGGGTGTTGCGCCATAGCTTGACCGCCGACGGGCTCGATCTGGCCGATAAAGGCAAATGGGCCTATCGCCCCTACCGCGTGCGCGGCAGTGCAACGGCCTGCTTCTTCCGCGACGATCATCTGTCCGACTTGATCGGCTTCGAATACAAGAGTTGGTGGGCGAGCGATGCGGTGCGCCATTTCCTGCATCAATTGGAAGCCATTCGCCGCGAAACGCAGGGCGAGGCGGTGGTGTCGGTGATCCTCGATGGCGAGAATGCCTGGGAGTTCTATCCCTACAACGGTTTCCATTTCCTGTCTGAGTTGTATCAAGCCTTGGCCGACCATGCGGCTATCCGCACCACGACTTTTTCCGAATATCTGGAACTGAAAAACAACGGCGTCGGCGAATTGCGGCAGCTTGTGGCCGGTAGCTGGGTCTATGGCGATTTCACCACCTGGATGGGCGATGCGGCCAAGAACCGGGCGTGGGACCTGCTATGCGAGGCCAAGCTGGCCTATGACCAGGCCATGGCCGAACCGAACCTGTCGCCGCGCAGCCGTGCGGCGGCCGAGAAGGCCCTGAAGTCGTGCGAGAGTTCCGATTGGTTTTGGTGGTTCGGCGATTACAACCCGGCCGACAGCGTGCAGGCCTTCGACCTGCTCTACCGCAACAAGCTCAAACAACTCTATCGACTGCTTGGCCTTGATGTGCCGACCGGCTTGGACCGGCCGATCAGCAGCGGCGGTGGAGCGGCCGAGGCGGGCGGGGTCATGCGCCGCGGCCAGGGCTGAGGCCATGATTTGCTAGAATGGCCCTTTTCAAGCGCGGAGTGGATCATGAGTGACGATGTGGTGGCGAAGGACAAGGTCGTGTTCATGACCTATTCCGTGCTCGACCAGAATGGCCAGGTGATGGGCCAGAACGACATGCCGACCGGCTATGTCCATGGCGCCAGCAGTGGCCTATTCGAGAAGATCGAGCGTAGCCTGGAAGGCCATGGAGTTGGTGATCGGGTCGAGGTCGCCTTGACGCCGGAAGAAGGCTTCGGCCAGCCGGACCCCAGCCTGATCGTCATCGAGGATCTGGCCAATGTGCCGCCACAGTTGCGCCGTCTGGGCGGCGAGGCCGAGGCGCAGAACGACCAGGGCGAGGTGATGACCTTCCGTGTGGTCCGAATCGAGAACGGCAAGGTGACTCTCGATGCCAACCACCCGCTGGCTGGCCAGAATGCGACCTGCGTGGTCGACATCTTGTCGGTGCGCGATGCGACGCCGGAAGAGATTCGCACCGGCTTCCCGGCCGAGCAAGGGGCACCGCAACTGCAATAATCCGCACTATTATTGAAACGTGGCCGGCTGCTTGGCAGCAAAGGCCACCTTCCCCTGAAGGGGCTTTCAAAGATCGGGCCGGTTCGTATCTGAGGCGTCTGTATGGCAGGTGGCATTGAGATATTGGTTCTGGGGGATTACGGCCCATTTGCCGAAGCAGGTAAGGGCATCGGCTATCAGCTCTTCGTGAACGGGGACAATTACCTGATCGATTTGGGTGCGCCGTTTTTCCAGCAGATCGGCGCGGAGGGGCTCGGCCAGATTTCCGGCGTAATTGTCACCCATTGCCACGACGATCATAAACGCTGGTTTACCGATCTCGCATTGCAGTATATGTACACCCCGTCGCTGCGGCGGCAAGTCAAGCTCATTACCACCGATACCGTTGCCGAAGAGGTGAGATCCAGTTCGGGCGCGGCGCTCAACAAAAGCCTCGACGCAACATCCAAGCGCGTAGTGGACATCGCTTACGAGGACTATGTCGAACATGTGCCCATCGGGCCGCGTGCGCGCTACCGCATGGCCGTGCAGGACGGAAACTGGCGGGTGGTCGATAGCCAGGGCAAGCGGGTTCCGCCCGATCGCGCCAAGGTCGTGGTGAGCGACAAAACGGGCAGCCCGCGCCTGCTGTTTCGTGACCCGGACAACGGGGAATGGGTGGAGCCCGAGACGTACTACCCGTTTTCATCCCCCGTGTTCTACGAGGCCGACCCCCGCCCCCTGGTCGGGGACGGTTACACCGTCAACATCATCAATGCCCCGGTCTGGCATGGCCTGCCCAATTTTGGTCTGGTGATCGAGGCGGGCGGCGAAAAGCTCGTCTTCAGTTCGGACACCATGCACAACCTGCCGCTGTGGCAGTCGCTCTATGCCGACAAGCGCACGCCGAAATTCGACCTGAGCAGTAAAGCCTTTCTCGAAGCGGCCGTCCTGCTCGGCGACATCAACGACTACATCGAGCGCACTTGGAGCCAAGCGCGCTATGAAGAGGCGGTCAAGGCCTTCGACGGCGCGGCCGTGGTGCATGACGTCACCGGCCGTTTCGGGGTGGTGCACACGGAATACCACGGTCTTCCCGACACCACACTCGATCCGCAGCGGACTTTGCTTAGCCATTCGCCTGACCGGTTCACGGCAGTAGGCTGGAAATTGGTCAAGACGGGGAAACGCTACAAGGTCGAAAACGGTACCTTTGTCGAAGTGGGGCGCGGCGGTTCATGCTGGCCGCTCGATGCAGACGTCTATCTTCGGCGCGATGGCCGATTCTTCGCCGGCTACAGGCATGAGGAGGGGGCTTACTTCGTCTATGCCAAGGCGGGTTATCACAGCATTCGCGCCGGCGCCGGCGACGATCAAGGCGAACTGCTGTTCCGGGCCAATCTATT
>JAJZTS010000026.1 GCA_021848725.1 Pseudomonadota bacterium
AGATCTTCGACGAGATCCCCAAGGGCTCGCTCGAGACCGTGAACATGAACATCGACTGGACCTTCTGGTGCAACAAGTGCGGCGGCATGGCCTCGCAGCGCACCTGCCCGCACACCAAGGACGACCGTATCCTGTTGTCCGGCACCAAGGTGCGCTCGATGCTGTCGGAAGGCAAAGACCTGCCGGTCGAATTCAGCCGCCCCGAGGTGGCCAAGGTACTGCAGAAGTATTACGCCAGCCTCTCGGCCGAAGAGAACGTCAAGGTGGAATTGAAGGGCCATTCCGCCGCGTAAGGAAATTTGGAACTGCCGTGCCCGCCGGAAGCGGATTCGCGATACGCCCCGGCCAAGGTGAGGTTCGGTTGTCTGAATGGACCGCATCCAGAATGCGGATTGTTAGCTAACAAGGAGAGTTACATGCCAACCTACGTGCGTACCGACAAGTGCGACGGCTGCAAGGGTCAAGACAAGACCGCTTGCATGTATATTTGCCCGCACGACCTGATGAAGCTGGACAAGGACGGTTCCGAGACCGGTCACGCCATGCGCGCCTTCAACCAGGAGCCCGAGCAGTGCTGGGAGTGCTATTCCTGCGTGAAGATTTGCCCGCAGCAGGCCATCGAAGCCCGCCACTACGCCGACATCGTCCCCCTGGGCGGCCAGGTGCAGCCTCTGCGCGGTTCCGACTCCATTATGTGGACCATCAAGTTCCGTAACGGCACCCTGAAGCGCTTCAAGTTCCCGATCCGCACCACTCCCGAGGGTTCCATCGACCCGTACGGCGGCAAGCCCAGCGCCGACATGGCCAAGATCGGCCAGCCCGGCTTCTTCGTCCAGGTCAACGGCTACCGCGCCGGCAACCCTGCCGAACTGATTCGCAAGTAATTCGAAAGGAAATAAAAATGGCTGGTGAATTTGGAAATCCCGAAGTTGTTCAGGAAGAAGTCGACATTCTCCTGATCGGCGGCGGCATGGCCTGCTGTGGCGCCTCCTACGAGATGATGCGCTGGGCCGAGGCCGCCAAGGCCGCGACCGGCGTCGACCTGAAGATCAAGCTGGTCGACAAGGCCGCCATGGACCGTTCCGGCGCCGTGGCCCAGGGCCTGTCCGCCATCAACACCTACATCGGTCCGGAGCAGGATCCCGCCGATTACGCCCGCATGGTCTCCAACGACCTGATGGGCATCACCCGCGACGACCTGGCCTACGACCTCGGCCGCCACGTCGACGAGTCGGTGCACCTGTTCGAAGAGTGGGGCCTGCCCATTTGGAAACTGGACGAGAACGGCGAGCGTCACGACGGCGCCCAGGGCATGACCCCGCTGAAGGACGGCGGCAAGCCCGTGCGTTCCGGCAAGTGGCAGATCATGATCAACGGCGAATCCTACAAGTGGATCGTGGCCGAGGCCTCCAAGAAGGCCCTGGGCCTGGACCGCATTCAGGAGCGCGTGTTCATCGTCAAACTGGTCAACGACAAGAACGACCCGCGCCGCGTCGCCGGTGCCGTCGGTTTCTCCACCCGCGACCACAAGGTCTACGTCTACAAGTTCAAGGCCTGCCTGCTGGCTGCCGGCGGTTGCGTGAACATCTTCCGTCCGCGTTCCGTCGGTGAAGGTACCGGCCGTGCCTGGTACCCGGTGTGGAACGCCGGTTCCACCTACGCCATGGCTGCCGAAGCCGGCGCCGAGCTGACCATGATGGAAAACCGCTTCGTGCCCGCCCGCTTCAAGGACGGTTACGGCCCGGTCGGTGCCTGGTTCCTGCTGTTCAAGTCCCAGGCCACCAACGCCTTCGGCGAAGTCTACATGCAGAAGAACAAGGAACTGCTGAACGACTACCCCCCGTACGGTCAGGCTGCCGTTCCCGCTTCCTGCCTGCGTAACCACCTGATGCTCAAGGAAATGAAGGAAGGCCGCGGCCCCATCTACATGGACACCGTGACTGCCCTGGCCAAGCTGAAAGAGACCCTGACCCCGCGCGAGGTCAAGCACCTCGAAGCCGAGGCCTGGGAAGACTTCCTGGACATGTGCGTCGGCCAGTGCGGTATCTGGGTTGGCGAGAACATCGAGCCCGAGAAGAAGAACTCCGAACTGATGCCGACCGAGCCCTACCTGCTCGGCTCGCACTCCGGCTGCTGCGGCATCTGGGTGTCCGGTCCCGAGGACATCGGCGCCCCGACCAGCGAAGAGCTGGCTGGCGTGCCCAACCACCTGCCCTCCGGCTGGCACTGGGGCTACCGCTCCATGACCACCGTCAAGGGTCTGTTCACCGCCGGTGACGGCGTGGGCGCTTCCGGTCATAAGTTCTCCTCCGGTTCCCATGCCGAGGGCCGCCTGGCCGCCAAGGCCATGGTCAAGTTCTGCCTGGACAACAAGGACTGGAAACCCGAGCTCGACACCCCGGTGGAGCAACTGGTGGAAGACATCTACAAACCGGTCCGCAACTACATCGAGTTCAAGGACTACACCACGGCGATCGACGTCAACCCCAACTACATCACGCCCAAGATGCTGCAGTTCCGCCTGCAGAAGATCATGGACGAGTACGTAGCCGGTGTGGCCACCTACTACGTCACCAACGAGCACATGCTCAACGTGGCGCAGGAGAAGCTGGACATGCTGAAGGAAGACGCCCAGAAGATGCGTGCCAAGGACCTGCACGAACTGCTGCGTGCCTGGGAGAACTACCACCGCATCCTGACCGCCGAAGCTCACCTGCAGCACATCCTGTTCCGTCAGGAAAGCCGTTACCCCGGCTTCTACTACCGCGCCGACAAGAACTTCGTCGACGAGGAGAACTGGCACTGCTTCGTGAACTCCATCTACGACAAGAACACCGCAAAGTGGACCTGCTTCAAGCGCAAGCACGTCGACCTGGTGGACAAGTCCAAGCTGTTCAAGCCCGCCGCCCACTAAGCAGCAGGCACAGCACCAGTAAAACCGGGCGCCCACAAGGCGCCCGGTTTTTTTAGTTAGCCCGACGAAACACCCAATCACAGTGCGGGTAAGCGCCAAGACGGAAGCGTGTCAATCCAGTAAGATGAATGCCTTTCCGCCTTCGCGTTGAAGGTATCAGCCGTTCAGCAAGCCTAGAGGTACTCCCATGCAAGACTACGATGCCCAATTCCAGAACCTGGCCAAGGACGCCCCCTTCGAACAAAGCCCGGTCATGCCCAACATGCTCGAGGGCGACACCGAGATCCAGTTCCGCTGCCATCGCGGCGTGAAATGCTGGAACGTCTGCTGCAGCAACATCGACATCAGCCTCACCCCCTACGACATCCTGCGCCTGAAGAACCACTTCGGCATCGCCTCCGGCGAGTTCCTGCAGAAATACACCGTGCCCTACGAGATCGACAAGGACGGAACCCCCGGCGTCAAGCTGCGCGCGGTCGAGGGTGGCACCGCCTGCCAGTTCATGGTCGAGGAAGGTTGCAGCGTCTATGAGAATCGCCCGACTGCCTGCCGCTACTATCCGGTCGCCCTGCTCTCGATCCGTCGCTCCGACGAATTCACCGACCGCCAGGCCTATGCCCTGGTGACGGAAAAGACCTGTCTCGGCCACCAGGAAGACCGCAAGCTCACCATCGACCAATACCGCCAAGAACAGGGCGTCGACGACTACGACGAGAAAGGCCGCGGCTGGCGCCAGCTCATCCTGAAGAAGAAATCGGCCGGCCCCGCCATCGGCAAGCCGCCGGTCATCTCCAACCAACTGTTTTTCATGGCCAGCTACGACCTCGACCGCTTCCGCGCCTTCGTCATCAGCGATTCCTTCAACAAGACCTACGACATCCCGGTCGAGCAGATGGCCGAGCTGGTGGCCGACGACGAGAAGCTGATGGAGTTCGGCTACACCTTCCTGAAGCATGTGTTGTTCAACGAGAAGGCGCTGACCGAACGCGAGGGTGTCTACGAGGCCCGTATCGACCGGCTCAAGGCCAAGGCCGAGCAGATCCGCGCCGAGTTCGAGGCCAACCGCGACCAGCTGGAAGACCTGAAGTATTCCAGCGAGTGCAAGCCCGGCGATCTCAGCTGCGGCGGCAACGACTAGCGCGCACTGACACAAACGCATGTCCGCCCATAGCCTCGCCCCGGAAGAGCACTACATCGCGCAGGAGCCCTATTACGAGGCGGTGGGCGACGAGGTCGCCATCTTCGAGGCGGCCTACCGGAACCGGCTGCCGGTGCTGCTGAAGGGCCCCACCGGTTGCGGCAAGACCCGCTTCATGGAGTACATGGCCTGGCGGCTGAAACGGCCGCTGATCACCGTGTCCTGCCACGACGACCTCACCGCCTCCGATCTGGTCGGCCGCTTCCTGGTCAAGGGCGGCGAGACGGTCTGGGTCGACGGCCCGCTCACCCGCGCCGTACGCTGCGGCGGCATCTGTTACCTGGATGAGATCGTCGAGGCGCGCAAGGACACCATGGTGGTCATCCACCCGCTGGCCGACGACCGCCGCGCCCTGCCCATGGAAAAGCTGGGCCAGTTGCTGGAGGCGCCCGAGGACTTCTGCCTCGCCATCTCTTACAACCCCGGCTACCAGAGCGTGCTGAAAGACCTCAAGCAGTCCACCCGCCAGCGCTTCGTCGCCATGGAGTTCGACTACCCGGCACCCGAGCTGGAACGCAAGATCATCGCCAACGAGGCCCGGGTCGATGCGGCATTGGCCGAGAAACTGGTCAAGTTCGCCCAGCTCACCCGCAACCTCAAGGGCTCCGGCCTGGAGGAAGGCGCCTCCACCCGCCTGCTGGTCCATGCCGGCAAGCTGATCGCCAGCGGAGTCGAGCCGGTCTCGGCCTGCCGCGCCGCCGTGGCCCAGGCCATCACCGACGACGCCGACATGCTGGCGGCGGTCGAAGAACTGTCCTCTTCCATCTTCTGATATGGCCCAGGCCGCGCTGACCGCCGCGGAGATCGAAGCCGAGCTCAACGTCAGCCTCGACGTCGAGTTCAGTTTCATCCACGCCGACGCGCTGGCCGCGCAACTCGCCCCACTGCCGCAGGACGAACTGCGCTTCATCCTCGACTGGGTCCGCCGCATCGCCAGCACCCACCTCACCCTCGCCCACCAGTTCGCCCTGCGCGCACCCGAGTTGCTGCAACAGATGGACCGCCGCTTGATCGAGGCCTGGGCCGTGCACGCCTGCGACGCCTACGACCGCCAAGGCCTGCGCGCCGCGCTGCAAGTGATCGAGCAGGTGCACAACTTCGTGCAGATCCGCCACGAGCACAGCGCCGGCGCCCTGTTCGAGGACATCGCCCCAGTGCTGGCCAACTTCCTGCGCGGCCTGTCCGGCCGCCGCTTGCGCCTGGAACAGGGCGAGGCCGCCTACACCGATAGCGAGCGCATCTTCCTGCCCGCCGTCATCGCCCAAATGGCCACGTTGGACGACAACTTCCGCCTGGCCAAGGCCACGGTCGCCCTGCTCTGGGGCCAGACCCGCTTCGGCAGCTTCCGCAGCGACCCGGCCGCCGCCTGCGCCGGCTTTGCCGAGCCCGAGCGAGCGCTGGCTCACCTGCAAGCCCTGGAGACCATTCGGATCGAGGCCTGCCTCGGCCGCGAGCTACCCGGCCTCTACCGAGTTATGCAGCAACTCAAGGTCCAGCTAGGCGAAGCGCTTGCACCGGAGTGGCAGGCCCTCGCCGCACCGCTGCTGCCCCCCGGCGCCGCGCTGGCCGACAGCCTGCGCCTGTTGCCCCAAGCCTATGCCTTGGGCGAGCCGCCCCGCTTCTGTTTCGGCGGCGAGCTGCGGCCCGAGGCCGTGGCCGCCTGCCTGGCCGCGCGGGTGGAAAAGGAAAAGATGCTGCTGCGGGTGAAACTGGCCGAACTGGCCGAAGACGCCGAATCCCCCTCGCCCTCCGGGAGAGGGGCTAGGGGTGAGGGAGAAAAGCCCCGCTTCGAAACAGAGATCAACGACAACGAATCGCTCAATTTCGAACTCACCCTCGACGGCGCCCCGATCGCCCCGCCGCAACAGGTGAAGGAACTGCTCACCTCCATCCAGCTCGACCTGGGCGAGATCCCGGACGAATACCTGGTGCCGGCCGGCCCCGGCGATTACGACCCCAGCCTGTTCGCCGACCGCGCCACCGACCCCGACGCCGTCTGGCAGGGCACCTATCACGAGGAAGGCGCGCTGTTCTATCCCGAGTGGGACTACAAGCGCCAGCACTACCGCAAGAACTGGTGCGTCATGCGCGAGAAGGAAGTGAAGCCGGGCGACCCCGGTTTTTATCGCGCCACCGTGGACAAATACGCCGGCCTCTTGCGCGGCCTGCGCAAGAGCTTCGAGGCCCTGCGCGACGAGGACCGGCTGGAGAAACGCCAGGTGCATGGCGACGAGGTCGACCTCGACGCGCTGGTCGAGGCCATCGCCGACGCCGCCGACGGCCGCGAGATGAGCGACCGCCTGTTCACCCGGCTGCACCGAGCCGAGCGCAACATCGCGGTGGCCTTCATGGTCGACATGTCGGGCAGCACCCGCGGCTGGATCAACGAGGCCGAGCGCGAGGCGCTGATCCTGCTGGCCGAATCGCTCGAGCGGTTGGGCGACCGCTACGCCATCTACGGCTTCTCCGGCCAAACCCGCAAGCGCTGCGAGCTGTTCCGCATCAAGACCTTCGACGAGCCGTATTCCGAGGCGGTGCGCGCCCGCATCGCCGGCATCGAGGCGCAGGACTACACCCGCATGGGCTTCGCCATCCGCCACCTGGCCAAGCTGTTGAACGCGGTGTCGGCCAAGACCCGCGTGCTGATCACCCTGTCCGACGGCAAGCCCGACGACTACTTCGACGGCTACCGCGGCCCCTACGGCATCGAAGACACCCGCATGGCCCTGGTCGAGGCGCGGCGCAGCGGCATCCACCCCTTCTGCATCACCATCGACAAAGAGGCGCGCGACTACCTGCCGCACATGTACGGCGCCGCCCGCTACATCATTCTCGACGAGGTGCGCCTGCTGCCGATGAAGGTGGCGGACATCTATCGCCGGCTGACCCGCTGACCGAGGAGCACAACAACATGCACGACCTAGCCAGACATCTGCGCACGCTGAGATTGTTCAGCCACATTCCGCTCAAGCAACTCGAACACCTGCTGCAAACCAGCGCCGTGCACACGGCCAAGGCGGGCGCCACCCTGTTCGACGAGGCCGACAGCGCGCGCCTGCACCTGGTGCTGATCGAAGGCGAGGCCGAGGCCGAACGCCGCTGGACCGGGCCGGACCGGCAGGAACAGACCGCCCGCTGGACCCTGGCCCCGGCCGGCGCCGACGCGCCCTTCGCCTTCCTCGGCTCGGCCTCGCGGGTACGGGTGCGCGCCGGCACCGACGTGCGCTACCTCACCCTCGACGGCGACGCGACCGACGAACTGGCCGGCTGGAACGAGCGGCTGATCGAGGCCTTCACCGACGACGCCGAATTGCACCGGCGCACCGACCTGATCAAACAAATCGGCCTGTTCCGCCACCTGCCCCTGGAAAACGTGGCCGAGGCGTTCAAGCGCATGCGCCAACGCGAGGTGCAGGCCGGCGAGATCGTGATCCGGCAAGGCGAAAAGGGCGATGCCTATTACATCGTCGACGCGGGCGAGGCCGAGGTGATCCGCACCGACGCGATGAGCGGAGAGACCGGCTGCGTCGCCCGGCTCGGCTCCGGCGACGGCTTCGGCGAAGAGGCCCTGCTGCAAGACGGCTACCGCAATGCCACGGTGACCATGCTCACGCCCGGCCAACTCCTGGTGCTGGAAAAACACGACTTCGACGCGCTGATCAAACCCAGCTTCGTCGAGGAGATCGCGCCCGAGCAGGCCCTGGCCATGATCGACAGCGGCCAGGCCCGGCTGCTCGATTGCCGCTACGACCTGGAATACGAAGAGTCGCGCATCCCCGGCGCCACCCTGCTGCCGCTGGACACCCTGCGCGCGCAAGTGCACCGGCTCGAGCCCGAGGCCACCTACATCGTCTATTGCCGCAGCGGCCGGCGCAGCATGGCCGGCGCCTTCCTGCTGCGCGAGCGCAACATCCGGGCCCTGTCGCTCGCCGGCGGCATCACGGGCTGGCCCTACGAGATCGACAGCAGCCCCGCCTGAACGCCGCGCCAGGACCGGCTTTCACTCTGTCGGCCATGAGGCCAAACCCAGCCCGGCCGCCACATTCCGTTAAAATTAGCGTTTTTGAATACCCAAGTTCGCCATGCCCATCGCCACCGACGCCATCCAACCCGGCAAGCACTACAGCAACGGCGCCTATGGCCGCACCTGGGGCGTGCGCCAGGTCATCGAGCTTACCCTGGACGACGAGAGCGGCGAAGAGACCGTCACCTTCAAGGGCCTGGCCGGCACCTGCCGGCGCAAGGCCGGCGTTTGCACTCTGGACGAATTCGCCCGCTGGGCCAAATACGAAGTGCAGTTGAACGAGAATTCCTGGCAGCGGGTGGGCTTCTTCGAGGATGAGCCGGAGAGTTTTCCGGATGAGCCCTGAAGCCTATTTCGATAGGCCTTTGTGTCGGCTGCCTCTATATTAATAATTGATGTCCGAACCCACCGGTCTCGATATGTACCGTTTGGCACCATAAACATGCGTCTCTGGTCATTACATCCCAAGTACCTTGATCCTCAAGGTCTGGTCGCGCTGTGGCGGGAAGCTCTCTTGGCGCAGGCTGTCCTGCGCGGAGAAACGCGTGGCTATCGCAACCATCCTCAGATGGACCGCTTCAAGAAGCATACGGCGCCACTTGCAGCTATTTCGTTGTATCTGAAGGGCATTTATGCGGAGGCGATGGCCCGTGGTTATGCCTTTGATAAGAGCAAAATAAACCCGGCGCGGAAAGCGGTATCCCTCACCGTAACTGCCGGTCAGATGGCATACGAGTGGACGCATCTCCTGACAAAGCTAAGCGTCCGCAATCCTGCGCTGTATCGAAAGTGGCGGAATGTGGAAGTGCCAGAGGCACACCCCATGTTTACCGTGCATGCGGGTGATGTCGAGCCATGGGAGCGTTATTGAGCGTGTCGCCCAACAATCGCCTCAACACGGACAGCCCAAAGCGGCGCCGCTTCGGCCGATAAGCACTCCTTCACGCGTTGGCCAAGCACAGCCCCCGGTCAAAACAAAACGGGCCAGATCACTCCGGCCCGTTCGCGGTTCAACGATGGCGTGCGAATCAAGGCAGCTTGATCGTCGCCGCCTGGCCCGCCAGCGCATGCGCCGGCCGCGGAATCGCCACATCGAGCAGATAGCCCGGCTTATCGCCGGCCACATAGCGCAGGCTGCGCACCTTGCCCACCTGGCTCTTATCGCCGATGACCACGGTGGCAGCGGCGCCCAGGCTCAGCCCAGCCGCCTGGGCCGGGCTGAGGGTCGCGCGGGCCAGCATCTCGTCGCTGCGCGCCAAGGTCAGCAGGGGCTGCGGTTGGCACTGCGCCACCACGACACCCGGCTCCGCCTGGCGCTCGACGACCACGGCGGGAAACGGCGCGCGTACTTCGGCCTCGGCCAGGCGCTGGCGGGCACGCTCTAAGCGGGCCTGGGCGGCATCCAGCTTTGCCTTGGCCTGGGCATAACGCAGCTTGGCGGCGTCGAGTTCGGTGGTCGGGGTGATGGTGCGGTTGTACAGTTCCTGCTCGCGGTCGAGATTGCGCTTGGCCTCGGCCTCGTCCGCGCCCAGGCCAGAAACTTCGGCCCGCGCCGCCATAACCTCCGCTTGATAAACCGCTGGGTCGAGCACCAGTAGCAGTTCGCCCGGCTTGGCTTGTTGCCCGGCCTGGACCAGCACGCGCTCGACCCGGCCCGGCACGGCCGCCGACACCGCCGACAACTGCGACCATTGCAACACGGCCGAATAGTCCGCCGCATTCGACATACCCGCGGTCAGCAGGGCCAACCCGGCCTGCGCATAGGCCACGATCCTCAAGATTTTTTTCACTTAGCCTTCCCCCATGACGCATCGATCGGGCTGCCAACCAAGGCTTCCAGGCGTGCCCACGTCAATGCCAGTTGATACTCGACTGCGCGTTTGCGCCACAGCGCTGCTTGGGTTTCCGCCATGGCAGGCCCCAGCCTGGCCTTGATCTCCAACTCATAAACCGCCCGCGCCTTCTCCAATTGGGCATCGCGCAGGGCCGCATGGACCATGGCCGCGGGACGCTCGGTATCGCGCAGATACTGGATGGCCTGCCATGTCTCGTACAGGGCCTCGCGCATATCCAACCGCATCTGTTCGTATTGCGCCTGGAGCAGATGAAACTGCGCCTGTTCCTTGGCCATGCGCGCATCGACGCGTTTGCCTTGATACAAGGGCCAGACCACGTTGAAGCCCGCGCGCAGATCGTCGCGTGTCGCCGTCTCGCGACTCCAAGTCGCGGCCTCGGCCTCGAATTCGACGCTGGGCAGGTCTTCTGCGCGAATCGCCGTCAAGCGATGCTGAGCCGCATCCAGCATTTGCCGTTGCGCCTTGAGCAAAGGATTGCCCTGTTCCATGGCCGCCAGCAGGGGCTCGAACTCGGGCAGCGGCCGGTTGTTACTGGCCAGATCCGGGTCGGCCACATCGTTCGGCAAGTCGTTGGGGCGGTTCATCGCGGCGGCCAGCTTCAACCGCTTTTCCCGTACCCTGCGGTCGGCATCGTTACGCCGGATGCGCGACTCGTTGTAGGCCGCCTCCAGCGCGGCCATATCCGCCGTCGAAAGCATGCCCAGCCGCTGCCGATCGCGGCTATCGTCCCAAGTGACATAGTCCGTCGCCATGAACTCGTTATCCGCCGCATAGCGTAAGTCGGACAAAAGCACATCGAAGAAGCGGCTCATCAAGCCAATGCGTCGCTGCGCCCGAGTATCCAGCAATTGGAGGTCGCGCGCCTGGACATCGAGTCGGTCGGCGGCAATCGTCGCCTCGCTGCGGCCACCATCGAGCAAGGTCTTGCGCAAATTGAGCCGCACGCCGTTGTCGTCCTTGAACTTGTCGCGAAAGACCGGATTGCGCCCGGTCCGCAAGGTGCCTTCGAGATTCAGGCGGACGTCGTTGAAACTGTCGGCCAGTGCCAGTTCCGCCTCGGCGGCCTCCCGTTGGGCAAGCGCCTTATCCAACTGCGGATGCGGCGCATCGGCATAGGCCAACACTTCGTCCAGGGTCAGCGGTTTACCTTCCGCCCAAGCCGGCGGTGCCAGCAGCAGCGCCAGCAAGACCGTCCATCGCCTCATTGCTTGCCCGCCTGCGCCTTATATACGTTGAAGGCTTGCGATTTATAGGCGCCTTCCGCCACGTAGTGGCCGAGCAGCAGGAAATCCTCCTTGCTCTGCGTCGCACCGGTGTAGCGATAGGCCGCCTTGCCGCTCAGGTCGTAAAAAATAAATACCGGCGTCGCCCGCACCCGCTGTTCCGCGGCGAAGGCCTTTTCCGTGGTCTGCTTGCCGGCGAAATCGACCATCGCCGTGTCGCCCTTGGCATCGACGTTGAAAATCGAGAAATGTTGGCGATACCAATCCTGCACGTCCGACTGGTTCAGTATGGTCGCCTTCATGCGGTGGCACCATGGGCAGTCTTCGAGCTCGAACATCAACAAAACGCCGACCTTGCCTTCCTGCTTGGCCGTGTCCAATTCGGCTTTGAAATCGCCCAGTTTGGGCATGAAGAAATAACTCAGCGGATCGCGCACCTCGGCAAATGCCGGCCAGCTACACAAGGTCAACACCAGCCACAACCATCGCATGCCCATACAGACCTCCTCGTCCGAGTTATTTGTTTGCCGATATGTATTTCTCGACATCGGCGCGCGACAAGGCGCCGACGTTATAGGCCACCATCTTGCCTTGTGGGTTGAACAGGTAGGTCGTCGGCAAGCCGCGCACCGGACCGATCTGCTTCGCCACCGCGCTATTACCCAACACGATGGGGTAACTGATCATCTGCTGATCGGCAAAGTCCAGCACGTATTTCGGATCTTGATACTCCATCGCCACGCCGATCACAGCCAATTTGTTTTTCTTGCTCTCGTGCAGCGAGATCAAGTCGGGGATTTCCTCCAAACAGGGCGGGCACCATGTCGCCCAGAAATTCACCAACACCCACTTGCCCTTATAGTCGGCAAGCCGGTGTACCTTGCCCTTGCTGTCGGTCAAGGTGAACGCTTGTGCCGCCGTGGCCAGAATACTCAGCAGCAACACCGCCAATACGCGCTTCAACATCTTCATCTTTCCTTAGCAAAATCGCCCGTGGTATCGGGTGCGCGTGCGCGCCGTCCGGAAGACCGAAAATCCGTTAAAATGCCCCGAATGGCAGGGAGAACTCCTCGACGATGCTGCCCCTCTACCAACTGCCGCCGAAACCCAAGGCGGCGAGCACTATAAACCTGGACTTCAGCCCCGATCAAGTTGGGTCCTGGCTCGCCAAGCTACCTATTTCCAACCCCGCCGAAGCCGCCGAAAAACTTAGCCGCTTCTTGAGCGCCTTCAACCGCATCGAGCTACCGGCCAGCCACCGTACTCGTTTGGCCGACCTGCTCAAGACCGGCGTCGATCACCTGGCCGACAAACTGGTTGAGGGCCTGAGTACACAGACTTTACCCTTGCCCAAGCCGCAGTACCGCGCACTTGAGCTCGGCCAAACCCTGCTCGGCGAACTAGCCACCATGCAGAAGCGACTCATCCTCGATACCTTGTCTCGCAGCCAAGATGGCGCGACCGTCGGCAAGCTGTTGTCGGACTTGCTCGACTGCGCCGACCGGCTGACGATGATCTGCTATCGGCACCATACCGCTCTGCCGACCGGCCTCTGGCTTGATCTGCACCAAAGCTATCTCTGCGCACAGCACTTCGGTATCGCCGCCGCCCCACCAGGCGGCAACCTGGTGGATGGCTACAAGGCCATGCTCTTGCTCGCGCTGGCCGACCCCTACCAATTCACCGGGCAAGAACTCGACTGGACACGGGACTTGGCTGTAAGCACCGCCGCCATGGCCAACATCACGCCGGCTCATGCGGCCGGGAAATCCCTTGCCCCGTTCCATATCCAAGCCGACATGGATAATCCGCCACAGCCCTCGACCCGTCACTACACAAAAGCACAGTCCACCCTGTTTTTCGAAACTTCAGGCATCGCCAAGCAATTGGCCATGCTCGGCAATGCGATCAGGACACGACGCGTCAAAGAGGGCCTGACCTTGCCACCCGAAGCGGATTGGCCGGCCTATGCGGTGCTGCTCAACAAGCTCAAGTTACGCTGGGGCGCCTCCAAACATCGCATGATCCAACGGCGCAAACCACAGCAAGAAAGCGCCTATGAGATCACGCTCGGTTGGGACAACCTGTGTGCATCGCCCCAGGCGCCGACGACGAAACGCGCGCTGTGTTCACCGATCAACGACAGTGCGGGTGGCCTAGCTCTCAAGCATGAGGGCGATTTCCCGATGGCCATCGAGATTGGCGCGGTCATCGGCCTGAGGCAAGCCAGCTCGGGAAAATGGCGCCTCGGCCTGGTCCGCTGGTTCAAGCAACCGCAGGCCGATCATTTGTTGTTCGGCTTGCAATTGCTGGGCCATAAAGCCGAGCCGGTAAGCGTAGTCCGCCCCGATGGCGGCCAAGCCGGCCAAGGGTTTTTGACCTACAGCGCCGGCGGCAAGCTCGACTGCCTAGTCTTGCCCGGCGAGATGACACTCGCCGCCGGCACGCAGCTTGCTGTGGACAGCGTCCATGGCACACAGACCGTTTTACTGGCGCAGCATCTGGAAGGGAATGCCCACTCGGCGGTCTTTCGAGTGCAGCTTGTGACCGAGTAAGCCCGGTCAGCCGCTGACTTCGAGTTTATCGATCTCCCTGGCATCGGTCGCCTTGGAGTCGAGAATCATCACGTTCACCCGCCGATTGCGCGCGCGCCCTTCGGCCGTCACGTTGGTATCGATCGGCTTGTTGTCGGCAAAACCGATCGCCTCCAACCGGCCCGGGGCCACGCCCTGCTCGACGAACAAGCGCACCACGCTACCCGCCCGCGCACTGGACAGCTCCCAGTTGGATGGGAAGAAGTCGCTCTTGATCGGGATGTTATCGGTATGGCCTTCGACCTGGATCGGGTTGTCGATCTTGGACAACTCTTTGGCTACGGCCGCAAGCAATTGCAACGAACTGGGCTGCAGCCGGGCATCGCCACTGGAGAACAACACACTGGCATTGATCTCGAGGGTAACCCCCTTGCTCGATTGCGTCACTTTGACCTGCCCGCTACGCACCAGCGGCGCCATCGCCTCCATCACGTTGCTGGCGATGTTCTTCATCTTTTCGCGCACGGCCGCTTTCTTGGCCTCTTCCTCGCGCTTGGGTTGACCAACCCCGATAGGCTGCCCCTTGCCATCCAGAATCTCGGAATATTTCTTGCCGAGATGGATCATCTTGTCGGCCTGTTGACTGTCTTTGAAGGCCTGCACAATGGAATCGGCCATCACCCGGTACTTACCCTCGTTGAGCGATGACAGCGCATACATGACCACAAAGAAGGCAAACAGCAGCGTAATGAAGTCCGCATAGGAGACCAGCCAGCGCTCCAGGTTCTCGTGCTCTTCTTCAGGTTTCTTCCTGGCCATGCCATCCTTCCTCTTGGAGGTTTGGGCGGTTACGACAAATAACCTTGCATCTTGGCCTCGATGATGCGGCCTGGATTTTGGCTTCGGCCGCTGCTTCGCAGCTTAACTTGCCTGCGGCAAGTTAGCCTACACCGAAACCCCCGCAATACTTTGGCTTCCCCAATGAATTCCATTACGACAAATAGCCTTGCATCTTGGCCTCGATGATGCGGGGGTTTTCACCGTTCGCGATGCAGATTAGGCCTTCGATGAACAATTCGCGTTCGCTGACCAATTTACCAACGTGATGCTTCAACTTATTGGCCATGGGCAGAAAGATCAGGTTGGCGCCACCCACGCCATAGATCGTCGCAACGAAGGCAACGGCGATACCGGCGCCCAGCTTGGACGGATCGGACAGGTTTTCCATCACGTGGATCAGACCCATCACCGCGCCCAAGATACCGATGGTCGGCGAATAGCCGCCCGCCGCCATCCAAATCTTGGCCGCCTCGAGGCGGCCGTGTTCGTAAGCCGCCAGCTCGCGTTCCAAGGTATCGCGCAACACATCGGGTTCAGCGCCATCCACGAGCATTTGCAAGCCACGCCGGTGGAACAATTCGGTCTGCTCGTCGATGAAGGGTTCCAGCGCCAGCAGGCCACCGCGCCGCGCAGTCTGGCTCCACTGCAACACCATCTCGAGCACTGCGGCCGCCGAATGCTTGGGTGGAACGAAAACCCATTTCGTCATGCTCAAGCCGTCGAGAAAGACCCGCAGGGAGCTTTGCAACATCACGGCCCCGGCGGTACCACCGACCACGATGATGAAGGCCGTCACTTGGAGCAGCGAGCCGATATGCCCGCCCTCCAAGGCTTGACCGAGCAAGATGGCGGACAAGCCCAACACCAGCCCAACGATGCTAATTAAATCCATAAATCACTCCGCCGACGGTATCCAATCCCTCAGCCAGCCCCGCAGACGAGAGACGGCCTGGGTATGCAGCTGGCACACGCGAGATTCGGACACACCCAATACGGCCCCGATCTCCTTGAAATTCAAATCCTGCTCGTAGTACATGCCCATCAGTAGCTTTTCGCGTTCCGGCAAGTCGCCGATCGCCCGGACCAAGGCCGACCTGAATCGTTGCCCAGCCAAAAGGTCGAATGGCGCGGGCATGGCCTCGTCGGCAAAACGGGACAAAAACTCATCGCCATCTTGTTCCTGAAAATCTTCGTAATAGACCAACTGCGCGCCGCGGGCATCGTTCAGCAGCTCATAGTAGGCCTCTATACCGAGCTTCAACTCGCCGGCGATCTCCTGCTCGGATGGCGGCCTGCCCAGGCGTTGTTGCAAGGCATGCACGGCCTCTTCGATCTGCCGCGCGGCTTTGCGCACATTGCGCGAGGCCCAGTCCGCGTCGCGCAATTCGTCCAACATGGCGCCGCGTATGCGTTGCGTAGCGAAGGTTTCGAAGTTCGCACCTTGCGCCTCGTCGTAGCGATCGATCGCGCCAAGCAAGGCCATCAAGCCGGCCTGAATCAGGTCGTCGACCTCGACCGAGGCCGGCAGCCTCGCCATCAAATGATAAGCGATACGTTTGACGAGCGGCGCATATTGCTGGACAAGCTCGTCCCTAGCCGTACTGCCAGTCGAGTTCCGCATCGCGCGATTTCACACCGGCCGTGCCCGAAACGATTCGGCCCAGTAAATAGGTTCTCTGCCAAAACTCCCGGGCGCCCATCGCGTCGCCGCCAGTCCAGGCGCCGGCAACTTCGGCCAAGGCCTTGAAGGCCAGGGAGCCGGCGCAATCCGGCGCCACCTCCAGCAAAGGCCGCATCAGCCGCACCGATTGGGCCAGTTTTTCATCCTGCGGCACGGCGCCGAACCATTCCAGGCGCACCCCCAAGAACCGTTCGGCCGTATTGGCCAGATTGGCAAACAGCGCTTCCGAACTGCTTTGCTCGCGTTGATCCATGATCAGCACGTGCCAGCGGCCATCGGGCCGCAGCTGGTGCGCGGTCTTCAGCAGCGCATAGGCCTCGGTGATCGCCGACTTCTTATCCGGCAGCACGAGTAGACGGTGCGCGCAACTCGCCGCCAAGGCCGATGGCTTCGCGCCCATCTGGGCATTGACCATCAGCCAGCCTTGATTGCCAACGGCATGGATCAGGTCATCCAAGCGCCGATCCCAGGCCGCATCCGACATAGGGTTCAAGACACCGGATAAGGCGCCCGTCAACAGCAGGCGCACATCGCCCGGCGCCTCGACCACGGCCTTGTCCAGCATCGAGCGGCCTTGCAAGACATCGGCCAGGCGATGACGCGGCGCCAAGCCATACTGCGTCGCGACGTTGTGCGGCGACTCCACCTCGTCCAACACCGCCACCGACTCGCCGCGCCGCGCCAAGGCATAAGCCAGGCTGGCCAAGGCCATCGCCTGCAGCGACGGCTCGGTACCGAATACGGCACAAGCTTGGAACGGCGCCTGCCGGCCCAATAAGCGCCGCAGGCCGCTGGCTTGGTCGAGCACCTCAGCCGAGGGCACTCACCGCTCCTCGATCGGATGAATTGGCTTCGACGGTGGCGGCCGAGCGCTCGGCCGCCACCAACACCGGGATATCCGCCTCGTCCAAGGCGAACGGAGAATCTTGTTGCTGCAGTTTGAAGGCGCGGTCGACCAGATACAGCAGACTGACCAGGTGCAGATCCTCCGGCACGCGCTGGCCATTGGTGACGTAATGCACCTCGAGCTGATGGCGCAAGATGACATCCAGCACGGGACCGTAGGTCAGCGCCTCGTCGATCTTGGTCAGGATACAGCCGACCAGGCCTTCGCCGCTGTAGGCACGCACCACTTCTTCCAAGGTCATGCCTTGAGACGGTGCGCCCAACAGCAACAGCCGCTTGATGCCTCGGCCGCTGCCGGACAGCATGTCCACCTGCTCGGCAACGCGCCGGTCGCGCTGGCCCATGCCCACGGTGTCGATCAGCACCAGGCGTTTGCCGGCCAAATCGGCCAGGGTCGAATCCAGCTCCTTACCATCGCGTACCGCGTAGACCGGGGTGCCCAAGATGCGGCCATAGATGCGCAGCTGATCCTGCGCGCCGATCCGGTAAGTGTCGGTGGTAATCAGGGCCACCTGGCTAGCGCCGTAGTTCAGCACGGCCCGCGCCGCCAGTTTGGCCACCGTCGTGGTCTTGCCGACGCCGGTCGGGCCAACCAAGGCATAGACCCCGCCTTGGCTGACGATGTCGCGCTCGGCCTCAGCCACCTTGATGTTGTGCATCAGTGCCGATTTCAGCCACTTCAGCGCCCGCTCGAAGTCATAGCCCTGCGGCAATTGCTCGACCAGATGGTTGCTCAAGACCGTACCGAAACCGGCACCGATCAGCAGCTTCATCAGCTCGGCCCGCATCGGCTCGCGCCGGGTCAAATCAGACCAGGCAAAGCCGGCAAGCTGGCCCTCGACCAAGCCGCGCAGCAAGCGCACCTCGCGCGCCAATTCTTGCACCAAGGGCGACACCGCCTCGTCGACAGCGGCGGCAACGGTAGACTCCGACACCGCCGCGGCAGCCGGGGCCGGCACTGCCGGCGCGGGGGCATGGGCGGGGCTTGCGGCCGGGGTCGGCTTGGCCGCCGAGACCGGCTGCGTCGCCTCCCGCTGCGACAAATATTCAGTCAGGGTGGTAATGGCCACCTCATCGAACATCGGGTTGGAGGCAACCGGCCGCTTCGGAGAGGCCGGTGCGGGCTCCGGCGCCGGCTGGGCTCGGCTCGGCCGCGCCGATACCACGGGCTCGGCCCGCTGCGACAAGGCGGCCATATCGAGATCGGCCACCGCGATGATTTCCACGCCGCCTTCGATGCGGCGGTTCGACAGGATGATGGCGTCGGCGCCGAGTGCATCGCGCACTTGGCGCAGCGCTTCGCGCGTGGTGCCGGCGTAGAATTTCTTGATCATGCGCCGCTACCCACCATGGCGGTGACGCGAATCGACTTGCCGTCGGGCACTTCGGTGTGGGAAATGACTTTCAGATCGGGGGAGCTGCGGCGCAGGAAGCGCGACAACATGGCGCGGAGCAAGGGCGGTACCAGGAGCACGGCGGGCATGTCGCTGTCCAGCTGCTGCTGAACCGCCCTTTGCGTGTCCTTGACCATCGTTTCCGCCAATCCGGGCTCCAGTCCCGCGCCCGCCTCTCCTTGGCTGGACACGGCCTGCATCAGAATCTGTTCTAGACCTGGCTCGAGAGCAATCACTTGCAGTTCCTGAGCGGCTCCATAGATGTCGTGGATGATAGCACGGCCAAGCGAGACACGAACCGCCGAGGTCAATTCGTCGACATCCTGACTGCGCGCGCCGTGCTCGGCCAGCGCCTCCAAGATGCTGCGCAGGTCGCGGATGTGCACCCCCTCCTCCAGCAGGTTTTGCAGTACCCGCTGCACGGTGGAGACCGGCAAGAGCTTGGGCGTCAGTTCCTCGACCAGCTTGGGCGTCTGCTGCGCGAAGTGATCGAGCAATTGCTGCGTCTCCTCGCGCCCCAGCAGCTCCGGCGCATGCTCGTTGATGATCTTCGACAGATGCGTAGCCACCACCGTGCTGGCATCGACCACGGTATAGCCATAGCTCAAGGCCTGCTCCCGCAGGCCCGGTTCGATCCACACCGCCGGCAGGCCGTAGGCCGGATCGCTCGCGGCCTGGCCCTCGACCACGCCGAACACCCGCCCGGGGTTGATCGCCAACAGCTTGCCGACCACGGCCTCGCCTTCCGCGACAGTCACCCCCTTGAGCAGGATGCGATAGCCATTCGGCCGCAATTGCAGGTTGTCGCGAATGTGCACTGCCGGCACCAGGTAGCCCACATCCTGCGCGATCTTCTTGCGGATGCCGCGAATACGGCGCAACAGCTCGCCGTCCTGCGCACGATCGACCAAGGGCACCAGCCGATAACCGACCTCCAGCCCCAATTGGTCGACGCTCTGTACGTCGCGCCAGCCGATCTCGACCGTCTCCTCCGCCGGTGGCGGTGCCTCGGCCACCGCCCGCGCCGCGGCCGCCTCGGCCTTGGCCCGCTGGTCCAGGGTATAACCGATGCCGGCCAGCGTCGCCCCCATCAGCAAAAAGGCCACATGCGGCATGCCGGGGATCAGGCCGAGCAGGGTGAGGATGCCGGCGGACAGGAAAATCGCCTGCGGCTTGCCGAAGACTTGCGCCAGCATCTGCTGGTTCAGGTCCTGCTCGGTCGACACGCGCGACACCACGATACCGGCGGCGGTCGAGATGATCAGCGCCGGCACCTGGGCGACCAGGCCGTCACCGATGGTGAGCAGGGTGTAATTGTTGGCCGCCGTCGCCAAACTCAAATCGTGCTGCAGCACGCCGACCAGCAGGCCGCCGATCACATTGATCAGCATGATGATGATGCCGGCCACCGCATCGCCGCGCACGAACTTCGAGGCACCGTCCATCGAACCGTAGAAGTCGGCCTCCTGCGCCACTTCGGCCCGGCGCTTGCGCGCCTCGTCCTCGCCGATCAGGCCGGCGTTGAGGTCGGCGTCGATCGCCATCTGTTTGCCCGGCATCGCGTCCAAGGTGAAGCGGGCGCCCACCTCGGCGATGCGGCCGGCACCCTTGGTGATGACCACGAAATTGATCAGCACCAGGATGATGAACACCACCAGGCCGACGGCGTAGTTGCCGCCGACCAGGAAGTGGCCGAACGACTCGATCACCTTGCCCGCCGCATCCGGCCCGGTATGGCCTTCCAGCAGCACGATCCGGGTCGAGGCGACGTTGAGCGACAGCCGCAGCAGCGTCGTCATCAGCAGCACCGTCGGAAAGATCGAGAACTCCAAGGGTTTCAAGGTGTAGAGCGCGATCAACAGCACGATCATCGACAACGCGATGTTGAAGGTGAACAGCAAGTCGAGCAGGAACGGCGGCAAGGGCAAGATCATCATGCCCAGGATCATGATGACCAGCATCGGCGCCGCGAGGCGCTGCCACTGTAGGCCGGTCATGGTTGCCGCCTCGGCCATTTACGCCGCCTGCCCTTCCGGGTCCAACTCGGTCGGCACCAGCCAATCGCTCGGCATGGCCGGCGTCATCCCCGACTGCTTGAGCTGATAGACGTAAGCCAGCACCTGAGCCACGGCGGTGAATAGCGTACCGGGAATGGTGTCGCCGATCTCGACGTGGCTGTGCAAGGCACGCGCCAACGGCGGCGCTTCGACGACAGGCACACCATGCTCGCGCGCGATCTCCTTGATCCGCGCCGCCACCAACTGGCTACCCTTGGCCACCACCTGCGGCGCATTCATCCGCTTGTTGTCGTACTTCAGCGCCACCGCGTAATGGATCGGGTTGGTCACCACCACCTCGGCCTTGGGCACCTCGGCCATCATCCGCCGGCGCGCCATCTCGCGCTGCATGCGGCGGATACGGCCCTTGATCTGCGGATCGCCCTGGGTCTGCTTGTTCTCGTCGATGACCTCCTGCTTGGTCATGCGCAACTTGTAGTAGTAGTGCCAAAGCTGGAACGGCACGTCGATCACCGCGATCAAGGCAAACGCCCCCGCCGCCGCCAAGAAAATCTGCATCGCGATCCAGCCGGTATGAGCCATCGCCGCATCAAGCGGCTGCGAGGCCAGGCTCAGCAAGTCGCCGGTGAGCCGCCATAGCATCCAGCCCGACACACCGCCGATGACCGCACTCTTCAAAACCGCCTTGAATAGTTCGATGCCGGACTGCACGGAAAATAGGCGGCCGATGCCTTGCAGCGGATTGATGCGGTCGAGGTTGAATTCGAGCGCTTGGGTGGAAAAGTTCCAACCCGAGATCAACATGTTGGCCGCGATGGTGACCACGAGCATGGCCAAACCGAACGGCGCGAAGGTGATCAGCATGTCGCGCGCCGCGGTGAACAAGGTCAGCCCCATCAGATGGGTGTCCATCGCCTCGGCCCGGCCGAAGGTGAAGACGTTCAGCATCATGTCGTGCAGGCCTTGGTAGAAATAAGACCCCATCAGGGCAATGGTCACGACGCCGGTCATCAGAATGGCGAAGGTGGATAGCTCCCGCGAGTGCGGCACATTACCCTGCTCGCGCGCCTGCTCGACCTTTCGGCCTGTTGCCGCTTCTGTTCGCTCGAGGTCGCTATCTTCCGCCATCCGTTTTCAGGCTCTAAGGGCGCTGCTTATGGAAATAATTCGGGCAAGTTTAGCATGGGAACCGGGAGCCGACCCGGCCAAAAAACAAACGGCCCAGGCGCTTGCCTGGGCCGTTTGCGCGTAAGCGGGTACTAGCTTAACCGCGCTTAGTGGGCCTGCACGCCAGGGCCGAAGAAACGGTAGCCCAGACGCATCTGACGGCTACGTTCCAGCCGCTTTTTGCCCACCTCGTCGGTGAAGCTGCCGGCGATGCCGGCATAGGCCTTGGCCGCCCAATCGGCATCGAGCAGCAGGTCGGCCACACCCTCGGCCCAGCGCAGCTTGTCGTTGGCCGAGGCCAGCTTGCCGCCGCAGGCGTCCATCAGCGCCGCGAGTGCGGCCGGCGCCATGCCATCGGCCTTCAAGCGGCTGGCCAATTGCACGCAGGCCTCGCCGCTGGTGCAGGCGGCCACGGCCTTGTCGAACTGGGCCTGGGCGCTGGTGGCATCGCCCAGGTCGCGATAGAGCTTGCCGATATAGGCCAGCGCGTAGTGGTCCTTGGCCCGGCTGGCGGCATCGCCCAGCAGGGTGACGGCCCACCCCGCGTCGGCCAGCGCGTCGCGCACGGTCTCGGCCAGCTTGGTGTAGTCGTAGGGGTTATCGCTGGCCTGGCCGGCACGGGCGCTCAGGTAGTCCTTGGCCTTGCCCTTGCCGAACTCGGCATCCTTCAATTCGCGCGCGGCAGTCAGCACAATCTCGCGGAACCAGACGAAATCGGCGGCCGAGGCGATGCTCTCGTCCAACAGTTTGCCCAACCACGCCTTGTCGCCCAGACGATCGACCGCCAAGATCAACTGCTTGAACCGGCTGAAGTGGAAACCGCTCTCGCGCAGCATGGTCTCGGCCGCGCTCAACAACTTGGCGGCATAGGCGGCATCTTGCAGCTCAGCCATCACCCGATCGGCCAAGGCAATGAACTGTTTGACCGTGGTGGCCTTGCCTTCCTCGTTCTGGATCTCGACGTACTTGGCCTGGTTGGCCTCGCGCTTGCCCAGCTTATCCTTCAAGCGGGCCAGGCGGTCGGCATCGCCGGCGGCGAACTGCTCGGCCGCATCGACCATCCGGCGCATCTCGTCCAGGTTGGCGATCGATTCCTCGGCCCGGGTCAGCAACGCGGATACGCCGGCGGCGTCGCCAATGGCAGCGCTGACCGCAACCAGCTCCAGAAACTCAGGCGTGGTCGTCGCGATCTCGGCGCCCTTGGCCAGCACCGCCTTGGTGAATTCGGCGTTGTCCTTGGCCGCTTCCAAAACCTGTTTCACCGCGATGAAGTCCTTGGCCGTCTCCAAGGCCTTGTTGTACAGCGCGCCGGCGGCCGAGGCGTCAATCTCGCCCAGCACGCCGGACAGCGAAATCAGGTCGGCCGGGCTGCTGTATTTGTCAGCGCCTTCCTGGATCACCGCGGCGGCCTTGACCTTGTCGCCCAGGTCCTGCGCAATGCTCTTGGCCAGCCGGGCGAAGTCGGCGGCGCGACCGGCCTTGGCCTTGATCTTGTCGTAGACCTCGTGCAGCAGGCCGCTGGCGGCCTCTTTGATCTCGCCGCCCACCGCCTGGGCCAGACCGTACAGTTCGTCGGTCGAGGAAATCTCCTTCAGCGCGCCGCCCAGGGCCTTCACCGCGCCAGCGGCGTCGCCGCTCACCAGCAGCAGGCCCATGCCGACCGCCATCTTCTCGTCGCCGGCCATCGCGAAGTCCTGGCCTTGGCTCAGCATCGCATCGGCCTGACCGCCATCGCCCAGGGCCTTGAAGCCGATGGCCAGGGCGACGAAGTCCTTGGTGAACATGGCGCTACCGGCGGTGTCGTCGAGGAAGGACTTGGCATTGGCATCGCCGGTGAAGGCCGGACCGGACAGCAACTCCTTGGCGTAGCCGAAATCGGCCGGCGCATCGAGCGCCTCGCGCGCCAGGTTGTAGATGTCCTCCGCGCTGCCCGCCTGGGCGGCGCGAGGTGCCAGGGTTTCCCGTGTTGCCATGACCGTTCTCCTGAATTGCTTGAAACGACAAAACGCATACTTTACCGGCAGCGCGGCCATCGCGCTGCCAGGCTTTATTTATCGCAGGATAAAATCACTGCATCGCGGCCGCACCCCGCTGGATACAACGAAAGCGTTATAATGCGGCCGATCTAGGGAGATAATATACGCAATCCAAAGTCGATTGCGTCGGCATCAATGACTCACCACGAACCTACCCACCGCTGGATCGTCACGCCGCAGACCGCGCGCTTCACCGAGCCGCTCGTGCTCCAATCGGGCGCAGTGCTCAACGGCTACGAGCTGGTCTACGAGACCTACGGCCAACTCAACGCCAGCCGCACCAATGCGGTGCTGATCTGCCACGCCCTGTCCGGCAACCACCACGTCGCCGGCTACCACGGCGAGCACGACAAAAAACCGGGCTGGTGGGACAACATGATCGGCCCGGGCAAGCCCATCGACACCGACCGCTTCTTCGTCATCGGCGTCAACAACTTGGGCGGCTGCCACGGCTCGACCGGGCCGGCCAGCACCAACCCCGCCACCGGCCAAGCCTTCGGCGCCGACTTTCCGCTGGTCACGGTGGAAGACTGGGTCACCGCCCAGGCCCGGCTGGCCGAACACCTGGGCGTCGAGCGCTTCGCCGCCGTGGTCGGCGGCAGCCTGGGCGGCATGCAAGCGCTGCAGTGGAGCATCCAGTACCCGGATTGGCTCGACCACTGCCTGGTCATCGCCGCCGCGCCCAAGCTCACCGCGCAGAACATCGCGTTCAACGACGTCGCCCGCCAGGCCATCCTGACCGACCCCGACTTCAACGGCGGCCATTACTACGGCGGCCCGGGCCCCAAGCGCGGCCTGCGCCTGGCCCGCATGCTCGGCCACATCACCTACCTGTCCGACGACGTGATGGGCAGCAAATTCGGCCGCCAATTGAAGAACGGCAGCTACCAATTCGGCTACGGTGTCGAATTCGAGATCGAATCCTACCTGCGCTATCAGGGCGACAAATTCGCCGAGAGCTTCGACGCCAACACCTATCTGTTGATGACCAAGGCGCTCGACTATTTCGATCCGGCGCTCGACCTGGACGGCGGCTTGGCCGAGGCCCTGCGCCCGGCCCGCGCCGACTTCCTCGCCGTCGCCTTCACCACCGACTGGCGCTTCTCGCCCGCGCGCACGCGCGAGATCGTCCACGCGCTGCTGCACAACAAACGCAACGTCAGCTATGCCGAGGTCACCCACGGCCACGGCCACGACGCCTTCCTCATGGCCGACGCCTACTACCACGGCGTGGTGCGGGCCTATATGGAAAAGATCAAGCTATGAACGGCATCTCGCGCAAAGACTTCGCCCTCATCGGCCAATGGATCAAACCCGGCAGCCGCGTGCTCGACCTGGGCTGCGGCGACGGCGCGCTGCTGCGCGAACTGAAAGACACCCGCTCCATCGAAGGCTATGGCATCGAGATCGACGACGCCAACATCCTGGCCTGCGCGCAAAAAGGCGTGAACGTCATCCAGGGCGACCTGGAGCACGACCTGTTCGGCTTCGAAGACCAATCCTTCGATTACGTCATCCTGTCGCGCACCCTGCAAACCATGCGCAACACCGAATGCATCCTGAAAGAGATGCTGCGCATCGGCCGCCAGGGCATCGTCACCTTCCCCAACTTCGGCTACTGGAAAAACCGCCTGCAAATCTGGCAAGGCCACATGCCGCGCTCGGCCGATATGCCCTATCAGTGGTACAACACGCCCAACATCCACCTGTGCACCGTGCGCGACTTCGAAGACCTCTGCGCCCAGCACGACTTCGCCATCCTCGAACGCGCGGTCCTCACCAACGGCCGCTCGGTCGCGCTGCTGCCTAACCTGCTGGGCAGCCTGGCCATCTTCCGCTTCGAACAGCGCCGCTAAAGTTAAATGGATGTAAGCCGCTTCGGCCCCCTGCCCGACTGGGCCGAGTGGCTAGCGCAAGACGCCGACGGCGCCTGGTGGGCCTTCGAGGCGGAGCCGAACCGGCATGATCGGGGGTGGTATGAGAACGAAGTCGGTCGCTATAAGTTCATTGCCAAAGAAGCACCAAACTCGGACTGGGCCAACGCCCTGCTACGAATCAAGCGCTAACCCATAGCGACCGGCTTCGTTCCGGCGTAGGCTAATGTCTGCGAAGCAGACGTTAAGCCGCGAAGCGGCGGCCGAAGCCAAAATGAGGCCATCAAGTTGCTACGCACGCCCTGTGAAATTTCGGCATTGCAGCTTTGAAATAATGCTTGCAAAGAAAGT
>JAJZTS010000086.1 GCA_021848725.1 Pseudomonadota bacterium
TAGAGGGTCTTTTCCACGACCAGGCGCGCCTCTTCGGCCAGCTTGAGCGCTTGGCTGAGGTCGTCTTTCTCCATGCGCGCGCTATCCAACTCCTGCATGATTTGGACCCGGCTGTTCTCGGCCTTCTGCTGCATGCCAGGCTTGGCCCGTGCCGGGTTCTCGGCCAAGAAGGTCAATATCTTGACGATGTCTTCAAGCTCTTTGGTTTTTTGTGCGAGCTCTTTGTTGAGGCCGTTCAACCGTTCGTGCAGTTTGGGGTTGATGCCGACCATGATGTGGGTCTTCACGCCGACCGGCGTGCCGATGATGCCGGCCTGCACCAGCAAGGTGGCGCGCGCCGAACCGCCGATGATGCTGCCCTGGCCGCTGCCGGGCTTGCCCACGATGATTTGATTGGCCGCGGCCAGGTCGCTCTGCCTGGCCAGCTTTTCGACCTGGATGCTGTTGCCGGCCTCGATGCTGGCGTTCTCGACGAACAAGGCCGAACAGGTGCCGCCGCAACGCACGCGGGCCGTGGTGGTCTGTTGCGCATCACTATGGCCGATGATGCCGCCCTTGACCACCACGTCGCCGCCGGCATCCAAAGTGGCGGCCTCGACCGTGCCGCCGACATGGATATCGCCGCTCGCATAGATGCTCATGCCGGGCTGCACGTCGCCGCTGACCACAATGCTGCCGTCGAAATCGACATTGCCGCTATTGAGGTCGACTGTGCCGATCGTGATGCTCGGCTCCACGGTCATGCCGTTGCTCGCCAGCACCGGCTGGCCGGAGATGGCGGCGACGAGGATGCTAGGGTCTTGCGGGTCGAGTATCGCCCCTTTGAGCTGCGCGCCGAACCGACAGGCCTTGCCGGCCTTGGCTGGGATGGCTTGGCCGAGCACGTTGACTCCGGGCTCGCCCTGGGTGGGCGGGATGTTCTGCATCAGCCGCTCGCCCTCGTGCACGGTGACGATGGTGCCCAATTCGCGGTAATTCGCGACTCCCTTCGAATCGAAGCGGGGCCGACGCTCCTTGCTCATGTCGATCAGCGGCTTGAGCTTGCCGTCTTCACCGTTGATCGGCTTGCGCCCCTGCGCGACCAGCAATTTATTCGCCTCGCCGCCGGCAACGACACGGCCGATCTCATCGTGCAGGATGCCGTGGACGATTTTCTTCTCGGCCAAAAGCCTGGCGACCAGATCGCGGCTCAAAGGCTTGCCGCCATAGGCCGGGGTGACGGTGAGGTAGGCGGCCATCTTGTCCGCTGCCAGCTCGATCTGTGCCTCGGCGTCGCGCACCTCGCCGACTTCAAGCGTGAAGGCCTCTTTGGCCTTGCCGCATTGCGCGGCAAGTTTCTGCAAGGCGGGGTCGAACAGGAACAGCTTGCCGAAGCCCTGGGTCGAGATCGCCGCCTTGATGGCGGCAAGCTCAACGGATACGGCGTTCTCGACGGGTGTGTAGGTCGCCAGCAGCGTGCGGCCATCCTCACTCGGCGCGAAGCTCAAGCCGAGCCCACCTAACACCTGCGATTGATTCACGCCGTCCGCCCCGTCACGCCTGAACTGATGAATACGTCTACTTCATTATTCAATGGACTCGATGCCTTAGCCAGCCTTTTGTAGGACGTCCCGGTTGTGCGGCTATCCCGACAAAATCACTCAAGCCCTACCACATTTGCCCGGAATCCTTGCCGATGCGGAAGCCAGCACGCTAAGATGGTACGAATTTACGAGTTGTAGCCGGATATCGCCGTAGGGAGAAACGGAGATGCACAGGTCGCTTGTTTTGCTGGGTACGCTACTAATAATAGTTTGCAGCGGAAATCTCTGGGCCGATAGCTATAAGCCCAGTGGCGCCGCCGCGACGGAAACGGTTTATAGCTTCGCACCGCACCCCTACCTGACCCCCAAGGAACTCTATACGGCCTATGAGCCGATCATGCATTACCTGGAAAGCAAGATTCCAGGCGTGAAGTTTCAGGTCGAGACTTCAAAAGATTACGCCGCCTACGAGGCCAAGATCGCCGAGCGACGCTTCCACTTCGGCCTGCCCAACCCTTACCAAACCGTATTGAGCCTGAAACATGGCTATCGGGTCATCGCCAAAATGACGCCGGACGAGGATTTTCGCGGCTGGATGATCGTGCGCAAGGACCACAAGCCGCACCAGCCGCGCGAACTGACGGGCCAGCCCTTGTGTTTCCCTTCGGCCAGCGCCGTGGCCGCGACCATGTTGCCGATGCTGTATTTGCACGACCACGGCGTAAATCTGAAAGAAACACCGATCAAATACGTCGGCTCCCCCGCCTCGGCGATCATGAGTGTTTATTCCGGCGATGCCGCCGCCTGCGGCGTGTCCGTTCGGCACTGGCGGATATGGAGCAAGGAAAACCCGGACAAGGCGGGCGAGTTGGAACCGGTCTGGCTGACCTCCAGCCTACCGCACAACGGCGTCATCGCGCGGAGCGACGTACCGCCCAAGCTTGCCCACCAAGTCGCCGCTGCCCTGATCGGCATGGACAAGGACCCGAACCTGGATCAAAACCAATTCAAGGCCGACCAGGCCCACTTCGAGGCCGCTCCGGAGGGGTTGTACAAAACCATGGAGCAGTTCCTTAAGCGCTATGACGAGGCCATTGGACTGCCGGCGCAAATGAAATTACAACCCGCTCGCTAGGCCAGTTTTGACGCGCAGACTCTTTCAATTTTTATTCCATAGCATCCGCGGGCGTGTGATCGCCAGCGTGATCCTATTGCACGCCGTGCTGATGAGTTTGGTTGTCATCGACACGATCCAGCGCCAGCAAGATTTCATGCAACGCCAGATCGCCAGCGAAGGTCAGGGCTTGGCGCAAAGCCTGGCGATCAATGCCGAACCCTGGCTGCTCAACGGCGACATCAGCGCGATGGACGAGGTCGTGAAAAGCCTGCAGGCACTGCCGCAATTGCAGTTGGCGCTGATCCTCGACGCCGAGGGCAAGGTACGCGCCAGCACCGACGACAGTCTGTACAACCTTCTGCTGGACGACGCCCATAGCAAATGGATCATGACCAGCGGCAAGCAACACTGGCACGATGACTTGGTCGATAGCATCGCGCCGATCCGGGTCGATAACAAAACGATCGGCTATGCCCGGGTCATGCTCAATGCCTCGGAGGTTAAGGCAGAACTGACCCAGGTCACCCGCAACGGCACCATTTATGCCATCACCGCAATCGTGCTGGGCGGGCTGCTCGCCTGGATTGTGGTGCATACCATCACCCAGCGCCTGGCCCGGCTGTCGGCGGCGGCCGATGCGATCGCGGCGGGCGAACTCAGCGTCTCGCTGCCGCAGCATGACGGCCGCGACGAGGTGGCGCGGCTCACCCACGACTTCAACGAGATGGCGCGCGCGCTGGAGACCGACCGCGAACAGCGCCAGCGCTTCGAGGCCTTGCTATTCGAGGAGAAGGAGCGCGCTTTGGTGACCCTGCAATCCATCGGCGATGCGGTCATCACCACGAACATTACCGGCCATGTGGAGTTTCTCAACCCCATCGCCGAGCATCTCACCGGCTGGAGCAACGACGAGGCGCGCGGCCGGCCGCTGACCGAGGTGTTCCACATCGTCAACGAAATGACGCGCATCGAAGTGGAAAACCCCGTCGATAAAGCCCTGCGCCTGAACGGCGTGGTCGGCCTGGCCAATCACACCATGCTGATCCGGCGCGATGGCGAGGAATTTTCGATCGAGGATTCCGCCGCGCCGATCCGCGGCCGCGATGGCAAGGTGATCGGCGTGGTGCTGGTATTCCACGACGTGACCGAGTCGCGCCAGATGGCCGAGGAAATCGCCTACCAGGCCAGTCACGACGCGCTGACCGGCCTGGCCAACCGGCGCGAATTCGAGCACCGGCTCAATCACCTGATCGGCAGTGCCGCGACGGAGCAAGGCCAACACGCCCTGCTCTATATCGATCTCGATCAATTCAAGGTAGTCAACGACACCTGCGGCCATAGTGCGGGCGACGAGTTGTTGCGCCAACTTACACTGATCATGCAGGACAAGATTCGCGGCAGCGACATGCTCGCCCGCCTGGGCGGCGACGAATTCGGCGTACTGCTGGAGAACTGCCCGCTGGACAAGGCGCAGCACGTGGCCGAGCACTTGATCGAACTGGTCAAGGGTTTCCGCTTCGTCTGGGGTGACAAGGCCTTCGTCGTCGGCGCCAGCATCGGCATCGTCGCCATCACCGATCGCAGCCCGGATTGGGCCACCTTGCTCGGCAATGCCGACACCGCCTGCTACCTGGCCAAAGAAAAGGGCCGCAACCGGCTTCAGGTCTACCATGTCGAGGATGCCGAGCTAGCCAAGCGCTACAGCGAGATGCACTGGGTTGGCCGCATCAACAAGGCCTTCGAGGAAGACCGCTTCTTGCTTTATCGTCAGGCCATCGTGCCGACCTCGCAACGGGCAGACGAGCTGCCGCATTTCGAAATGCTGGTGCGCATGCTCGACGAGGATGGCCAACTCGTCACGCCCAGTGTTTTCATCCCCGCCGCCGAGCGCTACAACCTGATGGGTGCCCTGGATCGCTGGGTGGTCAGCAATGCCTTGAACTGGGTCGTCGCGCACAAGGAGATACCGATGGTTTGCGCGATCAACCTCTCCGGCCACTCCATAGGCGACGAGGGATTCCTGAATTTCCTGATCGATCAGATCAAAGGCACCGGCGTATCGCCGCATAATTTGTGCTTCGAGATCACGGAAACGGCCGCTATCGCCAACCTGGACAAGGCGGTGCACTTCATTCGCGAACTCAAGCTGCGCGGCTGCCGTTTCGCATTGGACGACTTCGGCGCCGGCCTATCCTCCTTCGCCTATCTCAAGAACCTGCCGGTCGATTACCTCAAGATCGACGGCAGCTTCGTGAAAGACATCGATCGCAACGAGACCAGCCACGCGATGGTGGAAGCGATCAACAAGATCGGCCACACCATGAAGATCAAGACCATCGCCGAATTCGTGGAGACCCCGATCATCCTGGAAAGGCTCGCCGAAATCGGCGTCGATTTTGCCCAGGGCTATGGCATCGCCGAACCGACCCCGCTAGGCGAGCTGCTTAAGGCCGCCTAAAACCGTTGTTTGCCTGATTACGCCATGGCCCTCACTTACTGCATGTGCTCCAACTGCCCATTG
>JAJZTS010000027.1 GCA_021848725.1 Pseudomonadota bacterium
TCGACCCGTTGGGCAATGGCTTGGCTGGCGGCATCCTGCTCCCGGCGTATGCGGTCTATATTGTGGATTAGGTTTGTGACGTTGGCTACTGCGCCGTTGATTTCAGCGATCGCCTGGCCTGCTTGTATGGCCATTTCCACCCCTTGAGCGACTTCTTGACTGCCTTGCTCGATCGCGGTGACGGCTTTCCCGGTCTCGTTCTGGATGGTTTCGATGGTGGTGGATATCTCCGCCGTGGCCTTGGTGGTGCGTTCGGCCAGCTTGCGCACCTCGTCGGCCACCACCGCGAAGCCGCGGCCTTGTTCGCCGGCGCGGGCCGCCTCGATCGCGGCGTTCAAGGCGAGCAGGTTGGTTTGGTCGGCAATGTCCTTGATCACGTTGACGATGCGGCCGATTTCGTCCGAGTGCTGGCCTAGGGCCAGGACGACGTCCGATGAGCGGCTGACCGACTCCGAGATGGCTTGAATGCCGGCGGCGGCTTTGTTGACCACTTCTTCGCCGTGCCGTGCGAGTTGGCTAGCCTGGTCGGCCACCAAGACCATGCTTTCGATGTTCTCGCCGACATGGGCCACGGTGGTCGAGAGGTTATGCGCAGCCTCGGCCGTGTCGTTGGCGACTGACTCCTGTCGGGTCGAAGCCTCGGCCACGGCGCTGCTGTCTTCGGCCGTACTGGTGGCCGACTGGCTAACCTCCTCTGCCGAACGGCGAATCTCGCCGATCAGGCCGGAAAACTCCTCGCTCATTCGGTTGAACGCTATCGCGACGCGGGATAGTTCGTCCTTGCCTACGACATTGGCCATCCCGGTCAGGTCGCCTTTGGCTAGCCGGCCGGCGGCCTGCTCCAAGCCCAAAGCGCAGCGGACGATGCTATGGCGGATTGCCAGGCTCAAGAAGATGGACAGAATAAGGCCCGCGGCCATGGTGGTAATGGCGGCACCGAGCAAGGCGGCGGACAATTTGGCGATCTTGTCGCGCGAGGATTGGGCGGCTTGGAGTTGGAAATTGATTAAGGCGTCGGTATCGTTCGATACAGCGGCGAAGGTCGGATTGATGACGCTCTTGTAATGCTGATCCGCGCCTTGCCAGTCCTCCGCGCTATACAGGTCGCGCAACTTCATCAAGCCCTCTTGGCCGAATTTGATCCGTGAGGCCGAGTATTTATCGAACAAGGCCTTTTCTTCCGCCGACATGTCGCGCTGACCGTAGGCATAGACCATCTCTCCGATGCTGCGGATCTCTTTGTCGATTTCGTCGAATTTTTCTTGTGCCAAGAACGCGTCGGCGCCCATGCGGGCCTCCAGCGCCAAATTGCGAATGCGCATCTGCTTGTGGCGAACCAATTGCATATCGTTGATTGCACTGACGTTCTTGTCGTAAATGCTGGAGATCGCTTGGGTGGCTTGGCGGATGCCCCAAATGCCGGTCAAGCCGGTGGCCAGCATCATGATGGAAAGAAACAGGGTTAAGCCCAGTAGGCGGGTGCCGATGGTGTAGCGGTTCAAAAAATGAACAAGTTTTGCCAGTGGGAGTTGTGGCATCGTGTTCTCCATCCAGTCCAGAGTTGCATTATTAGTGGCCAGACCCAAAGAAAGATTGGATATTCCCCTCTTAAGGTCAGTCCATAAGTTATGGGCACAAAGTGTGCCACTGCTTTGATACTATGCGGTAACTTATTTTTTTAGCCATGGCATGTCTGTCCCAGTCGAGGAAGTCCCGCCGGATGAACTAAGAGAGGCCTTCGCCCTGTTCAGCGAGACCTCGACCAAGTTGTCCGAGGCCTATCAGGAGTTGCAAAACCAAGTCGCGCGCCTGTCGGCCGAATTGGCGACCGCCAACGGCGAGTTGGCACGGCGCGAACGCTTGTCGGCCCTGGGCGAAATGGCCGCGCAATTGGCCCATCAGCTACGGACGCCTTTGGCGGCGGCGCTGCTTTACGTCGGACATTTGGCGCGCCCCGGTCTGGCGGAGGCCGATCGCCTGCGCTTCGCCGAGAAGACGCTGTCGCGCCTGCGTTATCTGGAACGGCTTGTGCAGGACATGCTGTCCTTCGTCAGGGGTCAACAAGGTGCGCCAGGTGCCGTGGCGGTACAGGGCCTACTGGATGAGTTGGAACAGGTCATGGAGCCGCAGGCGACTTTACAGGGGGTGGCTTTGCATATGGCCAGCGAGCCGGAGCCCCTGGTGGTTTGGGCCGATCGCCCCGCCATATTGGGCGCGCTGATCAATCTCATGGAGAACGCCTTGCAGGCCAGCCCGCCCGGCAGCGTGATTCGTTTGGAGGTGAGCAGCCACGGTAGCCCCTTCGTGGCTTTTCGGGTCGAAGATCAGGGGGCCGGCATTGCCGAAGACATCAAGACCCGCTTATTCGAGCCCTTCTTCACGACGCGCGGCGAGGGGAGCGGCCTAGGTCTGGCCATCGTGAAGCAGACGGCAGAGGCCTACGGTGGTTGGGTCGAGGTGGAGTCCGAACCGGGCAAGGGGAGCTTGTTCACCCTCTTTCTGCCGCTGCAAAAAGGGGGCGGGGCGGCATGAGTGCCGGGCAACCTGGAATTCTCGTGGTCGAGGACGACGCCGCCTTGCTCGAGGCCTTGGTCGATACCTTGAGCCTGGCCGGCTACCGCGTCGATTCGGCCGTCAGCGCCGAGGCGGCGCTGACGGCATTGCGCCGCGAGTTGCCTGGCTTGGTGCTATCCGACGTGCAGATGCCGGGCATGGATGGCCATGCCCTGCTGCGTTCGATCAAGGCGGTCAGCCCCGGCCTGCCGGTGGTGCTGATGACGGCCTACGGTCAAATCGACAAGGCGGTCGAGGCCATGCGCGACGGTGCCTCGGACTATCTACCCAAACCGTTCGAACCGGATCGCCTGCTGGCTGTGGTGGCTAGGCATCTGCGCTTCAGCCAGGATGCCGCTGCCAGCGCCTTGATCGCGGAAGACCCGGCCAGCAAGGCGGTGCTGGATCTGGCAAGGCGAGTGGCGGCGACCGACGCCACCGTGTTGCTGACGGGGGAGTCGGGGGTCGGCAAGGAGGTCTATGCCCGGTTCTTGCATCAGCATTCCAGCCGGGCCAAGGGCCCTTTCGTCGCGGTCAATTGCGCGGCCATCCCGGAGAATTTGCTGGAGGCCACTTTGTTTGGCTACGAAAAGGGTGCGTTCACCGGTGCGGCCAGCAGCCAGCCGGGCAAGTTCGAGCAGGCCCAGGGCAGCACAATCCTGCTTGATGAAGTCACCGAGGTGCCTCTGCATTTGCAGGCCAAACTGTTGCGGGTATTGCAGGAACGGGAGGCCGAGCGGGTCGGTGGCCGTAGTCCGATCCACCTGGATGTGCGGGTGATAGCGGCCAGCAACCGGGATTTGGGCGAGGCTGTGCGCCAGGGACGCTTCCGCGACGATTTGTACTACCGGCTCAACGTCTTCCCGCTGGAGATCCCGCCGTTGCGGAACCGGCCGAAAGACATCTTGCCTCTGGCACGGCATTTCTTGGCGCGTTTTGCTAGCTCTGTCGGTAAATACGAAATGCGGTTCAATGCGGCGGCTGAGGCTGAATTGACGCGCTATGACTGGCCCGGTAACATCCGAGAGCTAGGTAATGTCGTGCAAAGGGCCATGATATTGGCGCTTGGCGTCGAGATCGCCCCCGAGCACCTGATGCTGCCTCGGGCACCGGCCAAAGCCGAGGTTGGGGTGGAGGGCAAGGCGATCAAGGACGTCGAGCGAGACATGATTTTGCAGACCCTGGAACGTTGCGGCGGTTCGCGCAAGCAGGCGGCCGAGGAACTCGGTATCAGTGAGCGGACTCTACGCTATAAGCTGCAACGCTACAGAGCCGAAGGCGACGAGATCGTTTAGCGCGAAAGCGCTGGATGGAACTGAGGGTGACCTCCTATAATGGGCGTTGATGGAGGTGGAGCGATGAACAATCCGGGCATCGAGCAAATGGTCAGCCAACTGCGGGCAGTCGCCGCTCAGGCCGGCCAACCATCCGCACCGGCCGCGGCTGAGGGCGCAGGGCAGGATTTCGGCGCTCTGCTCAAGGCGGCCCTGGATCAGGTCAATACTGCCCAGCAGGATGCCAAGCAACTTGGCCAGCAATTCGAGCTGGGCGACCCGAATACCAACCTTCAAGATGTCGTGCTTTCCCTCCAGAAGGCCAGCGTTTCTTTCCAGACCATGGTTCAGGTGCGCAATAAACTGGTTTCCGCCTACCAGGAAATCATGAACATGCAGGTTTGATAAGGCATGGCCGATACGCCGGAGCAATCATTCGCCAGCATTGCCCAGCGCTTCAACGAGCTTCCCAACACCCGAAAATTCGCTGTTCTGGTCAGTTTGGCGGCTGCTGTTGCGCTGGTAGTGGGGCTTTTCATGTGGGCGCGCACGCCCGATTACCGGGTCCTGTTCTCGAACTTGTCCGAGCGGGACGGTGGCGCGGTGGTTACCGCCTTGCAGCAGATGAACGTACCCTACAAGATGGCCGAAGGCAGCGGCGCGATCCTGGTGCCGTCCGAGCAGGTCTACGACCTGCGCTTTCGTTTGGCCTCGCAGGGCCTGCCACGCGGTGGCGCGATTGGCTTCGAGCTGATGGACAATGCCAAGATCGGCATGACCCAGTTCCAAGAGCAGGTCACCTACCAGCGGGCCTTGGAGGGCGAGTTGGCGCGCACCATCCAGGCGCTGTCGCCGGTCGAATCGGCACGGGTGCATTTGGCGATTCCCAAACCTTCCGTTTTTATTCGCGACAAACAAGAGCCCTCTGCTTCGGTCTTCGTCAACCTCTACTCCGGTCGGGCGCTCGATGTGTCCCAGGTCAATTCCATCGTCCATCTGGTCTCCAGCAGCGTACCGGAATTGACACCCGACCATGTCACGGTGGTGGACCAAGCCGGCCGTTTGTTGACCGGTAAAAACGACGCAGGCAGCCTGCACGGCCTGAATGCCAGCCAGCTCGATTACCTGCAGGAGGTCGAGGCTTACTACGCCAAGCGGGTCGAGTCTATCGTGTCGCCCATCGTCGGCGATGGCAATGTCCGGGCGGAGGTGCGGGCCGATCTGGATTTCTCGGAGAGTGAGTCGACGAGCGAGACCTACAAGCCCAATCCGGGAGCGGAACAGCAGACCGTGCGTAGCCACCAGTCGGTTCTGGATATCAATGGTGGCGGCAGTCAAGCCACAGGCATCCCCGGTGCCCTGTCCAATCAGCCGCCCGGCCCGGCCACTGCGCCGTTGACCGCCCAGGCTGGGGCTGCAACGGGTACGACTGCGGCAGCCAGCCAAACCAGTAGCGGTTCGCGGCGGGAAGAAAACACCATCAACTACGAGGTCGATCGCACGATCCGCCATACCAAGGAATCCTTAGGCCGGGTCAAGCGACTTTCCGTCGCGGTCGTGGTGAACTATCGCCAACAGCCTGGCCAAGCGGCCAAGCCCTTGGCGCCGGATGAGATGCAGCAGGTCACCAACCTGGTACGCGAGGCGATGGGCTTCAACCAAGAACGCGGCGATACCGTCAACGTCGTCAATACGGCCTTTACCGAGACCAAGGTGGAGCCGGCCGATATCCCGTTGTGGAAAGACCCGAGCAATGTGGCCTTCGCGAAGGAAACGCTGAAGAATCTGCTGGTGATCGGCCTGGCCTTCTACCTGGTGTTCGGTGTCTTGCGCCCCTTGCTCAAGGATTGGTTGAAAGCGAAACCCGTGGAGATCGAAAAAAACACCGAGGATCTTCTGGCTGCCTTCGATGCCAAATTGGCCAAGAAGGAGCTAACGGGCTACGATGCACATCTATCGTCGGTGCGTGATTTCGCTAAGCAGAATCCCAAGGCGGCGGCCGACATCATTAAAGAGTGGATGTCCAAGGAATGAGCGACGAGGGCCTACATCGCAGCGCTATCCTGATGCTGAGCCTCGGCCACGATGAGGCCTCGGAGGTGTTTAGGCATCTTGGGCCGCGCGATGTGCAAAAACTCGGCACGCATATGGCTAAGCTGGAAAACGTTGGCCGTGAGGAGATCGAGAAGGTTCTAGAGGATTTCCGCATGGACACGGTGGGCCGGGTCAGCCTGGCCGACTCCGACGAATACCTGCGCACCGTGTTGCGCAAGGCGCTCGGTGACGACAAAGCGAACAGCGTCATCGAGCGCATCCTGCAGGGCCAAGACAATACCGGTATCGAGGGCCTGAAGTGGATGGATGCGGCCTCGGTGGCGGAGATGATCCGCAACGAGCACCCGCAGATCATCGCGACGATTCTGGTCCACCTGGACCGCGACCATGCCAGCGAGGTGATGCAGTTCTTCGTCGAGCGTTTGCGCAACGATGTGATGATGCGCATCGCCACGCTCGAGGGCGTGCAGCCTTCCGCTTTGCGCGAACTCAACGATGTGCTGGCGCAACTGCTCTCCGGCAGTGATCGGACCAAGAAGAGCTCGGTCGGCGGCGTGCAGGCGGCGGCCGATATTCTCAACTACATGGCCGGTACCCAGGAGGCCTCGGTGCTGGCCAGCATCCGCGAGCAAGACCCGGAATTGGCCCAGGCCATCCAAGACAAGATGTTCACCTTCGACAACCTGATGGATCTGGACGACCGCTCGATCCAGTTGCTGTTGCGCGAGGTGCAGTCGGAAAGTTTGATCGTCGCGCTCAAGGGCACCAATCAAGATCTCAAAGAGAAGATCTTCAAGAACATGTCGAGCCGTGCCTCCGAGGCGCTCAAGGAAGACTTGGAGGCCAAGGGCCCGGTGCGGCTATCCGAGGTCGAGGCGGAGCAAAAGGAAATCCTCAAGATCGTGCGGCGTTTGGCCGACGAAGGCCAGATCGTGCTCGGCGGCAAGGGCGGCGAAGAAAGCCTGATCGAGTAAGGCCGAGCCATGTCCTCCCGCATCATTTCCAAAGAAGAGCTCACCGCTTACCAGCGCTGGGAATTGGGCGTCTTTGAACAAGAACGGCAAGGTGCAGGTGCGAAACATCAAGCCGAGGCCGAGCCGGAAGAGGTGCGCCTGCCGACGGCAGAGGATGTCGAACGCATCCACCAAGACGCTTGGCAGGAAGGCTATCAATTGGGGCAGGCGGAAGGGCGTCAGCTCGGCGAGGCATTCAGCCGACAAGCCGGAGCGCTATTCCAGGCGCTGGCGCAAGAAAAGCTGCAACAAGACCAGGTGTTGGCCGAAGAGGTGCTGCAGCTGGCCATCGCCATCGCGCAGCAAGTGGTGGGCACGGCGCTGCAACTCAACCCGCAGCTGATGCTGAAGACCGTGCAGCTGGCCTTGGCGCAGTTACCGACCTTGAGCGGCCACCCGAAACTGGTCGTGCATCCGACCGATGCCGCCATCGTCAAGGATTGGCTGACGCATGAGCATGGTCACCTGAATTGGCGGGTCGTCGAGGACGATTCGATGGGGCCGGGTGGTTTTCGCATCGAGAGCGGGCAAGGCGAGCTGGAGTCGAGTCTGCCAACGCGGTGGCAGGAAACCGTGGCCGCGTTGGGCGTCAATCCAGAATGGCTGAAGAAATAGCCCGCGGCGACGCGCTCAAGGCCTATCTGCGCAATTGCCGCGATGCCGTGACGCACGCCGAACAATGGCGAATCAGCGGCAGGCTGACGCGCGTGGCGGGTCTGGTGATGGAAGCGGTCGGGCTCAAGCTCGCCACCGGTGTTAGCTGCCGGGTGTCCATGCCTGGCGGGGCACAGGTCGAAGCTGAAGTGGTGGGATTTTCGGGCGAGCGCCTGTTTTTGATGCCGACCACCGAGGTCTATGGCCTGATGCCCGGCGCGATCGTGGAGCCGTTTACCGGCGGGCGTATCGATCCGCCCCAGCTGTACCTTCCCTATCATCCCCGTAACCGTGGCGAAGACCGCATCCGTCAGGTGGTCGTCGGCCCAGAACTGCTGGGCCGAGTGATCGACGGTGCCGGCCGGCCTTTGGATCGGCTGGGGCCGATTACCGCCAACCGGCTGGGGCCGCTGTATAGCCGGCCATTCAATCCGATGGAGCGGGAACCCATCCGCGAGGTGTTGGATGTCGGCGTGCGCGCGATCAATGCGCTGCTGACGGTTGGCCGCGGTCAGCGTATGGGCTTGTTTGCCGGCAGCGGCGTCGGTAAATCCATGCTGCTTGGCATGATGGCACGTTATACCTCGGCCGATGTCGTCGTGGTCGGCCTGATCGGCGAGCGCGGTCGCGAGGTCAAGGAATTCATCGAGAACATCTTGGCCGAAGAAGGGTTGCGGCGCGCCGTCGTCGTCGCCTCGCCGGCCGACTCGCCGCCGTTGCTGCGCTTGCATGGTGCGGCCTATGCGACCGCGGTCGCAGAATACTTCCGCGACCAGGGTCAGCATGTGCTGCTGATCATGGATTCGCTCACCCGTTATGCCCAGGCCCAGCGCGAGATTGCGCTCGCGGTGGGTGAGCCGCCGGCGACCAAGGGCTATCCGCCCTCGGTGTTCGCCAAGCTGCCGCAATTGGTCGAACGGGCCGGCAACAGCCACGATGGCAGTGGCTCCATCACCGCGTTCTATACGGTACTGACCGAAGGCGACGACCAGCAGGACCCCATTGCCGATGCGGCTCGCGCCATCCTTGACGGCCATATCGTGTTGTCGCGGCAATTGGCCGACCAAGGCCACTATCCGGCGATCGACATCGAGGCCTCGATCTCGCGGGTCGCCACCGAATTGCTAAGCCGTAACGAACTGGAAACGGTGCGTCGCTTCAAGAGCCTCTATGCCCGCTATCAGCGCAGTCGCGACCTGATTACCATCGGCGCCTACACGCGCGGCAACGATACGCAGTTGGACGAAGCGATCGCGCGTTATCCGAAGATGGAGGCCTTCCTCGCCCAGGACTTTCTGGACAAGGAAGACTATGCGGCCAGCCGCCTCCAGTTGGATGGGCTGTTCAACAACCTGAACTTGGCGGTTTGACTACTGCTTCTGGTGCGCGTTCTTGGACAGGCGATACCAGAGGAACAGCCCCATCGCGATCATGAATCCCAGGGTGAACAAGGCCAGCAGGCCGATATCGGTGGTGAACAGCTCCTTCATCACGGCATCCATATCCCAGTCTCCTTATATGGGTTGATACACACACCTGCTACGCTCACGGCCGCATGGTTAATTGCGTCGCGAAAGGACTGCGCCATTCCCCAGTCAAGCGCCAACTGCGGTCGCTTGGTTCCAGCTCGATTTGCCGCATGCCGGCCGGCAAGGCGGGCAGCGCGGCGGCATAGCGACCGCCTGGACCGGCCCGCAGGCTGAGGGTCACGTCCCGCTCGGCCCGCGTGGGGTGGATGAGATGCAGCGTTAGCATCGCCGGCAGCGAACTCAGGTGGCCGGCCAAGTCGGCCTGGATATGCCCATCGTGTGCGCGCAAGTTTGCGGTGATGCCTAGCGCTTTCGCTTTGGCGTCGCGATTGAGCACTTGGCGGATCGCCAGGCCCTCCTTGTAGTAGTCGTCGCTGACCAGGCTATCCGGATCGCGGGCCGCTAGCCAAATGGTGACGATGCCGCCGATGACGGCGGCCATCGGCAAGGCCATCAGGAACCAGGGCCAGGGTTGGCGCCACCATGGGCTTGTGTCTTTGCTGTTTATCGGCATCGGGTACTATCTCAGGAAGCTGGATTTCGCCTCGCGCGCGATTGTCTCGGCGTCGTCGGCGTGTACTTCAAAGCGGACCGGCGTGCTGGGGTGATCCAGCTTGGCCGGCGATGCACGCAGGCTGACGCTGATATTGGCGGTATCCAGGCCGGCGATGGTGACGCTATTGCCTTCGCTCACCTTAAGGCCATCGATGCCACTCGCGGAGATGACATAGCGATGCGCGCGCTGGTCCATATTGATGATTTGCAGGCGGTAGAGGTTTTCGACTTGGCCATCCGGCGTTTCCCGCGACAAGGTGCGGCGGTCGCGGATGACATCCACCCGCAGCGGGATGCGCTCGGCCAAGGTGTACAAAAAGGCGCCGACAATGCCGGTGAGCAACAAGGCATAGACCAGCGTGCGTGGCCGCAAGCTGTGGCGCCAGATGTGCGCATCGGTATATTTGCCTTCGATGGCATTTTCGGTGGAATAGCGAATCAGCCCTTTGGGCAATCCTACTTTCGCCATGACCTGATCGCAGGCGTCGATGCAAGCGGCGCAGCCGATGCACATGTACTGCAGGCCGTTGCGGATATCGATGCCGGTCGGGCAAACCTGAACGCAAATGCTGCAGTCGACACAATCGCCTAAGCCGGAGGCCTCTTGGCCTTTTTTGCGCGCACCGCGCGGTTCGCCACGCTTGTAATCGTAGGTGATGACCAGGGTGTCCGGGTCGAACATCACGCTTTGGAAGCGGGCATAGGGGCACATGTATTTGCAGACCTGCTCGCGCATGAAGCCGGCGAAGCCCCAGGTCGAAAAGCCATAGAACAGGATCCAGAAGGTTTCCCAGGGGCCGAGTTGCCACTGCGCGACTTCGCTGGCCAAGGCCTCGATCGGCGTGAAATAACCGACGAAGGTAAAGCCGGTCCACAAGGCCAGCGCGGCCCAGAGCAGATGCTTGCTGCCACGGCGTAGCAGTTTCTGCGCATTCCACGGCATGCTCTCCAGCTTCTTGCGCTGGATATGGTTGCCCTCGCAGGCCCGTTCGATCCACATGAACAGTTCGGTATAGACCGTCTGCGGACAGGCATAGCCGCACCACAAGCGGCCGGCTACTGCGGTGAACAGGAACAGGCTCAACGCCGAGATGATCAGTAGGCCGGCCAGCCAAATGAAGTCTTGCGGCCATAGCACCAAATCGAACAGGTAGAACTTGCGGTTGATCAGGTCGAACAGCACCGCTTGCCGGCCTTGCCACGGCACCCAGGGCAGGCCGTAATAGAGCAGTTGCGTCAGCAACACGAGGCTGATGCGCCAATTGGCGAACCAGCCGCTTACCGAGCGGGGGTGAATCTTCTCGCGGACTTCATAGAGTTGCTGCTCCATCTCGTGTTTGGGAGCATTGTCGTCCGAGTGATGCGCCTGTGCCATCTGTCAGGGGTCCTCTTATCGGCGGCTAGTGGTTAGCTCTTATGAATGATCGCAGCGTCGAAAACAGGCGCGTAGCCGGCTGGCGCCGGCCACGCGGATCGCCTTACTGCTTGCCTTGCGACAACGATAGGACGTAAGCGGCCAGCAGGTGCACCTTGGCGTCACCCAAGTAGTCAAGCTGGGCCGGCATGCCGCCTTTGCGGCCCTTCATGATGGCCTCCATGATGCCGGTTTCGGTGCCGCTGTAGAGCCAAGCCTTGTCGGTCAAGTCGGGTGCCGAGATCGCCAGGTTGCCTTTGCCGTTCTCGCCGTGGCAGCCGGCGCAGGCTGCCCATTTTCCTTTGCCGGCCGCGGCCAGATTGGCGTCGTGCGGCAGACCGCTCAAGGACAACACGTAATTCGCCATCTCCTTGGCCCCGGCCTCGCCCCCCACGACGTCCTTCATCGGCGGCATCTCGCCGAGGCGGCCGTAGGCGATGCTGGCCTTGATCGTTTCGGGATCGCCATTGCCGAACAGCCACTCCTTGTCGGTCAAATCGGGGAACAGGCGTGAACCCTTTGCACCTTTGCCGTCGGTGCCATGGCAGGTCGAGCAGTAGGATAGGAACAGGCGCTGGCCGATCTCACGTGCCTGGGGATCGGTCGCGACTACGCGCAAATCCTTGCTCAAGAAGGGTTGGAATTGCGCGTTGAACTGGGCGTCGATGCGTTCCTTTTCCTGCTTATAGGCATCGGCCGAGGTCCAGTTCCAGATGCCCGCGAACTTGCCCAGGCCAGGGTAGAGGACCAAATAGGCGATGCTGAAGAAGATCAGGAAATAGAACAGATACAGCCACCAACGCGGCAGCGGGTTGTTCAGTTCCTTGAGGTCGGCGTCCCAGGTCGGTTCCATCAGCTCGGCTTCTTCGCCGGTACCGAGCTTGCGGGTGGTCTGGCTTTTCAGGAACCAGATGATGCCGATGATGGCGACGACGGTGATGGCGGCAATGTAGTAGTGCCAGAAGCCGCCGATGAAATCAGCCATGCCGTAGTTCATTGCGCTTTCTCCTCAGAATGGGCCGGGGCGGTCGGTTCATCTTCCTCGAACGGCAGGCGGGCTGCCGCGTCGTATTTTGCACGGTTGTCCTTGTGGTAGGCCCACCAGACAATGCCGACGAAGACTAGGAAGAAGATGACGGTCAAGATGGAACCGATCAGGCCCGAGTCCATGTTCAGTTGGCCTTGGGTGCGTGGATGCCGAGCGATTGCAAGTAGGCGATCAGCGCATCCATCTCGGTTTTGCCTTTCAGCATCTCCGGTGCTTGGGCGATCTCGTCATCCGTATAAGGATGACCGGCCCAATCCTTCAGCACGCGCATCTTCTTCTGGATGGTGCCGTCGTCGGCCGCGGCCTCGGCCAGCCAAGGATAGGCCGGCATGTTCGATTCCGGGACCACGTCGCGCGGGTTCATCATGTGCACGTAGTGCCACTCGTCCGAATAGCGGCCGCCGACGCGCTGCAGGTCTGGGCCGGTGCGCTTGGAACCCCATTGGAAGGGACGGTCATAGACGAACTCGCCCGCCACCGAATAATGGCCGTAGCGTTCGGTTTCCGCCCGGAACGGCCGGATCATCTGGGAATGGCAGTTATAGCAGCCCTCCCGGATGTAGATGTCCCGGCCGGTAAGCTCCAGGGCACTGTATGGCTTGAGCCCAGGCACCGGTTCGGTGGTGGATTTCTGGAAGTAGATCGGAAGGATCTGCACCAAACCGCCGACGCTGATGACGAGCAGGGTCAGCACGATCAGCAGGCCGATGTTTTTTTCGATGAGCTTGTGGGAAAACATATCGCGTCTCCTTCGATCAGGCCTGCACGGCTTGGGGGATGGGGGCGTTGTCGACCGCTTTGCCCGAGGCGACGGTCTTCCACACGTTCCAGGCCATCAGCAGCATGCCGGCGAAGAACATCAGGCCGCCGAGCAAGCGGATGTAGTAGAACGGATACATCGCCTCCACCGATTGCACGAAGCTATAGGTCAGCGTGCCGTCGGCATTGGTTGCGCGCCACATCAGGCCTTCGGCGACACCGGCGATCCACAAGGCGGCGATGTAGAGCACAACGCCGATGGTGGAGACCCAGAAATGGGTGTTGATCCACTTCACGCTGTACATCTCCTCGCGGCCGAACAGGCGCGGAATCAGGTAGTACATCGAGCCGATGGAGATCATCGCGACCCAACCCAGGGCGCCGGAATGGACATGGCCGATAGTCCACTCGGTATAGTGCGACAGCGCATTCACCGTCTTCACCGACAACATCGGGCCTTCGAAGGTCGACATGCCATAGAAGGACAGGGCGGTGACCATGAACTTCAGGATGGGGTCGGTGCGCAGCTTATGCCAAGCGCCGGACAGGGTCATGATGCCGTTGATCATGCCCCCCCAGGACGGCGCGATCAGCATCAACGAGAACAGCATGCCCAGGCTCTGCGCCCAGTCGGGCAGCGCGGTGTAGAGCAGGTGGTGCGGGCCGGCCCACATGTAGATGAAGTTGAGGGCCCAGAAGTGCACGATGGACAAGCGGTAGGAATAGATCGGCCGACCGGCTTGTTTCGGGATGAAGTAGTACATCATGCCGAGGAAGGCGGTGGTCAGGAAAAAACCGACCGCATTGTGGCCGTACCACCATTGCACCATGGCATCCTGCACGCCGGCATAGGCCGAGTAGGACTTGGTCAGGGTGATCGGGAATTCCATGCTGTTGGTGATGTGCAGCACTGCGATGGTGACGATATAGGCGCCGAAGAACCAGTTCGCCACATAGATGTGCTGAGTCTTGCGCTTGATGATCGTGCCGAAGAACAGCACCGCGTAGGCGACCCAGACCACGGCGATCAGGATGTCGATCGGCCATTCCAGTTCGGCATATTCCTTGCCGCTGGTAAAGCCCATCGGCAAGCTAACCGCTGCCAGCACGATGATCAGTTGCCAGCCCCAGAACACGAAACCGGCCAAGCCATCCGACAGCAAGCGGGCTTGGCAGGTGCGCTGCACGGCGAACAGCGAAGCGGCAAACAGGGCTGAACCGCCGAAGGCGAAGATCACTGCGTTGGTATGGAGTGGTCGGATGCGACCGTAGGAGAGGTAGGGGGCCAGTGGCCCGAGGTGTTCGGTAAGGGTAGGCCAGATTAACTGGGCCGAGAGGATGACGCCGACCAACATACCGACAATGCCCCAGACCACAGTCATGATGGCGAATTGCCGGACGACCTTATAGTTGTATGTGGTTGCTTCCATACAGGCCTCCTTCGCAGGGTGTTGTTAATTACGACATTCGAATCCTAATATTCTATCTAAGCGAGTGTCAACGGGATGCGTCGTTGTTATTCGTATCGGGTGGCGGGGTGTCGTCATCGTCCATCAAGATGCGATGGGCGGGCCCCTCCATATCCTCGAACTGCCCGCTTTTTACGGCCCAAATCAAACCGATGGCGATGACGCCGGCGAAGGCCAGGCTGAGCGGAATCAGTAGATAGAGGATGTCCATGTGTTGCGACAGGTTAGTACGTATCGCCTGTCCGTGCCAGCATTTGTTGCCGCTATAAAATTTATTTAACGCAGGCGGTTCAGCCGCATCGCGTTGAGCACGACCAACAGCGAACTGGCCGACATGCCGATCCCGGCCAGCCAGGGCGTGACAAAGCCCAAGGCCGCGGCAGGGATCGCAACGAGGTTATACAGCGCCGACCAGGCCAGGTTCTGCCGAATGATCTGCCGGGTCTTGCGCGCCAGGCGCACGCCATCGGCCAGCCGTGCCAGCTCGCTCGACAGCAGCACCATGTCGGCGGCGGCCTGGGCCGCTTCGGCACCCTGGTCGATGGCGATCGAGACCTGGGCCTGGGCCAACACCGGCGCATCGTTCACGCCGTCGCCGGTCATCGCGACGATGGCGCCTTGTTGCTGCATGCTGCGCACGGCCTCCAGCTTGTCGGCCGGCAGCATGCCGCCGCGCGCATCGGCGATGCCAAGCAGTCGGCCCATGCGGCTCACGTTTTCCGGCCGGTCGCCGGAATAGATATGCAAGCGAATACCCAGCGCTTCGAGTTGCGCGATCAACTGGCGCGCCTGTGGCCGCAACGCGTCGCCCAACTCGAACCAAGCCAACACGCCGGCCTCGTCAGCCAAGGCGATCAGGGTGCCGTTGCCGTTGGCCGGCAGTGCGGCACCGGGTGCGGCATAGCCCGGCGCGCCGAGCCGGTAGTGGTGCCCGGCCACCCGGCCCTGCGCACCTTGGCCGGGCAGATAGCTAAGGTCTTCCGCCTGCTTGTCGTGCGTGCCGGCCGCCTCGCGCAGCGCACCGGCGATCGGATGCGTCGCGCCTTGTTCCAGTGCGGCGGCAATGGCCAAGGCCTCGGCCGCCTCGCCGCGCAAGGGGTGGGTCGCCAGCAGGCGAAAGCGGCCGGTAGTCAGCGTGCCGGTCTTGTCGAACACGAAATCGCTGGCCCGGGCCAGGGTCTCTAGCGCGTGACCGCGTGTCGACAACAGGCCCAAGCGGGTCAGCCGGCCGAGCGCCACGGTCAGCGCGGCCGGGGTGGCCAGGGCCAAGGCGCACGGGCAGGTGATGACCAAGACCGACACCGTGATCCAGAACGCACGGCTAGGGTCGACGACATACCAGGCAGCGGCAACCAGGGCCGAGATGATCAGAATGGCCAGCACGAACCAATGCGCGACGCGGTCGGCGGCCAGGGCCAGCTTGGGTTTCTCGGCCAGCGCGCGGTCGAGCAGGCGCACGATGCCGGAGAGGGTGGTGTCGGCCCCGATCTTTTCGACTTGCACGACCATGGGGCTATCCAGGTTGAGGCTGCCGCCGATCACCGCGGCCCCGGCCTGTTTCGGCAGCGGGGTCGATTCACCGGTGAGCAGCGACTCGTCCACGTTGGAGAGGCCTTCCGCGACCCGGCCGTCGGCCGGGAAGCTCTCGCCCGGCCCGACCAGCACATAGTCGCCGGGGCTCAGCTTGGCCGCGGCCACGGTCTCCTCCGCCCGGTCGTTTGGGTAGGCCGGCAGCCTGCGCGCGGCGGCCGGGATCAGTTTGATCAGGGTCTCGGCCGCCTCGGCCGACTTCTTGCGCGCGCTCATCTCCAAGAAGCGGCCGGTGAGCAAGAAGAAGACGAACATCGTGACCGAATCGAAGTAGACCTCGCCCGAGCGGGTCAGTACGGCCCAGACGCTGGCGAAATAGGCGGAGCCGATGCCGAGCGCGACCGGCACGTCCATGCCCAGGCGCATGAGTTTGAGGTCGCGCCAGGCGGCCTGGAAGAAGGGCCAGGCCGAGTAGAACATCACCGGCGTGGTCAGCAGTAGGCCGGCGAAGCGCATCAACTGCCGGATGTCGTCGGTCATCGTGTCGGCATCGGCCAAATAGACCGGGATCGCATACATCATCACCTGCATCATGCCCAGGCCGGCGATGGCCAGCCTGCGGATCGCGATATTGCGCTCCTTGCGGTACAGCTCTTCCTGGCGGCCGGTGTCGAACGGGTGAGCGAGGTAGCCGATCTCCTGCACCGCTTGCAGGATGCGCGACAGCTTGATTTGGCTGTCGTCCCAGCGCACGCGGGCGCGGTGGGTCGAGAAATTGATGTCGGCCGCGAGTACGCCGGGCAACTGACGCAAATGGCGCTCGTTCAACCAGATGCAGGCGGCGCAGACGATGCCCTCCAAAATCAGGCTGGCCTCGCGCACCTCGCCGTCTTCCTTGACGAAGCTCGCCTGCACCTCGGGCAGGTCGTAGAGCGCGAGCTTCTGCGCTGCCTCCATCGCTGCGGTCGCGGTGGGCGGGTATTCGGTGCGTAGCCGGTAGTAATCGGCCTGGCCGGCGTCGATGATGGTCTGCGCCACGGCCTGGCAGCCTCGGCAACAGGCTGGGTGGGCTTGGCCGTCCAGTTGGATGAGATAGTCGGCGCCGGCAGGCACGGCCTCGCCGCAATGGAAGCAGCGGGACGGGTCGGAGAGAGGGGCGGCGGAGGCATTCATGCGAGGCGGCCATTCTACCGGATGCCGCTGGTTACAATATCGGCATGATTCCTTGGCTTGTTGGCACCGCCCCGTTCCCGCCTGTCGACACCGCGCTGCGCGAGCCGGACGGCTTGCTCGCCGCCGGCGGCGATCTGTCGGTCGACCGCCTGCTCGATGCCTATCGCCACGGCATCTTTCCGTGGTTCGGCCCGGGCGAGCCCATCCTGTGGTGGTCACCCGATCCGCGCATGGTGCTGCTGCCCGAGCAGTTCAAGATTTCCCGTTCGCTGTCGAAAAAATTGAAGCGGCCGGATTATGAGATTCGGGTCGACACCGCCTTCGCCGAGGTGATGCGCTTGTGCGCCCAACCGCGCGAGGGCCAGGCCGGCACCTGGATCGTACCGGCCATGCAGGCCGCCTATGGCCGCCTGCACGCGGCGGGCCATGCCCACTCGGTGGAGGCCTGGCAGGGCGGCAAGCTGGTCGGTGGTTTGTATGGCGTGGCCTTGGGCCAGGCCTTCTTCGGCGAATCGATGTTCAGCCGGATCAGCGACGGCTCGAAGCTGGCCTTGGCGCATCTGGTGCGGCAACTGCAACGCTGGGGCTTCGGTTTGATCGATTGCCAGATGGTGACCGCGCATCTGACCTCGCTCGGTGCCCGGCCAGTGCCGCGCGGTGAATTTCAGGCTAGGCTGAATACATTGGCGGCCCGGCCGGGCCGCATTGGACAATGGGATTTCGATCATGACCTCTTTGCGCGAACTGCCCATCCATAGTTTGCAGTTCTATCTGACGGCGCCCTATCCCTGCAGCTACCTGCCTGGGCGCGAGGCGCGCTCGCAAGTCGCCACGCCGCACAGCCTGATCGACACCTCGGTCTATTCCGAATTGGTCTGGCGCGGCTTTCGCCGCAGCGGCCTGTTCGTCTATCGGCCGCGCTGCAGCGGTTGCCGGGCCTGCGTGCCGGTGCGGGTGCCGGTCGCCGACTTCCAGCCTAGCCGCACGCAGCGCCGCTGCGCCGCACGCAACGCCGACATCGAATTGGCGCTCAAGCCCCTGGCCTTCGACGAGGCCCATTACCGGCTGTATCGCCGCTATCAGATGGCGCGCCACAGCGGTGGCGGCATGGACAACGACGACCGCGAGCAATACCGCAGCTTCTTGCTGCAAAGCCGGGTCGATAGCGTGCTGGCCGAGTTCAGCTTGAATGGCGAGGTGGTCATGGTCGGCTTGGTCGATCGCCTGCTCGACGGCCTGTCGGCGGTCTACACCTTTTTCGCTCCCGATCTGGCCAAGCGCAGCCTGGGTGTCTACGGCGTACTGTCGCAGATAGAATTGGCCCGTCGGCTCGGTCTGCCCTATGTCTATTTGGGCTATTGGATCGCCCAGAGCCCGAAGATGGCCTATAAGAGCGGCTATCGCCCGATCGAGGTGCTGCAGGACGGCGCTTGGCGCCGGCTCGAACAAGGAAACGAATGATGGCGTTGTTGCTGCCCGCTGCCGAACAAATCCTACAAGCCCACGCCCAGTTTCTGCATGCGGTGGTGCAAGCGATATTGAACCCGGCGCTCAGGCCGGAGCTGCAAGGCGCGCTGCAGGCGGCCGAGGCGCAAGGCTGGGGCCGCTTGGTGGCGACGATTCGGCAGATCGTCGACGGCAAGCGCGACCGGGCGATGCTGCTGGGGCTGGACGACGAAGACCGGGTGCTGGCCGAGGCGATCCTGGCTGGCATCGAGAACCCGGCCACCTTGCCCGAGATCAAGGCCCCCGACCCGGCCACCGCGGCACCGGGCTTGGCCGCCATGATCGTCGCGGCCGCGAGCGGCGATGTGCAAGCGCTCGGCGCCCTCGCCAATATGGCCGAACAGATGGTCAAGGCCGGTGGTGACATGGCGCGGCTGGGCGCGATCATGCGGCGCCTGATCGACGGCGAGCGCGATGCCGAACAACTGACTCGCGGCATGGCCGGTTTAGGTCGCGCCTTGGTTTTGGATATACTCGACCAATTAGCCAAACAGAATAAGCATTGAGAAGCGGAAACCGAGAAATGGTTTTACTAGAGCGGTGGCGGACTGATTACAAGGGGATGGCATGCCCGATCTGAAGTCGATGGTGCGGCTGCGCGAGTCCGACATCGTGATCGGTAAGCCGATGGCCTGGGCGGCCTACGACTCGCAGGGCCGGCTGCTGCTCAATCGCGGGGTCATGGTGCGCGACATCAATCAGGTGCGTGGCCTGATCCAGCGCGGCCTGTTCCGCGAGAGTGTCGAGCGCGAGCGCGGCGAAGCGCCCGAGGTGGTGGAGGACGAATCGCGTAAGCCGGCGACGCAGCTATTGCCGTTCGAAAACCTGAAGTTGGTGCCCGGCGAGGCGATGCAAGTGCAGCACTTGGCGGCGACAACCAAGGAAACCTATAACGTCCGGCTGCTGGGCTATGCCAAGGGCCGGAGCGTCATGACCACCTTGCCCGAGGCGGGCGGCAAATTGATGCATGTCACCGATGGCCAGATCTTCGCCGTGCGCGCCTTTTCCGGTTTGGTCATCGGCACCTTCAGCGCCAAGGTGCTGAAGGTGCAGCACAGCCCCTACCCTTATATGCACTTAGCCTACCCGGCCAATGGTGTCCAGACCATGCGCCTGCGCAAGGCGATGCGCGCGACCGTCGATCTGGAAACCGCCGTGTTCGACAAGGAAGGCGGCAATATCGTGGCTACCGGCATCATCGACGACATCAGCGTCGGCGGTGCGCGCATGCTGATTTCCAAGCCGGTCGGCCGCAAGGGCCAGATCATCAATATCGGCTTCAAGGTGCAGCTCGGCGAGATCGAGGAGTGGCTGAAGACCACCGCGACCGTGCGCGCCGTGCAGGCGGAAACCGGCGACGATGGCATGCCGCGCAACACCTACGGCCTGCAATTCGAGAACCTGAGCCGCGAGCAACACCTGCTGATCATGAACCTGGTCTACAAGCTGACCTACAAGGACACCCTCTGATGCGGCAATACCTCGATCTGCTGCAGCACGTGCTCGACCACGGCGTCGAAAAATCCGACCGCACCGGCACCGGCACCGTCTCGGTGTTCGGCCACCAGATGCGCTTCGACCTGGGCCAGGGCTTTCCGCTGCTGACCACCAAGAAGGTGCACATCAAGTCCATCGTCCACGAGCTGCTGTGGTTTTTGCAGGGCGATACCAACATCAAATACCTGAAGGACAACGGCGTCAGCATCTGGGACGAATGGGCCGACGCCCAGGGCAACCTCGGCCCGGTCTACGGCTCGCAGTGGCGCTCGTGGCCGGCCGCCGACGGCCGCCACATCGACCAGATCGCGCAGGTGGTCGAGCAGATCAAGCACAACCCCGATTCCCGCCGCCTCATCGTCTCGGCCTGGAACGTCGGCGAGTTGGACAAGATGAAGCTGCCGCCCTGCCACGCCTTCTTCCAGTTCTATGTGGCGAATGGCAAGTTGTCTTGCCAGTTGTATCAGCGCAGCGCCGACATCTTCCTCGGCGTGCCGTTCAACATCGCCAGCTATGCCTTGCTGACCATGATGATGGCCCAGGTCTGCGGCTTGCAGCCGGGCGACTTCGTGCACACCTTGGGCGACGCCCACATCTATCTCAACCACATGGAGCAGGTGAACACGCAACTCGCGCGCGAACCTCGCCACTTGCCGCAAATGCGCCTGAACCCCGCGGTGAGCGATATCTTCGGTTTCAAGTACGAAGACTTCACCCTGGAGAACTACGACCCGCACCCGGGCATCAAGGCGCCGGTGGCGGTCTGATATGGCGGCGCGCATCAACGTCATCGCCGCCATGGCGAAAAACCGCACCATCGGCATCAAGAACACCCTGCCCTGGCACCTGCCGGAAGACCTCAAGCACTTCAAGGCGCTGACCATGGGCCACCACATCGTCATGGGCCGCAAGACCTATGAGTCCATCGGCCGGCCGCTGCCGGGGCGCACCACGGTCATCGTCACCCGCGATCCGAACTACCGGGTCGAGGGCTGCCTCACCGCTCATTCCATCGACGCCGCCATTCAAGCCTGCGGCGACGACCCTGAGGTGTTCTTCGTCGGCGGCGCCGATCTATATAGCCAGGTGCTGGCGCGGGCCGACCGGCTGTACCTGACCGAGATTCAGCAGGAATACGCAGGCGATGCCCACTTTCCCGCCTTCGACAAACAGAGCTGGCGCGAGACCGCGCGCGATGCCCAGGTCAGCGCGGCCGGCCTGGCCTATCACTTCGTCACCTACGACCGGGCCTAATTCGGCGATGCGTATAAAGCTGGCAGCGGGGCCATGTGTGCCCGCTGATGCACCGTGCAATGCAAGCTCGGATGAGCCCCTCTCCCTCCGGGAGAGGGGTGGGGGTGAGGGGCGGCGCAGGGTTACGGAGTTTGGCTGGTGGTCCTTCATCATGAAAAAAAACGCTGCGTTGCTTTTATTGTTGGCCGCGCTACCCGCCGCCGCCATCGCGGCCGAACCCCGCGTCATCGAGAACGCGCTCGGCATGAAATTCGTCCGCATCCCGGCCGGCGAATTCCTGATGGGCAGCGACGAATCGTCCGAGGCCTTGGCGAAGGCCTATCCGCAATACGATGCCGCCCGCTTTCGGCAGCTCGGCGACGAGGCGCCGGTGCACAAGGTGCGCATCACCCGGCCGTTCTACCTGGGCCAGTATGAGGTCACCGTCGGCCAATTCCGCCGCTTCCTGCAAGCCTCCGGCTACGTGCCCGAATCGGTGGCCGACGGCACCGGCGGCTATGGCTACAACCCCGAATACGACCCGGCCAAATCCGAACGCGGCGACGCCTTCGACGGGCGCAAGCCGCAATACTCCTGGCGCAAGCCCGGTTTCGCCCAAGGCGACGACCACCCGGTGGTCAACGTCACCTGGCACGACGCCGTGGCCCTGGCCCGGTGGTTGAGCAAAAAAGAAGGCAAGCGCTACCGCCTGCCGACCGAGGCCGAGTGGGAATATGCCTGCCGTGCTGGCAGCCGAACCCGCTATCACAGCGGCGACGATCCGCAGTCGCTATTGACGGTGGCCAACGTGTTCGACGCCGACGCCGCCACGAACTGGCAGCGCTGGCAGCAATACGCGCTAAGCGGCCACGACGGCCACCCCTTCACCGCCCCGGTCGGCCGCTTCGCGCCCAACGCCTTCGGCCTGTACGACATGCACGGCAACGCCTGGGAATGGACGGCCGACTACCACGACGACAACTACTACGCGCAGTCGCCGACCGACGACCCCCAAGGCCCCGTCACCGGCAGCGTCCGCGTGCGCCGCGGCGGCTCGTGGCACACCTGGGCCTTCTATGCGCGCTGTGCGTATCGCAACTGGAATACGCCGGAGACGCGCTATACGCTGGTGGGGATGCGCTTGGTGCGGGAAGCTAATGTGGAGGGGCGTTGAACGGCAGGAATTCGGCCTTACCGGCCCGTTGGTTATCCTTGACCTGTTCGTCAGCACTATAACGATAAGCTGACCTTGGGTCACGCCTTCTGCGTCGGTTACTCAAAGTCATGATTCGTACTTTCTCAACTGTTGAACGTATATTCCTTCCAAGGAATTTGAGATATGTGAATGTTGGACAAGAAATTGACGATATCTTTTCTACCCCAGTAGGTAGGGACGCCTCGGCTATCTTGCGCCATAAGAATTAAAGGCATGCCAGGGAAATATGGCCGAAATGCCTGCGCTGCTGCTTGCGCACCCGATTGAGACTGGAGAACGTGTTGTTTGATGATGACGACGGCAAACGTAACACCTTGCTCTTTGATTACTGCACCCTGAATTCTTTGCATTTCCGTTCCCTCTTTCAATGATTAAATTTATTCTATGCACTTCATATCAAAGACTCAGTAATCGATTTCGGTCCTTGAGATAGTTTCTGATCGCCAGCATTAGAGACGCACCCAATGCACCCCAGGCAGCCTTTTCAAAGCTCCCAAGCAATGCCTCTCGCACGGGATTGGTTAGAGGGGCGAGCATTCCATGAAACTGGATACCGTCTACCAGGTAGATGCCCCACATCGAGATTGCGATAAAAGATATCGCACCAAAGATAAGGGTTGCTTGCACTCGCCTTGAGTACGCGAGGATCATGAGAAACTCTTCAAGCATCCCTAGCATGATCAACTCGCTACCGCTTCACGTGCGGCCTGCACCGCTTTATCGGTTCCCTCGAAATCAACCGAAGCGAGAGTTCCGTCTGGCTTGTGGTTGAAACGTATACGCACCCCGCCATGTGGTAAGGCGGCACGCCGTGCGAGTTCCGTGATTTTCTTTTCCGCCGCAGCCGTGGCCATCTTGATCAAGTCATGCTTACTAGGAATTTTGATGTCCATTTTGATCATTTCTCATCCTTCGGTGGACAGGGGTCATGGCCATAAGAATCTCGCGCTCGAATTTGGCCATCGCGACCATGGATCAACAACTCGCCCTGGCCCTGACGCGCCATTTCACGGCCTGCATCTATCGCTTCAGCCTGCGTATCGTGCAAACTGCTGACCCGTTCACCCCCTTCTCGCAGGGCGCCCCACTGGTCACCCCGTTGAACGATATGAATGTTGTTTCGGTTTGCCATTGCTATTCCTTTCTTTAAAGCGTTCCGACTAAAGGCAACGATTTCGGGGATCCTGCATCAACCAGCAAGTGAATAAAGTAAGCCGCCGAGCCAACTAACATTACAAATCGCGCAATCTCACCAAACTCACTTTCAGGCTGCCACTGGTACACCTTGTAGGTAGCCACCCCGAGCATCCCGGCAAAGGCAAGGCTGTGGAAAAATTGTCGATGATTCGGATGAACAGCTGGCTCAAGCAGGTCTGGTAACTGGGTCAGCTGTCCGGCCAGCAAAGCCCCGGCCAACGGCTTTATTGATTGCTCTTGCCGTCCCGCTTCTTGGCAAAAGCAATATGAGCCAACAGCAGCTGCAGCGATCAAACGATGGGTTTGTGCGCACGCCATAGCAATCGCCTCCTATTTTTCCTTGCGGACACCCTTGAACGGCGTCTTGTCTGTCGTCATCACGTCCATGAAGCGTCCTGTTTCGGCATTTCGCTTAACCCAGTGCCCCGATGGAGTCTGAGTCTGACTTCGTTCACGGACAGCTCCGCTGCGGTGCCCATCCCCGGTGGGTGGATTTTTGGCCATTTTGAGTCTCCTGGTTTCCGCCGCAACATACGGTTTATGGTCACTATACATAATCATAATGACGATGTCAAGAGCTGAGAATGATTTGACCTATCACAGTAAGCTACGGCAGAATGCGCGCCCATGACCGCCGCACAGGAACATTCCGCCTTACAGGCGTTGGAAGAACTCAGCCAAGGCCAACGTGAGCGCTTGGCCTATATCGAATTCCGGTTGTATTTCCTTGGTGACATCAGTCGCGCTGACTTAAAACAGCGCTTTGGCGTTGCTCCCGCAGGCGCGACGCGCGACCTTGCCCTGTACAGAAAGCTGTTTCCCGGCAACATCGACTTCGACAACACCACAAAAATCTATGTGATCGGATCTCGTTTCGCGCCCGCGTTCAACCATGCGCCAGGACGAGTTCTGACTGCCCTGTCCCAAGGCTTCGGTGATGGCGTGAATCCTGTGGTCGGCTCGCTGATTCCTTGTGAGCTGCCGATGGAACTGAACCGCCCGCAGATGGACGTGTTGGCTCCCGTAACCCGCGCCATTCATCAGGGCAAGGCGGTTCAGATGAAGTACTTGTCCCACACCAGCGGTGCGTCAAAAAGACAGATCGTCCCCTTCGCAATTGCTACTGACGGGCTTCGCTGGCACGTCCGGGCCTTTGACAGGAAGAACCAGAACTTTCTGGATTTTGTTATCAGCCGGATGAGCGACACTACTGTCGTGGACGATGGCCCCATAGAAAAACACGAGCTGCCTATCTCCGATATCCAATGGAACAGGATTGTTGAACTTGACTTGGTGGCGCACCCGGATAGGGAACGTCCCGAAATTACAGAAAAGGATTTTGGGATGATCGATGGCGTGTTACATCTTAAGCTGAGGGCTGCAATGGCGGGATATGTACTGCGTCAATGGCATGTGGACTGCTCAGCAAACCATCGGATTGAGGATAAGGCATTTCGGCTATGGCTCAGGAACCCGTTGGCTCTGTACGGTGTTGGTAGTGCTAAGCTAGCTCCTGGCTATGACGTCCCCACCATATCAAATTAATCTTCTTAATTTACGTATACTCGAGCGTCAATAACAAATAACCACTGACGGCCGTTGTCGACAGCATTGCTGACGTAGATAGCCAGATGAATGAAGGTTGGCTTAGGCCGAATAGAAGACAGTCACACATTTCCTGGTGCAACAAAAAGCGGGCCGCAGCCCGCTTTTTCTTGTCCGCGAAAAACCCGCTTACAGGCCCATGATCCACTTGGCCAGTGCGGCGGCGTCGCCGGCGGCCTTGGGCTGGGGCGGCATCGGCATGGCGCCGAATTTGCCCTTGCTGCCTTTGGCGATGCTCTCGGCTAGCATCTTCTCGGCGTCTTTGCTGCCCTTGTATTTGGCGGCGATGTCCTTGAACGAGGGGCCGACCATCTTCTTGTCGACGGCGTGGCAGGTGGTGCACATGTTTTTCTTGGCCAGGGCTTCGTCGGCCAGGGCGGGGCCGGCGAGCAGCAGGCCGGCGGCGGTGAGGGCGAGGGTGATGCGCTTCATGGCGTTTCCTTTCGTGAGAGAACGTTGGGCCAAAATCCCAGACTCATTATGGTTCAAGGAAGCGGTTTGT
>JAJZTS010000003.1 GCA_021848725.1 Pseudomonadota bacterium
CCCCGACCATGACCTCGAACGGCGTCTCGCCCGGCCACCAGTGCTGCGGGCCGTAGTGCGCATGCAGCGTGCGATAGGTGGCGAGCCAATCGGTGCCGGTTTTTTTGGCCATATCGAACGAGGCTTAGAGCACGGTGGGCCAATTCAGCAGCGTGGCGATCTTTTCGCCAAGCTGTTCGATCGTATAGGGTTTGCTCAGGTAGTCGTCCATGCCGGCATCCAGGCTGCGTTGACGGTCGCCGCTCATCGCGTTGGCGGTCACCGCCAGAATCGGGATATGGTTGCCGGTGCCGGCTTCGGCATGCCGTATCGCCCGGCTGGCTTCGTAGCCGTCCATCACCGGCATTTGGCAATCCATGACGATCAGGTCGAAGTTGTCCTGGCGCAATCGATCCAGCGCCTCTTGGCCGTTCTCCGCGAAACGGTAGTCGTAGCCGAGCTTGTTCAGCATGGCCTTGGCCAGGCTGCGGTTCATCGCATTGTCTTCCACGACGAGAATCCGGCGTTTTTCATCGCCGACATGCTCGGGTGGCGAAGCAATGGGGCGGCTCGGCGCTTCGTCGGGTACCGGGGGCAGCGGCAGTTCGACATGGAAGGTCGAGCCCTGGCCTGGCTGGCTTTCGAGCCGGATCAGGCCGCCCAGGTGCTTGACCAGTTGTTGGCTCAGGGTCAGGCCGAGGCCGAGGCCGCCGTATTGCCGGGTCGAACTGCCATCGGCCTGCGAGAAGAGATCGAATATCTTCCCTTGCTGTTCGGCGGTCATGCCGATGCCGCTGTCATGCACGGTGAAGCGGATGCGTGCCTGGCCGCAGGCGGTCACGACCAATGCGATCTTTCCCTCGTGGGTGAATTTGATGGCGTTGTCGAGCAAGCTGTCCAGGATTTGCCGTAGGCGAATGGGGTCGCCGATCACCCGGCCGGGCAAGTCGGTATCGACCGCGCTCTGGAGTGCCAGTTTCTTGTCGTGCGCGGCAGCGCGGTGGCTGGCGGCGGCCTCCTCGACCAGTCGCCGCAGGTCGAATGGCCGCATCTCGCATTTCAGTTGGCCGCGATCGATGTTGGAGTAATCGAGGATGTTCTCGATCAGCTTATGCAGGTGCTGCGCCGATTGTATGGCGGTATCCAGCATCTCGCGCTGGTCCCGCGTCAGCGGCGTTTCGGCCAAGAGCTGGGCCATGCCCATGAAGCCGTTCATCGGGGTGCGCAGCTCGTGGCTCACAGTCGCGAGGAACTGGGATTTGGCTTCGCTGGCGCGTAGCGCGGTATTGCGGGCCTCGGCCAGTTCCGCCGCCTTTTGTTCCAGGGCCAGATTCTTCTCGGCGAGGCTGTGTTCCGACGCGCGCAAGTCGCGCAAGGTGTTGCGAAAGGCATCCAGGGCGGCTTGCAACGGCGCGAAGGCGGCATCGTCGATCGGGGCGGCCGTGCCGGCGTCGGTATCGCCTTGGCGCAGGCGATCGAGGCTGTCGGCCAGGTAGCGATGCTGCCGTACCAGGCACAGGCTGATGCGCAGGGAAAGCCCCACCAGCAGCGCGACCAGCAAGGCGGTCGCCAGGTCCAACAGGATCAGCTGCTCGCGGATGGACTGGGAATTGTCGCGGATGTCTTCGGTGATATCGTTCCGAACGCTCTCTTGCAGGCGGATAAAGGCGTCGTTGACCCGGTTGAAGCGGTTGCCGATGCGGGTGGTATAGAGCAAGGTCAGGTCGTGGTCGGCCAGAACCGTTTCCAGGGTCATGATGACCGTGTTTTTGTATTCCGAAATGCCGCTCAGCAAGGCCGGCAAGGGCTTGGATTCGGGGCCGCTCAGGTCGAAGCGATCTTTGACGGCGTGCTGCTCCAGCCGTTCCAGCCGGTCGATCAACAGGCGGCCGCGCCGGTAGATGTCGCCGTTGTCATGCGCCTTGTCTTGGTTGCTTTCCAATAATTTGAACAATTCGCCGTTGATCTCGGCGAACTCGATATAGGCGACGGCGACCTTTTCCTGGTTTGGTAAGTCCTTTTGGGTCAAGTAGTTCAATAGGTCTTCGTATTGCCGCGTCGAATAATTCATGCTGCCGATGACCAGGCCGACCGCCAGCGTCGAGATGACGGCGATCAGGGTCAGGCGTTGCGCGAGCGAGAGCTTGCCGATCACGATGGCGTGGGGTCGAAATTCACTTGATCAGGCCTTGCCAAAGGCCGACGGGAATTTCGGCGATAGGCTGGCCCGGACTGTTGCTGTCGGGTTTGAAGAGCAAGGCGTCGCCTTCTTCATTGGGCCAGATGCCATAGGCCTCCATCATGTTGGCATTGTGCGCGACGATGACGGTATTGCTGCCGGCGTCCGGGTGTCTGGCGATGTTTTTGCGCAGTTTTTCGGCATTGGCCTTGCGTTCGCCGGCCGACAGGCGGGTGGCGAAGAACAGGCTATCGTCTACAGCGGCCCTGCCGAAGGCCAGTTGTGCGGTCTCCACACAGCGGCAGAATGGGCTGCTCAGTACGACCCCGACGGGGATTTTCTGCTTATGGAAGGCCTTGCCGATCATGCGGGCTTGCGCTCGGCCTTCGTCGGACAGGGGGCGTTGCGTTGTGCAGTCGCCGATGGTGGGATGGTCGTCGAGTTGGAACATATCCGTGGCGGCATGGCGGAAAAAGAAGACGTAGCCGCCTGTTTGCAGCTTGGGCAACAAGGCCTTGAGCTGCGGCGCGGACAGGGTGGGCGGTTTGGCAGCGACATCGGCGGCGGTCGCATCGGCGTATACGCCGAGTAGGCAGGCGACAATGGCGAGCTTGCCGATCAGCAAAGACTTCACGGCGAGCTTTCTCCCGGACTGGAAAAAAGACCTGCAAGCACGGCTGAGTTCACGATAAGCGGGATGGCCTTTTCATCGGCCAATTTTGCCGAAACGAGACGGCGTTGGATAGCCGGCCGGCCTGGGCCGGCAGCGTGGCGTCGAAGTGTTTGCTCGGGGATGGAAGCCAATTTCAGCCGCGTGGATGCGGGCGCTAGCGGTGCTGATAACACGGGCCGCCGTTTTTTGCGGCGGGCCGGTCGCAGAAACCATAGCGTTCAAAATCCTTGCAGGCCGCGCCGCACTTCCGCCGCGATTTGCCAGTGGCGGATTTGTCGATGACCACCCAGTTGCCAAGCGGTTTGGCCAGATAGTCGGGCTTGCCGGTAATCCAGGCGAGCACGGGGCTGATCTTTTTTACCTGGATTTTGTCCTCGTTGCCGATCACCGTTCCGCCGTGCTTCGAGACCAAGATATCGGCCAGGTCGCGCATGAACTGCTTGCCGGCCGAGGTGGCGGCGGCCTCGCAGTTGAGCAAGCCGACCGTGGCGTCGGGGGCCATCAAATCCTCGATGTCGGCGAAGGCCTGCTCCTTGAGCGTGCCGTCTTCATAGCCCGCGGAGACGGTGCGCAAACGCTGTTCCAGGCCGTCCAGCTTGGTGCGCAGTTTCTGTTTTTCGCCATCGGAACTGGCGGCGGCCAGGGCCTTTTTGGCTTGGCCGATCTCCCCGGCCAATTCGCCTTTGACCTTGTACCGCTCTTCCCGCAGGCCGCGAATGATTTTTCGGTCGACATCTTCAGGCCTTAACAGCCCGATATGGTGGCCGCTCTTCGAGCCGTGGCCCATGAGAATGAGCCGCTGGATTTGCTTGCCTTCCTTGGCCAGCTTCTGGAAATAACGCAGCATCTGGTTCACGTCTTTGGGCTCGATGATGAGATCCAAGCTCTCATCGTGGCCGAGCGCTTCGCGAAAGAGTTTGTTGTTATCCAACAAGACGCCGATGTTGAGCACTTTTTTTCGATTGGCCATTTTTCCCTCCCTGTTTTGACTTCATAGATACAGCCTAGTGCAGGTCTTCATTGTGTCCAGCTTTTGGGGCCTTGTCGTGATAATCTGAAAATCAGGAGGCGTTGAATCATGCGATTGACCTTTTTCGGTGCGGCTCGGGAAGTGACCGGCTCTTGCTATTTGGTCGAAAGCGAGGCTCCGGCCGGCCTGCGCTTCTTGGTCGATTGCGGCATGTTCCAGGGCGGCAAGGCGGCGGAGATCAAGAATCGGCACACGCCGAGCTTCGACCCCGAGACCATCGATTTCGTGGTGTTGACCCATGCCCATATCGACCACTCGGGCCTGATCCCGCGCTTGGTCAACCTGGGCTTTCGCGGCCCGGTCTTCTGCACCTCGGCCACCGCCGACTTGTTGCAGGTGATGTGGCCGGATTCGGCCTTCATCCTGGAAAAGGAGGCGGAGTGGCGCAATTATGCCAAGCACAAGCGGCGCGGCGAGTTGAAGGGCGAATCGGCGCCGCTCTATACCGTGACCCAGGCCCAGACCGCGCTCAAACGGCTGGAGCGCATCGATTACGACGAGACGATTCAGCCGCACGAACGGGTGGCGGTCTGTTTTCGCGATGCCGGCCATATCCTGGGGGCGGCCATCGTCGAGGTCTGGCTGCAGGAGGGCGGCGAGACCCGAAAACTGGTGTTCTCCGGCGATCTTGGCATGCCGGGCCGACCGTTGATGAACGACCCGGTGCCGGTCGAGGAGGCCGATTATCTGTTGGTCGAATCGACCTATGGCAACCGCCTGCACAAGAGCTATGAGGCGACCATTCATGAATTCATCGGCGCGCTGAACGAGACCCTGGTGCACAAGAAGGGCAACGTCATCATCCCGTCCTTCGCCGTCGGCCGCACCCAGGAGATTCTCTTCTTGCTGACCGAGTTCATCCGTGAGGGCAAGATTCCCCCGCATACCGCGATCTTTGTCGATTCACCCATGGCCACCCAGGCGACCGAGATCACGCTGAAGCATCGGGCCGAACTCGATGTCGAGGGGCGGAATCTGCTGGCCTGGACCCGCAACAACGGCGGCGGCCCCTACATTCGCTTCACCGAGAGCGTGGAAGACTCGATGGCCCTGAACAAGATCAGCGCAGGGGCGGTGATCATCTCGGCCTCGGGCATGTGCGATGCCGGGCGCGTCAAGCATCATCTCAAGTTCAATCTGCCTCGGCCCGAGTGTTCGGTGATCATCACCGGCTTTCAGGCCCAGGGCACCCTGGGCCGCAAGCTGGTGGACGGGGCGCGCAGTGTGAAGATATTCAAGGAGTGGGTGGCGGTGCGGGCTGGACTCTATACCTTGGGTGGGCTGTCGGCCCACGCCGACCGCGATGCGCTGCTCGGCTGGCTGCGCCGGTTCAAGCGGCCGCCGAAGGCGACCTTCGTGGTGCATGGCGAGGAGGAAACGGCAATCGGCTTCGCCGAGACGGTGCGTAAGCAAATGGATTGGCCGGTCGAGGTGCCGGTGGCCGGGGGCAGCTACGAACTGGCGGGCGGCAAGGCCCGGCTTGAGAGCGAAGCAAGGAGGGGATGAAAGTGGAACATAAGGTTCAGTTGATGGGGCGCGAGCTGGTCGTGCACTTGACGGCCTCGGCGAGGCGGGCCTTGCAAGCTAGATCGACACCGCTGCATGTGGAAATGGAGCTGTATTTCAGTTGCTTGATCCGCAAGCGTTTGTTGTTCGAGCGGCCGCCGCGCGGGGAAGTGGCATGGCTGGGGCAGGAATTGAGCCTGAGTTTCCGGCCGGTCATGAGCAAAGGCGGTTGTTCGGTTGCCGATACCGATCCCGAAGACATGTTGGTCGATCTACCCACCGGCGAGCCACAGCGTTTTGTGCCGCATTGGCTGAAGCTGGATTATCGCGGCGGCCAGTGGCAGGGCGAGTTCAGCTATTGACCCGCGATGTCAGTGGGGCGAAGCCTCGCCCGGCAGTTGCAGGCTGAACCAAGGGCCGAATGCCTGGCGAATCTCCGGCAAGGTCAGGTGGCGCGGCCTGCCGGTGCCGGCGGCGTATTGGTGATGCTGGCAGGTGAGGCTGCGTACACCGGGCTGCCGGTCGGAGTGCAGCAGAAACACGGTTTTAAAGAACCGCAGGCTGGGCGTTTCGTCGTCGGCATAGGCGTTGCGGATGAAGAAGCCGGCGACGGCATCCACTTCGGGGACGCTGCGCAAAACCTTGGTGACGACGAAGGTGTCGGGCTCGATGCGCTGGGGTTTGGCATCGATGCTGTCGACTTCCAGAATGCAGTAGGGCTCGGCCGTGCGTACGGTATTGGGCGCCACGATGCGGCCCGATTGAAAGCGGGCCGTTGCCGAATCGGCCGCTATTTCGAACGGTTGATTCAGGACCAAGCGGATGCCGGCAGGATAAAGATAGGCGGGCGAGGCCGGGTCCTGCTGCTCGGGACTGGCGCAAGCGGCCAACGCGCTGAGGCAGACGGCGAGGGCCGCAATGAAGCGAAGTGGCATGATGGGGCCGTGTCAATGGAGCGATGCCTCATTTTAGGCGAGTTTGCCCGGCATACCCTCGATGGCTGGACGCGAATAAATCGGCTGTTCATGATGAACGGCCAAGCTTCGCAATGGCTGCGGATCGATAAATGGTTATGGGGCGACCGCGCAGGGCGGAGCAGGGGCCCCGCTTGCGGGGATGCGACCCCGGAGCGGGATGCAGCGGCCCATATCGGAGGGGGGTTCATTTGAGCGAGCAATCCTTTCAGCGTGTTCGGATCGATAAATGGTTATGGGCCGCCCGTTTCTTCAAGACCCGCAGCCTGGCCAGCCAGGCGGTGGAGGGCGGTAAGGTCAAACTCAATGGCGAACGCTGCAAACCGAGCAAGGAATTGAAACCGGGCGACAGTTTGCTGATCCATATCGGCGACTCTACCTGGGATGTCGTTGTCGCCGAGCTGGCCGACCGGCGCGGCCCGGCCACGGTGGCCAAGACACTCTACCTCGAAGATGCGGCAAGCCATGCCCAGCGTCAGCGGCAGGTAGCCGAGCGCAAAATCCAGGCCGACCCGGGACAGGCGATCAAGGGCCGGCCGACCAAGCGCGACCGTCGCCTGATCCACCGCTTCACCGACAATTAGCACGTTGCCAAGCGACCGCGGTCGCGTTACCGTCGGATCATGGATCGTTATGACCTGATTGTCGTCGGTGCCGGTGTCTCCGGCTTGACCTTGGCTCGCCGCAGCGTGGCGCACGGTTGGCGTACCTTGCTGGTGGAAGGCGATCGCCGCGTCGGCGGCTGCTTGGCCAGTCACCGCTTCGATGGCGCGGCCGAGGGGTTCTGGGCCGAGCTGGCGGCGCACACCGCCTACAACTCCTATGGCGCCTTGCTCGAATTGCTCGACGCAGCCGCCTTGCAGCGCCTGCAGGCCCGGCATAAGGCGCCGTGGCGGTTATGGGACGGCCGGCGTTTGCAATCGGTGTTTGCGCGCTTGCATTGGCCGAGCCTGCTCGCATCGTTGCCGCGGCTATTCGTCACAGACAAATCCGGTTTCGGTCTGCGTGGCTACTACGCGCGTGTGTTCGGCCAGCCGAGCTACGAGGGCCTGTTGCGCCACGCCTTCAGTGCGGTCTTGGCGCAGCCGGCCGACGACTTTCCGGCCGAATTGCTCTTCCGCAAGAAACCGCGGCGCAAGGACGTGCCGCGCAGTTATACCTTGCCTGGCGGGTTGGCCGGGCTGGCCGAGGCCTTGGTCACTGGCTGCGAATTGCGTACCGGCGTTCCAGTGGAGCGCATCGAGCGGGCGGCGGAAGGCTTTCGGCTGCACGCGGGCGCGGAGGTTTTGACCTGCCGGCGCTTGGGCCTGGCCGTGCCGGCTTGGGCGGCGGCGCGTTTGCTGGCCGAGGCCTATCCCGATCTGGCGCGGCGTCTGGCGCAGATCGCGCCGGCCGAGGTGGAGAGCTTGGCCGTGGTCTTGCCCAAGGCGCAGCTTGCGCTGCCGGAACTGGCCGGGCTGATCGGCATCGACCAGGATTTCTATTCGGCGGTGTCGCGCGATATCGTGCCGGACGTGCGTTTTCGCGGTTTCACCTTTCACTTTCGGCCGAGCCGGCTGACCCAGGATGAAAAGCTCGAACGCATCGCTCGCGTACTCGATGTCGATCCCACGGCGATGGTTGCCGTCGCCGAACGCACCAGCCGTTTGCCCGCATTGAAGGCCGGACACGCCGCCTGGGTGGCCGCGGTCGACCGAATCTTGGCCGGCCAGCCCTTGGCCCTGAGCGGCAATTATTTTTACGGCGTTTCCCTCGGCGATTGTGCCGAGCGTTCGCGCGACGAATTCGCGCGTTTGGCAAGGAGTGGAACATGAGCAAAGTATTGGTTCCGTTAGCGCCGGGTTTCGAAGACCTTGAGGCAGTGACCCTCGTCGACCTCTTGCGCCGGGCCGGCATCGACGTGGTCACGGCCGGTTTGACGCCTGGTCTGGTGCAAGGCGCGCGTGGTATGCGCATGCAGCCGGATGCGACGCTCGATGCGGTGCTCGGCCAAGACTTCGACATGATCGCGCTGCCCGGCGGCATGCCCGGCGCGGAAAACCTAAAACAGGATCACCGCATTCAGGCCTTGCTGAAAAAGATGGCAGCGGCGGGCAAATACACCGTCGCTATCTGTGCGGCGCCGATTGCGCTGGCCGAGGCCGGGCTGCTCCATGGAAAAAAGGCCACCAGCTACCCCGGTTTTCTCGATAAACTGAACCTCCCGGCCACGACTTACCTGGACGATGCCGTTGTGGTGGACGGCCGGATAGTGACTTCACGCGGACCGGGCACGGCGATGGACTTTGCGCTGGAATTGATTGCCTTGTTGCAGGGCGAAGCCAAGCGCGCGCAGGTGGAGGCCGGTTTGGTGCGGCCAAGTCCGCGATAACGATTAGGAGACGATCATGCTCATTCGCGAAATTCTCGCCAGCAAGGACAGTGCCCAAATTTTCAGTATCACGCCGGGTGCGAGCGTTGCCGAGGCGGTCAAGTTGATGGTGCACAACAACATCGGTTCGCTGGTGGTGCTGGATAAAGACGTGATGGTCGGCTATATCACCGAGCGTGACGTGATTCGCGGCATGGCGGCCAAAGGCTGCTCTTTGGCTGACGTTCATGTCAGTGAGGTTATGGACAAGGAGCCCTTCGTCGGCTCGCAAGAGGATTCGGTCGATTACGCTCGCGATGTGATGACCAAGAATCGGATCAGCCATTTGGTCGTGATGGACGGCGACAAGCTAATCGGCGTGATGTCCCTGCATGACATCGCCAAAGCCTCCCTCAAATACGCGCATTATGAAAACGAACTGCTGAAGAGATACATCAAACACTGGCCTGAATAAGTGGCCGCTCGGCTGTGTTCTGGCTATGGACAGCAGTTCGTTTCAGTGCAGGTTCTTGTGCCCTCTAGGATAAACCTGCTTTAGCAGGTTAAGCCGCGCAGCGGCGGCCGAAACGGCCGCAACCGGTAGCCAACCCCCGCCTTGCTGTCTTACCGCGTCTTGCCGTCAAGCAGGGCATCCACCACCTGCAGAAAACGCGCGACGTCGAGGGGTTTGGTGAGGTATTCGACAAAGCCGGCCTTCCTGCTTCGCGCCAGGTCATGCGGCATGGCGTTGGCGGTGATGGCGACGACGGGGATGTTCTTCAGGCCGACATTGCCCTGGAAGATGTGCATGAGTTCATAGCCGTCCATGTCCGGCATGTTGATGTCGAGCAGGATCAGATCGGGCATCCGAGATAAGGCCAGTTCGAGTCCCAGCGCGGGGGTATGCGCTGTGGCCAAGCGGATGTGCCGGCGCTGTGTGAGGATGCTTGTCATCAGTTTGATGTTGGCGGGGTTGTCCTCGATGTACAGCACTTGATACAGCTGTTCCGCCGCCAAGGCCGGGGTGGCGTTGTCAGTGGCGACAGGCACGCCATCCGGCGTGACGATGTTTGCCTCCGGTAGTTCGATCCAGAAGGTGCTGCCGACGCCGACTGTGCTGTTTACGCCGATGCTGCCGCCCATCATCTCGATCAGGCGTTGACTGATATTGAGGCCGATGCCGGTGCCTTCGACATGGTTGTCGCCGGCATGGAGACGGTGGAAGGGCTGGAATATCTCGTTCAGCTTTTCGGCTGGGATGCCGATGCCGGTATCCGTCACCGACAGGCACAGGAAATTTCGCTCCGCGCTCTGCACGCTCAGGAACACGTGGCCACCTTCGCGATTGTACTTAATGGCATTGGATAGCAGGTTCAGCAATGTCTGTTTCAAGCGAATCCGGTCGGCGCGCATAGCGGCACCCTGGTCGCACTGGGAGGCAAGACCGATGTTCCGCGCCATGGCCAGCGGTTGCACCAGGTTTAGACATTCCTCGATCAGTCCGGCCAGGCCGACCGGCTCGATCGAGAGATCGATGCGGCCGGCTTCGATCTTCGACAGGTCCAGTACTTCATTGATGAGGTCAAGCAAGTGGTAACCGGCCTTGCTGATCTCGTGCACATTATCCTTCTGGTCGCGGTTGAGTCGATTGTCGAATTCCAGCAATTGGGCGAAACCGAGGATGGCGTTCATCGGCGTGCGCAGTTCATGGCTCATGCTGGAGAGGAACTCCGATTTGGCCTGGTTGGCGCGCTCCGCTTCCTCGCGGGCGGCGATCAAGGCCTGTTCGGCCTCCACGCGTTCGGTGATGTCCTGTACCGTGCCGGCGAGCTTAAGCAAATTGCCGGCGGCATCGACCTCGGCCTGGGCCAGTTCATGGACGTGGCGCACCGTGCCGTCCGGCCGCACGATGCGGTGCACCACGTCGTGGCGCCCGGTTTTTTCCGCGCGCTGCTCGCTCTCGCGCACCTTTTCCCGGTCGTCGGGATGCACGGCGGCATGGAAGGCGGCGACGCTGGGCTCGAAACTGCCCGGCTCGTAGCCGAAGATGCGGTAGATCTCGTCCGACCAGGCGAGGTGGCCGGTACGGATATCCGCGACCCAATTGCCGATGCGCGCGAGGGTTTGGGCCTCGCGCAATTGCCGTTCGCGCTCGGCCAGGGCTAGTTCGGCCCGCTTGCGATCGTCGATGTCCTGCACCACGCCGAGCATTTGCCTCGGCTTGCCTGCGGCATCGCGTAGCACGGCGCCGCGTTCCAGCAGCCAGCGCACCGTGCCGTCCGGCCATACCACGCGGTGTTCGATTTCATAGGGCACGTCGCACTCGATGCAGGCATTGACCGCATCGACGACCGCATTGCGGTCGTCGGGGTGGACTGCGGCGAGGAAGTTCTCGTAGGAGGTCTCCAATTCGCCTTCCCGGTGACCGAACAGCGGTGCGATGCGCTCGGTCCAAAATAGCTCGCCGGTCTGGATATTCCAGTCCCAGGTGCCGATGTTGGCGTAGACCTGGCCGCGGCGTAGCCTTTCCTTGTGCGCCTCGGCCTGCTGCTCGGCGCGTTTGCGTTCGGTGATGTCGAACCAATAGCCGACGATCTCCAACGGCTTGCCGTCCTCGTCGCGGATCAGCCGCAGCATGTCGTGCACCCAGCGGTAGTTGCCGCCGTGGGTGCGGAAGCGGTATTCGTGTTCCTGAAAGTCGAGTTCGGATAACCTGGCCAGCTCGCCGAGCACGCGTTCGCGATCTTCCGGGTGGATGTTGTCCGCCCAAAAATTCGGGTTGTCCGTGAATTGCTCCGGCGTGAAACCCAGCATCGCCTTGACGTTGGGGCTGACGTAAGTCACGACATAGGGCGGGCAGGTCGCACAGGAATAGATGCTGACCGGGCTGGATGAGACCAGGAAGTTCAGCCGGGCTTCGCTGGCACGTACCGCCGCCTCGGCCGCCTTGACGTGGGTGATGTCGGTGCGGATGGAGACGTACTGATAGGGGATGCCGTTGCTATCGAGGAAGGGCGTGATGGTCGATTCCACCCAGTACAAGCGGCCATCCTTGCGCCGGTTGCAGACCTCGCCCTGCCAAGTATTGCCGCTGGCGATGGTGCGCCAGAGTTCGCGATAGAACTCGACGGGGTGCTCGCCGGACTTGATGATGCGGTGGTTTTGCCCGAGCAGTTCCTCGCGGCGATAGCCGCTGATCTCGCAGAACTTGTCGTTGACGTAGGTGATGGTGCCCGCGGCATCGGCGATGCTGACGATGGCGTGCTGGTTCAGCGCCTCGTGCTCGCGCTCACGCTCATACAGCGCTTGATCGGCCTTCGATGCGGTCATTATTCAAATGCGCTTTGTGAAAGGGTGGCGGTAAGGAATAGGGCGGCACCTGGCTGTGCGTTCAACCTATTCTAGCCAACTCGGGGCGGCCGTGGGGTTCGGCTGTGGCAAGCCGCAAAATCAGCCGTGGGTGAGCAGGCGTTCGGCGGCGGCCAGGGCGGCGGCGATATCGGTCTGCAGGCCATCCGGCCCCAGCCGCTCGGCGATCCCGGCGTTTCTCAGTTTGGCCACGATGCGCTCGTTGGCTTCGCAGATCACGACCTTCACCCCTTGCTTGGCCAGGTGACTGGTCATCCGGTCCAGCACGGCCAGCCCGGTGGCATCGATCAAGGGTACCCGGCCCAGGCGCAGCACGACCAGGCGCACGCGGCTGCCGATGCCCAGCAGCGTGCTCTCGAAGGTCTCCGCGGCGCCGAAGAAGAAAGGACCGTCGATCGAGTAGACCTGGGCGCCGGGCGGCACGCCGGTGGCGCAGGCGGTCATGATCTCCTCGGTCTCGACACCCTCTACCTTGACCGTCTCGGCCATGCGCTTCATGAACAGCAGCGCGGCCAGGATGACCCCGACGTTGACCGCCAGCACCAGGTCGGTGAACACGGTCAGGAAGAAGGTGATGAACAGGATGGCCTTGTCGTTGTTCGGCGAGGTGCGGGCCAGGTTCAGGAAGTGGCGCCATTCGCTCATGTTGTAGGCGACGACAAACAGGATCGCGGCCAGGCCGGCCAGCGGGATATTGGCCGCCAGCGGTGCGGCGGCCAGCACAATGGCGAGCAGTACCACGGCATGGGTGATGCCGGCCACCGGGCTGGTGGCGCCGTTGCGGACGTTGGTGGCGGTGCGGGCGATGGCGCCGGTGGCGGCGAAACCGCCGAACATCGGCGAGCAGACATTGGCAATGCCTTGGCCGATCAGCTCCTGGTTGGAGTTGTGCCGGGTGCCGGTCATGCCGTCGGCCACGACCGCCGACAGCAAGGACTCGATCGCGCCGAGCATGGCGATGGTGAAGGCCGGGCCGATCAACTCCACCACGCGGGCCAGGGTGATCTCAGGCCAGTGGAAGGTCGGTAGGTTGGAGGGCACGCCGCCGAAGGCGCTACCAATGGTGGCGACGCCGGGAAACTGGAACCAGGCTTGGATCAGCGTCACGCAGACCATGGCCACCAGCGGGCCAGGGATGGTGCGGGGTAGCACGCGCGGCGACAGGATGACCAGCAGCAGGCCGAGCAAGGCGAGCCCCGTGGTGGCCGGGTGCAGATGCGGCAGCGATTGAGCCAGCTCAAGGAACTTCTCGTGGAAGTGGTGGCCGTTAGGTGCCGGTAGGCCGAAGAAGTCCTTCCATTGGCTGACGAAGATGATGACGGCGATGCCGGTGGTGAAGCCGACCACCACCGGGGTCGGGATGAACTTGATGATGCCGCCGAGTTTAGCCAGGCCCATGCCAAGCAGGATCAGGCCGGCCATGAAGGTGGCGATTTGCAAGCCGTCGAAGCCGTATTTGGCAGTGATCGCAGCCAGGATGACGATGAAGGCACCGGTTGGGCCGGAGACCTGCACCCGGCTGCCGCCCAAGGCCGCGGCCAAGAAGCCGGCGACGATGGCGGTGTACAGCCCGGCCTCCGGCTTGGCGCCGCTGGCGATGGCGAAGGCCAGCGACAAGGGTAGCGCGACCACGGCGACCACGACGCCGGCGATCAGATTGCGGGCGAGGTGACTTTTTGCCAAGAGGCCTGCGGCACGGGCCTCATATAGAGCAATCATTGGTGGACTCCTGAGCGTGTACTGCCTGCGATTCTAAATGCTATTTGTGCAACTGTCCGGCCGCCAGCTGCTCCCCGACCAGCGTTTGATAGGCCTTCAATCGCGCCGGCAAGATGCTGCCGCCGGCTGTGGCGACGGCGATCGCACAGTCCGGTTCCTTCAAGTGCCGGCAATTGTAGAAACGGCACTGGCCGAGCAAGGGCCTGAATTCTGGGAAGGCGGCTTGCAGTTCGTCGAGGCCGAGGTGGTGCAGGCCGAATTCCTGCATGCCCGGCGAGTCGATTAGGGCGCCGCCGCCCGGCAATTCGTATAAGCGGGTATGGGTGGTGGTATGGCGGCCAGCATTGAGCGCGCGCGAGATTTCCGCGGTGCGGACATCGGCCTCGGGCACCAGCGCGTTGACGAGCGTGCTCTTGCCCACGCCGGATGGGCCGATCAGTACCGAGGTCTTGCCGGTCAGCAGGGGGAGCAGCGGCGATACGTCGTTTTTGGCCGACACCGGGAGCAGCGGATAACCGATGGCCTCGTAGGCTTTCAGGTAGGCGTGCAGTGCCTCGGTTGGCGCCAGATCGGCTTTGTTCAGCACGATGCAGGCGGGGATGCCGGCGGCTTGCGCCGCGACCAGGCAGCGGTTGAGCAGGTCTTCGTTGAGGCCGGGCTCGGCCGCGGTGACCACCAGCACCTGGTCGAGGTTGGCGGCGAAATTTTTGACCTTGAATGGATCGGAGCGATAGAGCAGGTTGCGCCGCGGTTGCACGCGTTCGACTACGCCGTTGCCCGGGCTGGTGGGCTTGAACTCGACATGGTCGCCGCAGGCGATGTCGGCCTTGCGGCCGCGGCTGACGCAATCGACGATGGCCGCGTCGGCCTGGACCAGGCAGTGCTTGCCGAAGGTGGCGACGATCCGGCCGGTATTCAACCGCGTCTCTTAGAGATCGAACAGCGCATCGATCTTGGCCGCACAAATGAAATCGCTTTGGTTGCGGCCGCCGCTCTGCGGCTTAACGTGCACGATGTGCACATTAGCCTTCACCGAAGCGATTTCCCCTGGTTTCATGTCGCGTATCACAGATCGAATAGGGCATCGATCTTGGCCGCACAAATGAAATCGCTTTCAGACAGTCCATTGATCGCGTGGGTGATGTATTCCACTCGGCAGGTGTTGTAGCCGACGGCGAGGTCGGGGTGATGGCCCTGCTGATGCGAGACCCAGGCGATCGCATTGACGAAGGTCATGGTCACGTAGTGGTCGGCGAACTTGAAGTCGCGCCGCAGCTTGCCGTCGACGACTTGCCAGCCCTTGAGCTCGGGCAGGAACTTGGCGATTTGCTCCGCTGACAAGGGCGGCACGTCGCCCTCGCAGGGTTTGCATTTGCCTTTGGCGAGATCGCAGAAATTGTCGCTCATGATGGGGTCCTCTCGGGCTTTGTCGTTATCGGGTTTGCAGCCGGCCGATGCGCTCGGCCGCCTTCGGGTGGCTGTCGTAGAACAGCGAGTAGATCGGGTCGGGGGTTAGCGTGGTGGCGTTGTCGCGATAGAGCTTGACCAGGGCCGAGACCAACTGGCCGGCATCGGCCTGCCGCGCGGCATAGGCATCGGCCTCGAACTCGTGCTTGCGCGAATACAGGCTCATCAACGGCGTGATCGGGAACAGGAACACCGGCGAGATCAGCAGGAAGAGGGCGAGCGCGGCGGCATCGGATTGGGCCATGACGCCGAGGTCCTGATAGAACCAGGGGGCGGCCTTGAGTTGAGCCAGCAGGTACAGCAGGCCGAGGCTAAGCGCAGCCAGCAGGCTGATGCGTTTGGCCACGTGCTTGAGCCGATAGTGGCCGAGTTCATGCGCGAGCACGGCCTCGACTTGCGTCGGCGACAGTTGCTTGAGCAGGGTGTCGAAGAACACGATGCGCTTGGCCGCGCCCAGGCCGGTGAAATAGGCATTGCCGTGGCTGCTGCGACGCGAGCCGTCCATCACGAACACCCCCTGGGTGGCGAAGCCGCAGCGGGCGAGCAGACCCTCGATGCGTTCGCGCAGGCCGGCATCGTCGAGCGGCGAGAACTTATTGAACAACGGTGCGATGACGGTGGGGTAGAGCGCCAGCATCAGTACGTTGAAACCCATCCAGGTCAGCCAGACATAGAACCACCAGTATTCGCCCATGGCCCCCATCAGCCAGAGCACGGCCAGGATCAGCGGCCCGCCCAGCAGCAGGCCGAGCACGGCCTGTTTGACATGGTCGGCGATGAAGCCGGCCAGGCTTTGCCGGTTGAAGCCGAATTGGGCCTCGACCTTGAATTGGCGGTAGAGCGCGACCGGCAATTCGCTGATCGTGAGCAGGGCCATCATCGTCAGCAGGAAGGCGGTGCCGTGCAGCAATTCGTTGTCGAACCAATTGGCGGTGGTGGCATAAAGCCTGTGCAGGCCGCCGCCCAGGGTCAGTGCGATCAACACGCCCGTTTCAATGGCAAGCTGCACCAAGGCGGGGCGCATTTTGGCCAGGGTGTAGGCCGCGGCCTTTTGGTGATCGGCCAAGTCGATCTCGCCGGCGAAAGCGGCGGGCGGCTGGTCGCGATGCTGCCAGACATGGCGCATCTGGCGAAGCGCGAGCCAGAGCCGAAGGCCGAAGGTGACGATGACGGCGGCGAGGAACAACTTCGTGAAAAACGGCATGAGTTAAGAGCCTATTTCAGTAGAAAACACACCCCGCGCCGGTTACCTGCGGGATGCAGTGCAAGGCGCGGGGGACGAAGTGTAGTCATTCTCCACGAGTCACCCGCAACGTAGCAATGCACCCTAAAGGGCATAAACGCCCGCAGGCAGCCGGCCCCATGGGTTGAGGCCATGATCGGCGTCTGCGGCGTTGCGCCGCTTGTCGATGGAACGACCATCGACTGCGCGACGCGCCTTGCATCCATCCGATCCTGGCCTCAACGCGGGGTATGTTTCCTATTGAAATAGGCTCTAGGGCTTTGCTGACGCGGTGAAGCCGATTATGCCACAATGGCCGGCCCTGATTTCGAGGTGGTTTTTATGGCGCAAGATGCGAACAATTTGGTCTGGGTCGATATGGAAATGAGTGGCCTGGACCCCGACAACGACAGGGTATTGGAAGTTGCATTGATCGTGACCGACAGCCAGCTCAACATCCTGGAAGAGGCGCCGGTGCTCGTGGTGCACCAGGCCGATGCGGTGCTGGATGCGATGGACGCGTGGAACAAGGGCACCCACGGCAAGTCCGGCCTGATCGACAAGGTCAAGGCCTCGCCGCTGTCCGAGGCGGAGGTCGAGGCGCAGATGATCGCCTTCATGCAAAAGCACGTGCCGTCGCGCGGCTCGCCGATGTGCGGCAACTCGATTTGCCAGGACCGCCGCTTTTTGGCGCGGCATATGCCCAAGTTGGAGGCTTACTTCCATTACCGCAACCTCGATGTCTCCACCCTGAAAGAGCTGGCCAAGCGCTGGCGGCCGGGTCTGATGGAGGGCTTCGTCAAGGAGAACAATCACACGGCACTGGCGGATATCCGCGAATCGATCGCGGAATTGCGCTATTACCGCGAACATTTCATCCGGGAGACATAAGCGCCCGCTACAGTGTCCGGCAGACAAGCGGGCTCCGGCTGGAAAATTGGCCTGGAACTTGCTGACGATAGATTGTTGAAATGCCTTAGAAGAAAGGGAAAACAAGATGTTGAAGCCGGGCACGTCCTATACGGTCGAGGTCAATCCACGCATTCCGCACAGGCTGGCGCGTTTGAGCGAGCTGGCCGAGAACCTTTGGTATAGCTGGGATCGACCGACGCGCACGCTGTTCGCCCGCTTGCACCCCGGTCTGTGGGAGGCCGTCGGCCATAACCCCAAGACCTTCCTGAAGCGGGTGGACGAAGAGCGCCTGAACGAGGCGGCGGAGGATCACGTCTTCCTCGGCAACTACAACCGGGTGCTGTCGGCCTACGATACTTATCACGGCGAGCCGCTACGGTTGCAAATGCCGATTGGCCTGAAACCGGGCGATCTGATCGCCTATTTCTGTGCCGAGTTCGGTTTCCACGAGAGTTTTCCGATCTATTCCGGCGGCCTCGGTATCCTGGCCGGCGATCACTGCAAGGCGGCGGCCGACATGCGCCTGCCTTTCGTCGCCGTCGGCCTGTTCTACCGCCAGGGTTATTTCTCGCAACGGATCGACAACGACGGCAACCAGGTCGCGACCTATACCGATTCCGATTTCGACGACCTGCCGGTCGAGCCGGCCCGGCACGACGACGGCAGCGAAGTGCATATCCATGTCGAGATGCCCGGGCGCTTGGTCGAGGTCAAGGTATGGCTGGCCAAGGTGGGCCTCAATAAGCTGTATCTGCTCGACACCGACCTGCCGGGCAACATCCCGGAGGATCGCTATATCACGCACCAGCTCTACGGCGGCGATAAGCACACCCGTATCCAGCAGGAGGTCATTCTGGGTATCGGTGGCACGCGTGCCTTGCAAGTGATGGGTATCAAGCCGACCACCTACCATATCAACGAAGGCCATGCCGCTTTCCTGGTATTGGAACGGGTGCGCAGCCTGGTGAAGGGGGGCTTGCCCTATCACGCGGCATTGGAGGCGGTGGCGGCGAGCACGGTGTTCACCACCCATACCCCGGTGCCGGCCGGGCATGACCACTTTGCCGAAGACATGATCTGGGGCTATTTCAACTCGTGTTGCGGCGAGCTGAGCATCAGCCGGGAAGAGTTTCTCAATCTCGGCGGCGCCGGCCATGGCAGCGACTTCAATATGACCCGGCTGGCGCTGCAAGGCTCACGTCACCACAACGGCGTGTCGCGCATCCATGGCGATGTCTCGTCGCGCATCTGCAGCGACATCTGGCCGCAAGTGACGCCGGAAGAGTCGCCGATGGACTACATCACCAATGGCGTGCATGTGGCGACCTTTCTGGCCCAGGAATGGCAGACCCTGTTCGACAACAAGCTGGGCTACGACTGGCGCCGGCGCTATTGCGATATCGATTACTTCGCCAAGGTGGCGGCCATCCCCGACCACGAGTTCTGGGCGGTGCATCAGGGGCTCAAGGCGCAAATGCTGCATACCCTGGCCTCGCGCGTGACCCAGCAGCATTTGCGCAACCATGGCTCGGAAGGCCATCTGGAGCGCATGCTGAAGCACGCCAATCCGCTCGACCCGAATGTGCTGATCATCGGCTTCGCCCGCCGTTTCGCGACCTATAAGCGCGCCACCTTGCTGTTCGAGAACATGGATTGGCTGCGCGCGATCGTGAGCGATGCGAATCGGCCGGTGTTGTTCGTGTTCGCCGGCAAGGCCCACCCGGCCGACCGGCCGGGCCAGGAGCTGATCCGCCGCATTCACGAGATCTCGCGCCTGCCGGAGTTCGAGGGCAAGCTGTTGATGGTCGAAGGCTACGATCTCGGCCTGTCGCGTCGGCTGGTAGCCGGGGTCGACGTCTGGCTGAACAACCCGATCTATCCCCTGGAGGCCTCGGGCACCTCGGGCATGAAGGCGGCGATGAACGGCGTGCTCAATCTGTCGGTCGACGACGGCTGGTGGGCCGAAGGCTACGACGGCAGCAATGGCTGGGTGATCAAGGCCGCACCGGAGTATTACGACGACGCGCGGCGCAACAAGGAAGACAGCCAGACCTTGTATGAGCTGTTGCAGGATCAGGTCATCCCGATGTACTACCGGCGCAACGAGCTCGGGTTTTCGCCGGAGTGGGTGCGCATGGCCAAGCGCTCGATCGCGACGCTGCTGCCGCAGTTCAATTCCACGCGCATGGTCATGGAGTATGTGAACAAATTCTACATACCGGCCAGCCGACAATGGCGGCGTTTTGCCGAGAACGATTTCGCCGCGGCCAAGGTGCTGGCGGCGTGGAAGGAGAAAGTGCGCCAGGCCTGGGGCGGCGTGAGCATCCGCCGGCTCGATGCGCCGCCCAAGCGTATTGCGCATGGCGAGGGGATGCAGATTCGGGTCGCGGTACACCTTGATGGCCTGACGCCCGAGGACGTGCGGGTCGAATTGCTGGTCGGCCGCGATTCGCGTCGAGGCATCGAGAACGACCGCAAGGTTTTCGAGTTGCAGGCGACCAGCTGCGGCGCCTCCGAGTGCGAGTTCGCGTTGGAGTTGACGCCCGAACTATGCGGCCGGCTGGTCTACCGCATTCGGGTCTATCCCTACCACGAGCTGCTGACGCATCCGTTCGAGACCGGTTTGATGCTTTGGCTTTGACGGTTAGAGGCTGGCTTCTAGCCTCGTATCATCCGTTCATAGAGTTCGACGTATTGCCGGGCGCTGCTCTCCCAGCTGAAGTCGCGGCGCATGCCGGCGATTTGTAGCCGGCGCCAGGCCTCGGTGTCGGCAAACAGCGCCAGCATGCGTTCCACCGTGGCTTGCAAGGCCATGGGGGTTTCCCCGTCGAACACGAAACCGGTGGCCTGGCCTTGTGCCAGGGCCTGCGGTGTCGCGTCGATCACGGTGTCCTTGAGGCCGCCTGTGCCGTGCACCATCGGCGGTGTGCCATAGCGTTGGCTGTACATCTGGTTCAGGCCGCAGGGTTCGAAGCGCGATGGCATCAGGAAGCAATCGGCGCCGGCTTCGATGCGGTGGGCCAAGCCCTCGTCGTAGCCGATGACGGCGGCGACCTTGCCTGGATGGCGGGCAGCCAAGTCATGCACGGCTCGCTCCAGGGTGGCCTCGCCGCTACCCAGCAGTACCAGTTGGCCGCCGCGCGCGACCAGCCAGTCGGCGATCGCCAGCACCAAGTCGATGCCTTTCTGATAGGTCAGACGGGAGACGAGACCGAACAACGGCGTACGCGCATCGCGCGCAAGGTTCAAATCTTCCTGGAGTGCGCGCTTGCAAATGTTTTTGCCGGCCAAGTCGTCGCTGGAATAGGTATGCGGTAGATGCGGGTCGGCGCCCGGATTCCAAAAAACGGTATCGATGCCGTTGACGATGCCGCTCGATATGTCGCGGCGCATGGTCAGCAGGCCCTGTAGGCCCATGCCCAGCGGCTCGTGCTGAATCTCGTCGGCGTAGGATGGGCTGACCGTATTGATCCGGTCGGCATAAAACAGACCGGCCTTGAGGAAGGAGAGGTTGCCGTAATACTCCATGCCTTCCATGTGGAAGTGCTCGGCCGGTAAGGCCAATTGGGCAACCGTGCTGGCGGGGAAGATGCCTTGGTAGGCCAGGTTGTGGATGGTCATCAGGCTGCGGGCCCGACCGCCCATGAAACGCAGCCAGGCCGGGGCCAGGCCGGTTTGCCAATCGTTGCAATGCAGGATATCCGGGCGCCAGCCGAGTGGCGTTTCGGTTGCGGCAAGGTGGGCGGCGAGCCAGGACAATAGGCCGAAACGCAGTGCGTTGTCGGGGTAATCGTAGCCGTCGATGTCTTGGTAAGGGCCACCCTCGCGCGCATAGTAGCCGGGGGCGTCGATCACATAGACCGGCGTCGTGGAATCCGGCATGTCGGCTTGCAGCAGCCGAACGTTGCCGAATGCCGGGGTATGATCGAGGCGCAGGCACTCGCGCGGCTTATGCAGGCTATCCAATACACCCGGGTAAGCCGGCAACAGCAGCCGGCAATCGATGCCCGAATCGCGTAGTGCGCCGGGCAAGGCGCCGCTGACATCGGCCAAGCCACCGGTCTTGACGAGGGGGCGGGCCTCCGAGGTGGCAAACAAGACTTTCATCGGCGGCAAGGACTCCATTGCGGGTAGGGTGCTATTGTAGGGCTTGTAGCCTGGCATGCTCTTAACCTTGAGCAAATTCAGCAACTCAGCCAATAATCCCATCGCAGCAATAAATCGACATGACGAGAGGAGCGGTACGGTGTTTGGAGCCATGGGCAAGGCCGTTTATTCCGCATGGGCCTGTTCCACAAGGCCGCCTTGGCCGGGGCCTTGGCGGCCGTTAACTCGCACACCAGCATGATGCCCAGCCAACAGGAACAGGCCTTGCTGGCCGCCTACGACATGATGCTCGCCCTGGTCGGCGAGACGCGGGCCGAGGATTTGACCAGGGTTTTTCTGCAGCGCCTGCTCGATTATTCTGGTTTTTCCTGCGGCCTATTCCTGCGGCTTCAGGAAGAAGGCGAGGTGGCGAATCCCACGGTAGGGGCGGCACTTTGCCAAGTGGTCGGCGATCGCGCGCTGAGTCAGCATATTGGCCAGACCTTGGCTTGGCCAAGCGCGTTGTTTACCGGCGCAGCGGGGCAATCTTATGAGGCGAGGCTACCCGAAGCGCTGTTCGCAGGCGCGACGCGCTATCGGCAGGCATTGCGCCTGCCGGTCGGATCGCTCGGTTTCATCCTGCTTTTCTCTGCGGCCGAGACAAGTCACGACATCAATTTTGGTCAGACGTTTAATCCCGTCCTGGAAAGCTTTGCCAAGGCTTACCGCACCGGCCGCTTGATTGCCGATCATGCCGCCGACCTGGAAAAAGAAGTCGAGGAACGGCGGCAGGCCCAGGCGCAGTTGAAGGAGCAGCAGCGGCAGTTGTGGACGATGCTGGAATTCTTGCCGCTGGCGATCGCCGCCTTCAGCCAAGATGGCCGCACGCAATACGTCAATGCCAAATTTGTCGACTTGTTCGGCTACGACCAGGCCCAGGTGCCGACGCTCAATTCCTGGTGGCAGCAGGCTTCGCCCGACGCGGAAAGCTTCGCTGCGCTATGGGAGAAATGGCAGGCGGTGGTGACCTCGGCCAAGCTTTACCAGACCGAACCGGAGCCGGTTTCCGGCATGGCCCGGTGCAAGGGCGGGATGCTGAGGTATCTCGAAATGCGGGCGGTATTTGTCGGCGACTGGATGCTGACGACGGTGATCGATCTGACTCAGCGGCGCGAACTCGAGCAGACGGTGCTGCAGGCAAAGGAAGATATCGAACGCAGCAACGCGGAAAAGTCACAGCTCATTGCGCGCATCGCACGCGATCTGTATACGCCCTTGAACGTGGTGATGGGCTATGCCCAGCTGCTCGAAACCGGCAGCGCCTTGGCCGAGCATGAGTTGTCGCATGTGGTCGAGATCAAGACGGCGTGCGGCCAGATGCTCGACATGATCAAGCAATTGATCGGTACTGCGGCACAACCCGCTACACCGCTTCAGCCGGCCGAGGCAGCGCCAGCCGTGCCGATGCCCCGTAGCCGCATCCTGGTGGTCGAGGACTATGAGCCCAATCGCCAACTTCTCATCCGCCAATTGGCGCGTTTGGGCTATGAATCGGATGTCGCCGGCAATGGCGCCGAAGCCCTGAAGTTGTGGCAGGCGGCGCCCTACGCCTTGATCCTGACCGATTGCAATATGCCGGTGATGGACGGCCTGGAGTTGGCCGGCCGTATCCGTGACATTGAACACGACTTGGGCGGGCATGTGCCGATCGTCGCGATTTCAGCCAACACCACGCAGCAGGAAATCGATAAATGCCTGAACGCCGGCATGGATGCCTATCTGGGCAAACCGGTGAAGTTGAACGAATTGGAGCAGATTTGCGCCAAATTCGTGTTGCCGTTGAGCGGGGCGGCAGAGAAGAGGTCGCGGCCTGTTACTGCCCAGCCCGAACAGCCGAGTTCGGCCGGCTCGCGCCTGCAGCACCTGATGGAGCTGTTGGGCGACGTCGAGCCGCAAGCGTTGTTTCACCTCGTGGAGGTGTTTATCGCTTCCATGCAGGAGACCTTGGCCGAGATCGGCGCTTGCGACCGTGCCGACGACGTGCCGGGCTTGATCCAGGCTGCGCATAAGCTGAAATCGTCGCTGCGCGCCATCGGCGACGAAGTGCTGTTTGCGCGCGCCGATGCGATCGAGTTTGCCGCGAGGCAGGGCGATTGGCCGTTGATTCGGCGCGGTCTGCCGGATTTGGTGGCCGGGGTGCTTGAATCGATCGAGGCGATTCATGCCGAATTGCACGACCGGCCGCCGCCGGCCGCCGTGGATGTCGGCATTATCACCCATGCCGCCGACGACTGGGCGGGCCTGGGGGTGTTGCTGATCGACGACGATGCCTTCGTGCGCGAGCAGGTCACCAATATGTTGCACCGCCTAGGCGTGGGCCGGGTACGCCAGGCCGCCAATGGCGTCGAGGCGCTGGCCGATCTGGAAACGCATGCCGGCGAGACCGACATCGTGCTGTGTGACCTCAATATGCCGAACATGGATGGCTTGGAATTCATCCGTCACTTCGCCGCGCGCAAAGACAAGATCGATATCGCCTTCATCAGCGGCGAGGATAGCCGCATGCTCAGCAGTGCGCAGGAGTTGGCGCGGGCGCAGGGGCTCCATGTCTTGGGCGTGGCGGTCAAGCCAGTCCGCAGCACAGGCCTATATGGCATCCTTGGTCGGCATGGCTGGCAGGACGCGCGCCGCACGGTCAAGGCGGGCGGCCCGATAATCAGCGTGGCCGATATATCGGCCGGTATCGAGAACAAGCAGTTCACGGCTTTTTTCCAACCCAAGGTCGATGTCGATACCTTGGAGGTGATCGGGCTTGAAGCGCTGGCGCGCTGGCAGCATCCGACGCATGGCCTGATTCCGCCGGGGGTGTTCATCACGATGGCCGAGGCCAACGGCCTGATCGAGGCCTTGACTATGTCGGTGTTTCGGCGCGCGCTCGAGGCCGGTGGCGAGCTGCATCGGCTGGGCTATAAACTCAAGATCGCTGTCAATTATTCTGCACAATCTTTTGGTAGCCTGGAGTTGCCTGAATTCGTGGTGGCCTCGGCTCTGGCAGCCGGCTTGGATCCGAAGTATTTGATCATCGAGGTGACCGAGTCCGGTCTGATGAGCGACCTGACCGTCGCGTTGGAAGTATTGAGCCGGCTGCGGCTCAAGGGGGTGAGTCTGTCGATCGATGACTTCGGCACGGGTTATTCGTCGATGGATCAGTTGCGGCGCATCCCGTTCAGCGAATTGAAGATCGACCAAGGTTTCGTGCGCGGTGCGGCGCGTGACCCGATGGCACGTTCCATCCTCGAGTCCAGCGTCGACATGGCGCGCAAGCTGAATTTGGTGACCGTGGCCGAGGGTGTGGAGACGGAGGAAGAACTCGAGCTCGTGCGCGGCCTGGGCTGCGATTTGGTCCAGGGTTTTTTGATCGCGCGGCCAATGGCCTTGCCCGATCTGATCGAATGGTTGAAGCGGCGGCCTAAGTCCTGATCGGCGATTGCCCGAGGGGCGAGGCCGCGAGGGGAAACATCAATTGTCGGGGGGATGCGATGACGCAGTTGCAAATCGGCATGGTCGGCTTGGGCCGCATGGGCGGCAATATGGCCAAACGCTTGGCTCGGGGCGGCGTGCGGGTACTGGCCTACAACCGCAGTTTCGACGTGGCGCAGAGGCTGGCCGGCGAGGAGCCGAACATTCAAGCCTGCCATAGCTTGCAAGAGGCGGTTGCCGGCTTGGCCGCACCGCGGGTGCTGTGGCTGATGCTGCCTGCAGGGCAGGCGACTGAGGTGGCGATCCTGCAGGCGGCGGCGCTGCTGTCGCCCGGCGATATTCTGGTCGACGGCGCCAACGGGTATTACAAGGAGGCGGTCGCCCGCGCGGCCCAGCTGTCCGGCCAGGGTATCCGCTTTGTCGACGTCGGCGTGTCCGGCGGTATCTGGGGCCTCGATAACGGCTATTGCCTGATGGCCGGCGGCGAGGATGCCGCGGTTGGCGCACTGACGCCATTCCTCAGGGTGCTGGCACCGGTAGCGGATCGCGGCTGGTTGCATGCCGGCCCGGTCGGCTCGGGCCATTTCGTGAAGATGGTCCACAACGGCATCGAGTACGGCATGATGCAGGCCTTCGCCGAAGGGTTTGCCTTGATGAAGGCGAAGTCGGAGTTCGGGCTCGATTTGGCCGCGATCGCCGAACTCTGGCGCCATAGCTCGGTGGTGCGTTCCTGGCTGCTCGACCTGACCGCCGACTTCCTGCAGGCCGATCAGCAACTCGATGCGATCAGCCCCTTCGTCGCCGATTCCGGCGAGGGGCGGTGGACGGCGCTGGAGGCGGTGGAACAGGGGGTGCCGGCGCCCGTGATGTCGCTCGCCCTGATGATGCGCTTCGCGACCCAGGGCAAGAACGACTACGCCGCCAAGTTGCTATCGATGATGCGTAAGGGCTTCGGCGGCCACGCCGTGCAAGGCAAGGGGGAGTGAGCATGATCGAACAAGAACAGCCCTTGCCGCCATGTAATTTCGTGATCTTCGGTGCCACCGGCAACCTGGCCACGAAGAAGCTGCTGCCAGCCCTGCTGCACCTGGAGTTGGCCGGCAAGCTGCCCGAGGCCCTGACCTTCACGGCCTTTGCCCGGCGCGACTGGGACGATACCGCCTGGCGCGGCCATGTCGCAGAAGTGGTCAAGGCCAAGCAACCGGTCGACGAGGCGGTGCTGGCGCGCTTCGTCGCCCGCTTCGATTATCTACGCGGCGAGTTGAACGAGGCGGAGTCCTACGTGCGCCTGAAAGAGGTGCTGGCCAAGCCCAAGATGGGCGTCTGTTCGCATGTGGTGTTTTACCTCGCGATCAAGCCGACCGACTTTCCGTCCGTGATCAAACACCTCGACGCTTGTGGCCTGAACAAGCCGCGCGGGCTGCACCGTGTCGTGGTGGAGAAGCCATTCGGCGAGGATATCGAGTCGGCCCGGGTGCTGAACGAGTTGCTGCACCGCTATTTCGACGAACAACAGATCTTCCGCATCGACCATTACATGGGCAAGGAAACGGTGCAGAACCTCTTGGTGTTCCGCTTCGCCAATACCTTGATCGAGCCCTTATGGAATCGTAACTTCATCGATCACGTGCAGATCACCGTGGCCGAGTCGGTCGGCATCGAACAGCGAGCCGATTACTATGACAAGGCCGGCGCCCTGCGCGACATGTTGCAGAACCATTTGATGCAACTCTTGACCCTGGTGGCGATGGAGCCGCCGCCGGCGCTGGAGGCGGATGCCCTGCGCGACGAGAAGGTGAAGGTGCTGCGCTCGATCCGGCCGATCTCGAAGCGCTCGGTGCATGCCCATGCCTTCCGCGCTCAATATAAATCCGGCATCGTCCAGGGCCAGCAGGTGCAGGGTTATCAGGACGAGGTCGGGGTCGAGCGGGACTCGGTGACCGAGACCTTCGTCGCCGCCAAGTTTTACATCGACAATTGGCGCTGGCGCGGCGTGCCGTTTTATTTGCGCACCGGCAAGCGGCTGAAGGAGCAGTTGTCGATGATCGCGCTCCGTTTGCGCCACCCGCCGCAGCAACTGTTCCGCGAAACGCCGCTGGAGACGCTGGAGCCGAACTGGATCGTGCTGTCGATCCAGCCGGAGGAGAGCATGCATCTGGAGATCCACTCCAAGCAGCCCGGCCTGGGCATGGATACGCGGGTGGTCCGGCTCAACGCCAGTTACCGCAATCCGGACGAGAAGCCGCTCGATGCCTATGCCGCTCTCTTGCTGGACGTGATCGAGGGCGACCATACCCTATTCATCCGTTTCGACGAGGTGGAGTGGGCTTGGCATGTGGTCGACCCGATCCTGAAGTATTGGGTGCAGGAGCGCGATTTCATCCACAGCTACCCGGCCGGCACTTGGGGGCCGCTCGAGTCCAACCGCCTGTTCGATTCGGAAGAGACCGAGTGGCGCAACGAGGTTTAGCCCACTCAGGTGCGGGCGATCACAGCCTTGAAGCTGGCGAGTTCCTGCTTGAGCTCTTGGATAAGCGGCCGGTAACGTGGCTGTTCGCCGGCCTTCGCCGCTTGTTCCAGTTCTTCCGCCTTTTTGCGCGCCCGGCTGGCCGAAAGCGTGGCCAATGCGCCCTTGAGCGTGTGCGCGGCCCGGATCAGGTCGGCTTGGTTGCCTGACGCTTCGGCCTTGTCGATATTGCCGAGGTAGTTGTCGTATTCATTCAGGAACAGGTCGAATAGCGAGCGCAGCAGCGCTTCGCTGCCGCCCATGCGTTCCATGGCATCGGCATGGTCGAGAATGGGCAGGTCGTCTTTCTCGCTCGGTTTGATGGTCTGGCATTCGCTATTGGCCAGCCAGGCGCGCTCAATCTCTTGATGCAGCCGGTTGGGGCTGAGCGGTTTGGCCAGGTAGCCGTCCATGCCGGCCCCTAGGCATTGTTCCTGGTCGCTTTGCATCGCATTGGCGGTAATGGCGACAATGGGGATATGTCCGCCCAGCCGGGTCTCGGCTTGACGAATCTGGCGGGTCGCTTCGATGCCATTGAGCTTGGGCATCATCACATCCATCAGGATCATATCGAACTGCCCTGTCCGCCAGGCCTCGACGGCCAGCTCGCCATCCTCGACGACGGTGACGATATGCCCACCTTTTTCCAGCATCAGCAGGGCAACCTTCTGATTGACCGGGTTGTCTTCCGCCAGCAGGATGTTGAGGCGCGAGGGGGGCAGTGTATTCATGGTGAAGCGGTCTATCGTTTTGTGGAACGGTGTGGGTGGGACAAGGGCGTGCGCGACATTCGCCGGCTTGTTTGGGGCCGGGGCTGGAATAAAAAGGCGCTTTGCATCGTTTTCATGAAGACTGCTCCCGGATGGGGGCGACGGAGAGAATAATCGATGATGAAGTCAATTCTATTGCGGGGCGCCCTGCTTGTCCTACTAATATCGTCGGCTTGGCAACCGCTGCCAGTGGGTGCGGCATCGCGCCTGGCTGGCAACGTCTCGCCTTATCTGGCCATGCATGCCGGCGACCCGGTCGAGTGGCACGAATGGGGGGCGGCGGCGTTGGCCGAGGCCCGGCGGCAAGACCGCCTGCTCTTGGTCTCGGTCGGTTATTTTGCCTGCCATTGGTGTCATGTCATGCAGCGCGAAAGTTACCGGGATGCTGAGGTGGCGCGTTTGCTCAATGCGCAATTTGTCCCGGTAAAAGTAGACAAGGAACTCAACGCGGCACTGGATGCCACGTTGCAGGACTTTTCCGAGCGTACTCGCGGCCGTGCGGGTTGGCCGCTGAACGTATTCGTCACCCCCGACGGTTACCCCTTATTTGCCATGCAATACGCATCGCGCGACGAATTTCTGCGTATTGCCGGTGTCTTGGCCGAGCGTTGGCGCAAGGACAGGGCGCGGCTCCAAGCGGCGGCGCGTGCCGCTGCGGTGTCGTCCCCCGAGCCCCTGTTGCCGGGCGATTTGCGCGCGGCCTATCTCAGCCGGGCGTTCGAAGAGGCCGACTGGTTGCGCGGTGGTTTTGGCGCTGTCGCCAAATTCCCGCAGGCGCCGCAATTGGTGGCCTTGCTCGAACTGCAGGCGGAGAGTCCCGATGCCAAGTTGGCCGAGTTTTTGCGTCTGACGCTCGATCGTATGGCCGAACGCGGCCTGCAAGACCATGTGTTCGGTGGTTTTTTCCGCTACACGGTGGACCCCGATTGGCTGCAACCGCATTTCGAGAAAATGCTTTACGACAATGCACAGTTGGCGCTGATCTATGGCCGGGCGGCGCGGATATTGGGCGACGAGCGCTATGCCCGAGTGGCCCGGCAAACGTTGGACTTCGTCTTGGCGCGCATGGCCTCGGGCGGGGCTTATGTCGCCAGTTTGTCCGCAATCGATGCGGCCGGCGTGGAAGGGGCGAGTTATCTATGGCCGGCCCAGCCGTTGCAGGCCGTGCTCACCGAGCAGGAGTGGCAAGCGGTACGCTCGCTATGGGCGCTCGATTCGCCGGCGCATTTTGCGGCCGGTTTTTTGCCCGCGCCGCAGCGCGAGGCATCGGCTGCCGAGCTGGCTTTGCAACAGTCCGCCTGGCGCAAGCTGGCGTCGGCGCGCGCCGAGGCTCAGGTGCCGCGCGACGAGAAGGTGGTGTCCGGCTGGAACGGCTTGTTGTTGGCGGCCTTGGCGGAGTCGGCGGCTGCCCCTCAGGGGCCGCATGCCGCCGCCGCCGAGCAGTTGTACCGCTTTATTCACGAGCGGTTGTGGACCGGCCAAGCCTTGCGCAAGGGCATGGCGGGTGGCAAGGCGCTGTCGGGCGCCGAATTGGAAGACTATGCCTATGCGGCCTTCGGGGTATGGCGTTATGCCACGGTCAGGGGGGGCGAGGCGGCGCGCCGCTTCGCCATCCAACTGCAACGCGCCGCATGGCAGCGTTTCTACAAGCGCGGCGTCTTTCAGTTGGAGGAGCAGCGTTTGCTGGCTACGGCGTCCGATGCCTGGGAAGACGGTTATCTACCGGCACCGGCGCCCCTGTTGGTGGAATTGGGCTTACAGTCGGGGAACGCCGAATTGGCGGCCAAGGCGGCGAAGGCCTTAGCCCGTGCGCGGAAAACGGTCGGCGGCGACCCGTTTTGGCGGTCCGGCTTGGTTCGCTTGGCTATTCCTGCTCGGCCCGGCGCATCAGCGGGCGTTTCTCGATCTGGGCATTGATTTGTAAGGTTTTTTGTTGGCGCGCGAGATCGAGCTGGGCGGTCTGGCCGGGCGACAGGGCGGCAATCAGGCCGAGCAGCGAGGCGGAGTCGCCGACGGTCTTGCCGTTGACCTTCAATAGCACGTCGCCGGGCCGGATGCCGGCCCGATAGGCTGGCCCGCTGCGCAATACGCCGGCAATCAGCACGCCGTCGGTGCTGCTCAAACCAAGGGAATCGGCCACCTCGGGCGTGACGTCTTGCACTTCGATGCCGATCCAGCCGCGGGTGACCCCACCTTTGGTGATGATCTGTTCCATGACTTGCCGGGCAATGGACACCGGGATTGCGAAGCCGATGCCCATATTGCCGCCCGAGCGGGAATAGATGGCGCTATTGATGCCGACCAGGTTGCCGGCGCTATCGATCAGCGCCCCGCCGGAGTTGCCTGGGTTGATCGCCGCGTCGGTTTGGATGAAGTTTTCGAAGGTGTTGATGCCAAGGTGGCTGCGGCCCAGGGCCGAGACGATGCCCATGGTCACGCCTTGGCCGACGCCGAAGGGGTTGCCGATGGCCAGGACCACATCGCCGACATGGAGGCTGTCGGGCTTGGCGAAGCTGATCGCGGCCAGGCCATGCTGGTCGATCTTGAGCACGGCCAGATCGGTATCCGGGTCGGTGCCGACGATTCTGGCCGCCAGGCTGTGGCCATCGGGCAGTGCAACCTGGATTTCGTCGGCCGCTTCGACCACATGATGGTTGGTCAGGATGTAGCCCTGGTCGCTGACGACGACGCCGGAGCCGAGGTTGGTCACGCGCTGTGCCTGGGTTTCCGGCCGGAAACCGAAAAAACGCTGGAATAGCGGGTCATCCATGAGCGGGGAGTGGGGGGCCCGGACTTGCTTGCTGGTAAAAATATTGACCACCGAGGGCAGGGCGCGCTTGGCTGCATCGGCATAGCTGCTGGGGCCGGGTTGCGTTTGGCCGATCTGGGTGACTTCGCGTACGCTGATGCTCGATCCGGTCGGCAGCAGGCCGGGGAACAGCCAGCCAAGTGCGGCTACGGCAGCCAGCACAAGGACGATGGCCGCGACGATCTGCGAGAAGACCAGCCAATGTTTATGCATGATATCTGTCTGGATGGGGGTGCACGATTGTACTCCAAGCAGATTTCGACTCTGTCTAGGGGGATTAAATTCGTACTAGGTTTCCTGTACAATCTCGCGGTTTGCAAGTCCGAGGATTGGCTGTGCTCGATCGGCCATCGTTGCTGCAACACGAATTCGGGACCACCCGCTGAATCTCTGGTAGGAACAAAAAAGTATGAGCGACATGAATGTGGATAAGTCCAAGCGCCGCTTTCTGATAGTGGCGAGTTCGGCCGTCGGCGGTGTGGCGGCCGCGGGCACGGTGATTCCCTTCGTTGCCAGCATGCTGCCTTCGGCGCGTGCCTTGGCGGCAGGTGCCCCGGTCGAGGTCGATCTGTCCAAGGTCGAGCCCGGCATGCAATTGACTGTCGAGTGGCGCGGCAAACCGGTCTGGATCGTGAACCGCACCAAGGAAATGCTGGATCTGCTGGGCAAGCACGACGATAGATTGGTCGATCCGGCCTCAGACAGCACCTCTCAGCAGCCCGAGTACTGCAAGAACCCCACGCGCTCGATCAAGCCCCAATACCTGATCGCCGTCGGCATTTGTACCCACCTGGGCTGCTCACCGACTTATCGCAAGGAAATCGGCGCGGCCGACCTGGGTGCCGATTGGCCGGGCGGCTTCTTCTGTCCCTGCCACGGTTCCCGCTTCGATTTGGCGGCTCGTGTGTTCAACGGTTCGCCGGCGCCGACCAATTTGGTCATCCCGCCGCATAAGTATCTGAGCGAGACCAAAGTCCTGATCGGCGAAGACGCCAAGGCCTAATTCAAAGGGGAATTGAACGATGGATAAGTTGTTAGCCTGGGTGGATGCGCGTTTTCCGCTGACCGCCACCTATAAGGCCCACCTCTCCGAGTACTTCGCGCCGAAGAACTTCAACTTCTGGTATTACTTCGGCTCGCTTGCGCTGCTGGTCCTGGTCATTCAGATCCTGAGCGGCATCTTCCTGACCATGCATTACAAGCCGGACGCCGAACTGGCATTCTCCTCGGTCGAGTACATCATGCGCGATGTGCCCTGGGGCTGGCTGATTCGCTACATCCATTCCACCGGCGCTTCCGCCTTCTTCCTGGTGGTCTATCTGCATATGTATCGCGGCCTGATCTACGGTTCGTATCGCGGGCCGCGTGAGCTGATCTGGATCTTCGGCGTGCTGATCTATCTGGTGCTGATGGGCGAGGCCTTCTTCGGCTACCTGCTTCCCTGGGGCCAGATGTCCTACTGGGGTGCCCAGGTGATCGTGAACTTGTTCAGCTCCGTGCCGTTCATCGGCGAGGACCTGTCGGTCTGGATTCGCGGCGACTTCGTCGTGTCTGATGCGACCCTGAACCGCTTCTTCGCCTTCCACGTCATCGCCTTCCCGCTGGTGCTGCTGGGCCTGGTCGCGGTGCATCTGGTTGCCCTGCATGAGGTCGGTTCCAACAACCCGGACGGCGTCGAGATCAAGCAGAACAAGGATCCGGTGACCCACATCCCGGTCGATGGCATCCCGTTCCACCCATATTACACGGTGAAGGACATCCTGGGCGTGGTGGTCTTCCTGATCGTGTTCTCGGCCATCGTGTTCTTCGCGCCGGAGATGGGCGGCTACTTCCTCGAGGCCAATAACTTCATCCCGGCCGACCCGCTGAAGACCCCGCCCCATATCGCGCCGGTTTGGTACTTCACGCCTTACTATGCGGTGTTGCGCGCCATCCCGCCGATGTTCGGTTCGCAGTTCCCGGGTGTCGCCGCCATGGGTGTCGCCGTGCTGATCTTCTTCGCGCTGCCTTGGCTGGACAAGAGCCCGGTCAAGTCGATCCGCTATCGCGGCCCCAAGTTCAAGATCGCGCTGGCGCTGTTTATCGTCGCCTTCATCGGTCTGGGCTGGCTCGGCATTCAGCCGGTGACGCCGCTCTATACTTGGATGGCGCGTATCCTGACCGCGGTCTATTTCGGCTTCTTCTTCCTGATGCCGTGGTACACCAAGAACGACACGCACAAACCCGAACCGCAAAGGGTGACCGACAAATGAAAAAAATGAGCTTTGCTAAAGGCCTGTTGCAGGCCCTGTTGTTGCTGCCGCTGGCAGCCATGGCGTCCGAGGCTGAGGTGCACCTGGATCGCGCTCCGGTCAACTTCCAGGACAATGAATCGCTACAACGCGGTGCCGCGGTGTTCGTGAACTACTGCTTGTCCTGCCATTCCGCCTCGGCCATGCGCTATTCGCGTATGACCGATATCGGCCTGACCGAGCCGCAGATCAAGGACAATCTGCTCTACGCCACCGATAAGCCGGGCAACACCATGACCATCGCCATGAACAAGAAAGAGGCGAAGGTTTGGTTTGGGGCCGCGCCGCCGGATCTGTCGGTCATTACCCGTTCGCGCGGTGCCGACTGGGTCTATACCTACCTGCGCAGCTTCTACCGTGACGATTCGCGTCCGACCGGCTGGAACAACACCGTGTTCGACAAGGTCGGTATGCCTCACGTGTTGCACGAGCTGCAGGGCCAGATGGTGCCAGTCTATAAGACCGAGACCGACCATGAAGGCAAGACCCATCGGGTGATCGAGCGTTTGGAACTGGCCCAGCCGGGCAAGATGACCCTGGCCGAATACGACGGTCTGGTTGCCGATCTGGTCAACTATATGACCTGGATGGGCGAGCCCGCGAAGAGCAAGCGCGAGCATGTCGGTATTGCCGTGCTGCTGTTCCTGGGCATTTTCTTTGTCGTTGCCTTCTATCTGAAGAAGGAATTCTGGAAGGATGTGCACTAATTTATTAGTGCGGATTAACGCTTATGATGATTCTTTACTCTGGAACGTCCTGCCCGTTTAGCCATCGCTGCCGCATCGTGCTGCACGAGAAGGGCATGGACTTCGAGATCCGCGATGTGGATTTGCACGAGAAGCCGTCCGAGATCGCGGTGATGAATCCATACGGCCGGGTGCCTGTCCTGGTCGAGCGTGATTTGGTCTTGTACGAGTCGAATATCATCAACGAGTACATCGACGAGCGTTTTCCGCATCCGCAGCTCATGCCGGCCGATCCGGTCATGCGGGCACGGGCGCGCTTGTTCCTGTTCAATTTCGAGCAGGACCTGTTCACTCATGTCAACGTGCTCGAACACGGCAACCCGAAATCGGCCGAGAAATCGCGTCAGATCATTCGCGACAACTTGAGCCAGATCGCACCGATCTTCACCAAGCAAAAACACATGCTGGGCGAAGAGTATTCGATGCTCGACGTCGCGATCGCCCCTTTGTTGTGGCGGCTGGACCACTACGATATCAAGCTGCCCAAGCAAGCGGCGCCGCTGCTGAAATATGCCGAGCGCATCTTCAGTCGTCCGGCCTTTATCGAAGCGTTGACGCCTGTCGAAAAAGCCATGCGCAAGTGAACGCACTGCCGCAACAGCCCTATTTCCTGCGTGCCCTGTACGAATGGTGTGTCGATAGCGGTTACACGCCGCATATCACCGTGCGGGTCGACGGCAGCACTCGGGTGCCTGCGGCTTATGTGCAAGACGGTCAGATTGTCTTAAATATCGGGCCGAATGCCGTGCGCAATTTGCTGATCGACAATGTCTGGGTCAGCTTCTCAGCCCGTTTCGGCGGCGTGTCCCAGGAAATTCAAGTTCCGATCGCCAATGTCGTCGCGATCTATGCCCGTGAAACTGGAGAAGGCATGGCCTTCGGTGGCACCGAGGAGGCCATGGCCGATACGTCCGCCGCATCGGCCAGCCCCGCCGATGACACGGCCCAGCCGCATCTCACCCCTACTCCCCAATCGCCCAAAGGTCGTAGCCATCTGCGCTTGGTCAAGTAGGCGAGGGCTATCCGTTCAGCTTTCGGCGGCTGCGTTCTACCATTTGCTAGTATTCAAGCAGCGCGCGTTTAAAAGGCCTCGTTTGCCCAGCGAACAATGACAATTTCAACTGGCCAATCGATCGATGCCATCCGCAAAGACGGATCGCAGAATAGGCTCTTACTGGCCGATTCGTTATTGATCCTAGCGCTCACTCTGGCTGCATTGGCAGCCTTGCTCAGCTTCCGGCAAGATCTCGAAGACATCGCGCACACGCACACTCGCCACATCGAGTTGGTTACTCGAATGCATGATACGGCCTTGCTGCGGACGACGTTGCTGAGCGAACTCGTCGAGTTGGACGACCCGTTCGCGGCGGATGAACGGATGCTGGCGCATAATCAGGCCGCAACGGATTTCTACACGGCGCGTCAGGAATTGTCTGCCGAGAACTTGGCACCGACCGAGCGTGCCCTGTTGGACGAGGCGACCGAACTGACGATGCAGCTTTATCCTTTTCAAGAAGCCATCAAAGAATTGGCTCTACGGGGCGACAAGGGGCGTGCGGCGCGTTTGCTGGCGGTACAGGCTGTACCCAGGCAACGGGTGTTGCTGGACCGGCTGGAACGGATCGCAGACTACAACCGTGCAGAAATCGACCATGCGGCCGAGAAGATGCGTAATCGCTTGGCTTATTACGTGCTCTTCATTTGCCTGGCCGGCGTGTTGGCTTGGGCCGTCTTGTTTGCTGCCAAGTATCGTGTACAACGCACGCAAGCCCGGCTGTTGGACGATTTGTCGCGTTCTGCGGAAGAGCGGGAAACCCTGTTGCACAGTTTGGAATACCAGAAATTCGCGCTCGACGAGCATGCCATTGTCAGTATTGCCGACCCCGGCGGCATGATCACCTATGCCAACAAGAAATTTTGCGAGATATCGGGCTACAGCGAAGAGGAATTGCTCGGTCGGTCACATAACATTCTCAATTCCGGTTACCACAGTACCGAGTTCTTTCGCGAACTGTGGCGGACCATCAGCAGCGGCCGCGTTTGGCATGGTGTGATCCGCAATCGGCGCAAGGATGGTAGTTTTTATTGGGTGACGACGAGTATCGTGCCCTTCCTGGACAAGACAGGAAGGCCGTATCAGTACGTCGGGGTGCGGACCGACATCACCCGGTTAAAAGAGACCGAATCCGACTTGGCACGGGCCAATACCGAGTTGATGCTGACAACGCGCGATGCCATCCAGGCCCGCGAGGCCGCGCAACATGCCAACGCGGCGAAATCCGAGTTCCTCAGCGTCATGTCGCACGAATTCCGTACCCCGATCAATGCCGTGATGGGGTTCAGCGAGATCATGCTGGCCGAACATCCTGAGCCGGATTGGGAGTATGCGCAGGAGGCCCAGCTCATCCACAATGCCGGCCAATCCTTGTTGGCGATGGTCAGTAGCATTTTCGAGTACATCGAACTGGAGGATGCGGATTGGTCGACCAATGACGAGTCGTGTGACCTTGCCGCCCTGATGAACGAGGTGCACGACGCCTATGAGGCCAAGGCCAGACACAAGGGCTTGCAACTCAAGATCGAGCCGGTGATCCATTGCGGCGAGGTGGCGGCCAATCCGAGCCGGTTGTTCGAAGTGATCAAGGTCCTCGTCTGCAATGCAATCGAGATTACCGAGTCGGGCGAGGTGAGCTTGAGTTGCCAGCCGCTCATGCGCGATGAGGGAGACGAATCCAAGGCCTATTGGCAGGTCAGCGTACGCGACACAGGGCCGGGCGTGCCGGCAGGTTGCGAAGAATCGGTGTTCGAGGCCTTCCGGCAAGGCGCGGACAGCCTGACACGGATACATCAGGGCATCGGCCTCGGCTTGGCCATTGCCAAGCGCATCGTCGAGGCCTATGGCGGGCGAATTTGGTATGAGCCGGCGCCGGGTGGCGGCGCCTTGTTCCAATTTACGCTTCCGGCCCGGGGCGATGCGACGCCCTAACAAAGGGCGGTTATAATCGGCGCCCACGCCGGCATAGCTCAGTTGGTAGAGCAACCGCCTTGTAAGCGGTAGGTCGTCTGTTCGAGTCAGACTGCCGGCACCAATATACACAGCAATACCAAGCATTTAATCGATAGTGCACACTAACGCAGAGGCCCGATTTTGGGCCTTTTTTGTTCCCTTGGTGTCCCTCCAGTGTCCCGTAATATTGCCATGATGTATTTATGGTGCCATTCCGGCTGTCCCGGAAAAGTCCCGTGGGGCAACGGCTTGCGACAGTTGACGGTGGCGCACATTTTTCATAATGTATCAATCGTATAGCCAAGTTGTCATGGCAATACGACTTCCAGGGCCACAGAACAATGTGGCAGCGCCCGGTGATGCCGGGGCCGGCGGGATAATGATCACGGTTCGATTACCCGGCGAGATGTCAAACGCATAAGCCACCACAATTGAGCGTGTCGTCAAAAAACGATGGGTGGCGGGCTACGGGTACATTGATGAGCTACGACCCGTAACCACGAAGATATTAGGCGAACCAGGGCTCTCATGCGCGGCTTAATAGGTCGCGCGGAGAACTACTGTGTCCGCTACATACACGATCACTACGCGCGATCTCGCTGCGCGTCTGCAAACCACTCCAGATTCCATTCGCAAGTACCGCGCAGGCATGTCCTCGGCGGTGCTGCTGAAAGGCCTGCCTGAGCCCGTTCAGGCCCAGCCATATTGCCTGTGGTTGATTGCGGACATCGAGGCCTGGCTCGATAGCCGAAGGACATTCAGGCCTGATCTCGCGCCTGCTGCTGTCGAGGCCGTTGCGGATGCAAATAAAAAACGTGGACGGCCGCGAAGAATGGAAGGGGGTGCGACGGGTTAGGGGCTGCGCGTGGCGCCGGCCCCGAATTACCGAGCCAGTTTCGACTTTGACACACCGGAAGATCACCATCGGTTGCTACATAGCAACCCGCATGGAACGGTGGTTGTTTGGGAGAGCTTGGCGGCTGAAAAGTGGCACAAGATCGAGCCTGATCAGGCACCTGACCAGATCGCTGCTTTCCTGCGTGCTCTGAGCGGTAAGCAGGACACTTACTTCACGGTGAACGAGTTCTATGGCTGGCGCCTACAGCGGCTCCTGAAGTCTCTCCGCGCCGTGTTCGTTGATGCGGACCTGGGGCGAGAGGCCACCCGGCACGACCTGGACGAAGTTCTGGAGCGCCTGCGAGAAAAGGGGATGCCCGCGCCCAGCCTGGTCATCTTCTCGGGCCGAGGCCTTCATCTGTACTGGATCACGAAGCACACGCCCCCCCAGGCCTTGCCCGCATGGCAGGCCGTAGAGGCTGCCCTGATCGACGCGCTCAAGGATTTCCATGCCGACCCCAAGGTGAGGGACTGCACCCGCGTCCTGCGCATTGCTGGGACGCTCAACAGCAAGAGCGGGGCCGAAGTGCGCGGCTTGGTCCTCGATGGCAGGCCCTGGAGCTTCCACCAGCTCACCGACGAGGTGCTGGGGCATAGGCCGACGAAGCCCAGGGTGAGAAGTCTCCTTGCCGCCTCCGCGAAGCGGGGCGACCACCCAAGGTCCACGCCCTATCGGCGCTGGCACCTGGTACTTCAGGATCTCCACAAGATAGGCAACCACCACGGCCAGATCCCCGAGGGCCACAGGAACGAGTTTCTGTTCCTTGGCAGCGTGGCCCTATCCTGGTTCGCCGCGCCAGAGTCCATCGAGGACGAAGTGATCGACCTGGCGAAGCTCTATTGCCCGGAGATCCACGAAACAGAAGCGATCCGGGCAGCAAGCCAGTCCATCGCCAGGGCGAAGAAGGCCGCTGGCGGGGAGGCCGAGTTCTGGCTGGGCCAGCCCATGGACCCGCGCTATCGGTTCAAGCGGAAAACCCTGTGGGAGCGCCTGGAGGGGCTGGCCAGCCCCATCAAGCACCAGCTCCGGGCCATCATCCCGGACTCAGTGGCCAATGAGCGGAAGAAAGAGGTCTGGAGTTCTCGCTGGGACGACCACAACACCGGGATTGGTTATCGGGTTGGTAACAACGAAAAAGTAGAACAGGCAAAGGCTATGCGCGTGGCCGGTGCTACCCAGCGCCAGATCGGGGCCGAGCTTGGGGTTCATCTCAAGACGGTGCAACGATGGTTAGGCTGACGCTTTTCCGCAACTAGTACACCCCCCCGGAGGGGTGCGTGCAATGTTCTTGTCTTGGCAAGTATGGAAGTGGAATGAAAGAGAGCGGCCGGAGCGCAGCTCCGGCTAGCCCGCCGGCGATGAGGCGCCTTTGACTTTGAGTGCGCTCCAGGCCGCCGCCTGGTCGCCCGCCCCTGGGGGCGAGGCGAAACGGGGAATCGGAGGTGGCGGGTTCCGTTATGGGCGGACGGAAAGCTGGAAAGGCGCGCCTAGAAGTGAGGCAAGCAGCGCCGCTGGGCTCCAGCCGTCGAGCAGCAGCTTACGCGTTTTCTTGACGGCGGCTGCCCACCCCTTCGCCCATTCCCACCTTTTTCCCAACTTTTCCCAGCGCGCCGCCGAGCGTGGCCGGCGCGCATCATCGACAAGTTCTGCCGCAGCCGCGCGGTAGCTGAGTCTGTGTGGGTGGCGGGGGAGTTGTATTGGTGCCTTTCGCGGCACTGCCCTGGACTCTTCAAGAGCTTCGGCGATATGCGTGTCGCGTGAGCGCAGCCAACCCATCTGCGTCGCCTTTTTGGCTATTTTTGATCGGTGGTAGTTCCTGGCCAGCCGCTCGCCTGCCATCCATCGTCGCCAGGTTCGGCCATCCCCTCGGCCGATTCCAAAAAATAGCTCTAGCCGGCCGGCACCCCAGCCGCCGGAGGCGCGGGCGCGGGCGCGGATAACGGTCGAAATAAATGACCAGGACCTTATCTCTTTGCTTCTGGTTTCTCTGACGTACATAGACCTAGTCGAAATCCCTAAATAAATCACTAGGGCCATTTTCATATATGACGCAACGCACGTCAATGGAAACATAAGCATAACGATGGAGCCAGAAATGAAATTTTTGAGGATAGAGGAAGTGTCTGACAAGGTTGGGCTGAAGAGGTCGGCAATTTATCAATTGATCAAAGAAGGGCGTTTCCCTAGACAGGTCAAGCTCGGCCGCCGCTCAGCTGTTTGGGTCGAGGCTGAAATAGAGGCCTGGATTCGTGAGCTAATTGAGCAGAGAGGTGATCAATGAACCAACGAATTGAGAGCGAGAGAGCAAAACAGGCACGTAAAGAAAACGTCGTTCACCTGATCCATGATTCGACAGATCGCGCAAAACGGGAACAGGAAAAGAAAGACACGATCCTGCGTTTGTTGCGAACAGAGATATACACACGGCCGATGGTTTTAGGTGAATTGCTTGGCATTGGGAAGCGGGCGATCAGAAACACAATTGAGTCTCTTGAAAAGGATGGTCTGGTTAAACGCCACAGTGTAAGACCAATGTCAGACATGGAATCTGTTGTGGTCGTGGGTATCACTGAACGCGGGCAGTCTCTGGCCTTCGATCCAGCTAATGGTGAAGCTCCAGTTGATCGTTATTTTGACCCTAAAAAATATTCATTGATGCAGCTACAACACCATGTTGATACGCAGCGACTACGTATCGCGGCTGAAGGCATTGGCTACGTTGAAGAATGGTTACCTGGCTCGATGCTTGGTGCCCGAAAGAAGGGAGAAAAACATCCTGATGTTGTGGTGTATGCGTCGTTTGGTCAGCGTATCGCGATTGAGGTCGAGCGCTCGATTAAAAGTCCAAAACGATACCGCTCCATTTTTCGTTATCACCTTGAATCTCTTTCATCTGGCAAATGGCACTGGGTTGTATGGGTGTCGCCCACTGAGTCTATTTCGGATCGCGTTCGGGCTCTTGTGTTGCCTGAAGCTGAATATGAAAACGGCGCTGTCGATTTGTTGGCTGAGCGACATCGCGAACAGCTTTTCTTTTGTGACTACAAGAACTTTGTTGCTTGCTTACAAAACATTGAGTCGCTTGTTTATCCATCAGTTATGCCAGAAGAGTAGGGGGTCTTAGATGTTGCTTAAACCGAAATCAGAATCGAAATCCAAACCATTGACAGTACGCATATCAACCCAGTTAGCGGCAGAGCTTGCCGAGGTTCGCGGTCTAGCCGAACAGCGAGGGTTGCTATTCGACGTTGCCGAGGTGTGCTCGAAAGCATTGCAGGCTGCTCTTAAGCAGGCAAGGGCGGAGCTACATAAGTGATGACAAGTTGTATACAGGCTCTCGTGCTGCCTTCTGGTGTCGTACGCCGGCACGAGACAGCGGCACGAGACTACGGCGCAAGCGCCTGCGCACTTCAGGTTGCACCGGAGGGGCGGGCTGCGCCCGTCCGCTGGCGCGGATTCCCCCTCCTGGCGCGGCTGAACGCCGCGCCTGCCACCTTCCGTTTGCCGCCGCGCCCCGCTGCGCGTGGCTTGGGGGTGCGCCGGGGCCTGCGGCGCCCGGCCAACCCCAAAATCGGGCTTCCTTCCTCGCCTTCGGCTCGGTCGTCGTTCGCCTTCGGCGAATCGGCGCTGCACGCGCCGCCCTCGGGCACTCGGTCAGTCGCTCCGCTCCATCCCTGTGCCCGCCCGCTCGCGAAGCTCGCGGCGTTTTTGGGGTTGGCCGGGCGCCGCATTCGCGTCTCCGGCGCACCGGGGCTTCGCCCCCCACCGCGTCATCGGCGCTGGGGCGCCGACGGCTCGGCGCGCTGCGCTTGCTCGCCGCCCTGCGGGTTGCCGGGTGGCTCCCCCCGTCTTCGGGCGGTCGGCCTGGGGGCCGACACACCCTCAGAGGCTACGGCGCGACGGTCGCTTACGCTCCCTGCGCCTTGCCCACCCTCGCCGCTACAGGCCGGTCGCTGCGCGCCCGTCAGTATCGACGGGGCGGCACCTCTCCGCGCCTGCGGCGCTGCGCGCTTTGCTTGCTCATATGGAGGTTTGACATGAAATCGGCCACTGTTTTCTTTGCCTGGGTTCTGTCCGTTCTGTTGTCCACCCACGCCCACGCCGGCGCAGCCACCGGCGGCGCAACCGAGGTGACTCAGCTCATGAACAACACCGAGCTGATGGAGCAGGTCGGCCAGGCGATAGAAACCACTTCCAACACCCTGATGACGGCAGAAGCGACCATGCAGCAGCTTCGCAACTTGCCGGATGCCCTGTTGAAGGAGGCCTTGGGTGGGCTTCCCATCGAAAAGGTGGAGAAACTGGCCCAGGCCTACAGGGTCATGAACAAGGCAGCCACCGTGTATCGGGACGCTTCCCAGGTGCTTCGCAAGGCGCAATCGGACTCGGTGAAGCTCAACATCACGCCGTCCGAGCTATTGAAGTACAAGGCGGAAGCTGCCCAGAAGTATGGCGACGTATACAAACAGACCTACGAGCAGGAACAGGCCAAGCTCGCCCGCCTGGCTGATGTGTCGAAGGACGTGCAGAAGCAGGCCGAAACCGTCAAATCCATCGACTCGAACGTGGGCGGCATCCAATTCCTCGCCAGTCAGAACTTGAAGCTGCAGGTCATCTTGTCCGAAATGTCGGATTCCATAGCCACAGCCAACGCCAATGCGGCAATGGCGATGGAGGTGGCGAAGGACTCGGAAGCCAAGGCGGCTCAGTCGAGCGCGGCAACCCTGGACAAGCTCCGGGCTGCGCGCGGGGATGCGAAGGCCACCATCCAACTTCCCGCCGAAGTCAAAATCGTTAAGTGAGTCTGGCCATGGAAAATAAAAAACCTGTTGTTTACTTGGCCGCCTGGCTGATCGAACACGACCAGGCAGAGCGCGTGAGACTGATCGAAGAACTTGAGCGGCTCAAACAAGCCGGCGAGGATGGTGCCGGCGAATGGCGCGGCTGGAAAGCGTTCGCGCTTTACTTCGCCGACCACTATCCCATCGTTGCGGCGTTCTTCCCCTTTGCTGTCTGTCTCTATCTGTTCACCTTTTTTCAGATCGTGGGAGGCTGGCCGTGGCCTTAGGTGATGTTGCAGGGCTGCTGCAGCCCATGATCGACAGTGCCGCTGGCATGGCGGACGCTTTTGTCCCGACGGGCCTGGTCTTGCTGGCCGTTGCCCTCATGCTCACGGTAATGAACGCTACTTATCAGTGGTGGATGGGCGGCGTGTCCGGCGCGATTGCGAAGCTCGTTCGCGCCGGGATCATCCTCACCATCCCTTTATTCCTTCTCTACGGAAGCAACTGGACCACCAGCATGAAAACGCTCACCGGCTTTTTCAGCGTTGAGTTGGCGGCTCCGTTAATACAGAAGTCCGGCCAGGCTGGTACTGGTGGCAGCGCGCCGGAGCTTGTGAAGAACATCATTACCCGCGTAGCCAATGGCATCTGGCCGGACAGCAAAGCTCAGAAGCAACATGAGGCCGGCGGGAACGTCTTTGAGAAAGCCTGGCAGTTCATAACCGATCCTGGGAAGTCGGTCGGCGAGTCATTTTTTTCGGCACTCACTGAAATTTTTTTCAAGATTTTGTTGACCATCATCGGCGGGGTGCTGATCGTCTCAATTCTGTTTGCATTGTACGGGCCGATCTTGCTGATGCAGGTTGGGGTCATTTTTGGCCCGCTACTGGTCTGCTGGCTGGCCTGGGAGCCGCTTTCCGATCTCGCGCGTGCCTGGCTTAAATTCATGATCTCGGCTGGCTTCTCTTTGCTCGTTGGCTTGGTTCTCTCGCTCATAGCGGCCAGTAGCGTTGAGAGCTTCGTCTTACAAATGCAGCTTATGGGCCAAGATCCCGAGCTTCCTTGGTTCCTTGAGCTCGCCGCGAAAATCGGCGGCTTCCTGGCGAGTGCCGGCACTATGATTTTCTTGTCGTTCATGCTGTTCAAGGCCGACGACATTGCGGCTGCGATGATCGGTGGTGGCGGGGCAGGTAGTGCTGGCGTGGGAGGGGCGATTATTAAAACGGTCACGCGCCGTGGGCGGCGTGACAAGGGAAGTAAGGACAAGCCAGATGAGGGTGAGAAGTGAAATCACGCCCAGCGTTGCCCGGCGCGGTGTATGGGTGGAGCGCAGACCTGCAAGCAGGACTGCGCGCCGAGAGTTTGGCGCGGTCGGGCCGCGCCGTGCCGGTGAAATCGCGTTTTAGTTGCCCACTGTCATTGGTCGAACCTGCTTCTCGTAGCCGCCCAATCCGGGGCCTTCCTCGGCTCGCAAGCAACCTGTCGCGCCAGCCCGCCGGGCGGGAGCATAAACCGCTCCCTTCGGTCGCTATTTATCCCTCCCGCCCGTCCCTTCGGGCGCTTCGCGCGGTCTATCACGCCAGCTTGCAACTCGCCGCCCTGCGGGTCGGTCGGACCCCGGATTTTAGTGAGGCGGCTCCGAGAAGCAGGTTCTTTTTTCCAAGGAGGGTAAACGTGACCACACAAACAATCATCGGCACAACGCAGGGCTCCGCCCCGCACCCCGGAGGGCTCACCAAAAAGCAGTGTTGTCAGTGCAAGAACCTGGACGCCACAGAGCTTGCCGCCTGGACTGATCAAGTCGGCTGGTGCGGATTGTTTGGTCAGTACCGATCCGCCCGTATCGAGCGGTCGTGTGATTCGTTTACTGATAACGGAGGGATGAAATGTTTTGGAGCACAGTAAAAAAAGGCTTCGGCCTTGGGTTCGGTGGCCGGGTCGGCTGGGAGGCCGGCGGCCTGCTCTGGAGCTGGCTGCGCAGGCTGGTTGCCTGGGTGATGCTCGCCGCCGCCGCGACCTGGGGCCTGCCGATGATCGGCGACAGCGTTGGCGCCTACAACCAAGTCAAGCAGAAGTACGAGAAGGAGGCTGGCCATGTCCACGCACAGCCACAGCAACAGCGGCAACAGCGGGCCGAATAGAAGGCGGCGCAAGCATGGGCTGCCACCCAGGCCTACGCCTAACCACACGACGATCACATCACAAGGAGATCATCATATGGCTCTTGGAAAGAGTAACACGACCATCACCGACCCCGCCGACGACGTGCTTTTGCTTGGCTCTGACGAGCTGGCCCGCAACGGCAACGACCTGCGGAAGGCACTGTCCGATAACCCTGATTGCCGCGCCGAGGTGATCCTTGCCTGGTTGCTGCGGGAAGTCGGCGAGGGCTACACCCGAGACTGTCTGCTGATGGCCGCCGGTTTTGTCGGCGAGTTGGACGGGGATGCTGGGTCGAATCCGATTCAAATTCACTAAGGAGAAAGAAATGCAAATGCCGAACTTCATCAAAACCAAATTCGCCGAGGCGAGGCAAAAGATGTTGGCTCCAGCGCCGCGCTGGCATCACACTTTGCTGATCATGTCGGTCGGTCTTGTGTCTGTTGCGGGTTCCTTCTTTCTTGCTGGAAAACTGGTTGAGCTGCGTTTTGGTTTGGTAACGGATCAGATTCATCAAGTTTGGTTCAGGAATGATGAGCAAGGAAGGCTGATCAGCGAAGGGATTGTGTTCGACCGTGAGTGGTCGAAGCGCGTTTGGTTGGCTGAGCAAAAGTTGGCCGCCGCTGAAAAGCGGATTGCCGAGTTGGAGAAACGGCAAGCTCAGGTTGGTGGAGTGCAGACAACCTTTATTCCACAGGGCGCCCCATTCCCCCCCGGCGCAAGCGAATCCCAGAACCCAAACCGACAAACCCAGCCTCAGTGAGTGAGTTGAGCATGGCCAAGATTCCTTCCCTTCACCCCAACATCCGCCTACGCCAGGGCGGCTTCGTCCTGTCGCTGGAGGCCATCATGATCGGCATTCCAGCGATGGCGATGCTGACCATGATGATCATGCAGCATTTCCTGAATGGCGCCTACGAGGCCAAGGCGGAGAATGGTGGTGGCAAATCCAAGGCCGTGAACATCGCCACCAACACCTATATGTCCACGGCCTATCTGGTGCTGACCGATTCGACACCGGACACCGAGGTGCAGAAGATGATCGCGGCCGGCAACCTGCCGGACTGGGTTAAGAACGTGAAGCGCATCGGCGATCCGAACGGGCCGGACTACAACCTCTGCCCGGATCACATGTGCATTCGCATCACCACGGCGGATTTGAGACAGGCTGGGCTCCCGAGTATCGGGACGACGGATACTGATGTCTATGGCAACTCCTTCGATATAATCATCCGTCGCACGGGCACGAATGGCTTCTACGACCTCGGGGCGATCATCGCCACCTCTGGCACGTTCAAGCGGGTGAATGAAGGGCCACAACCGAACCTTACCGATCTATGGACGGCTGTTGGGGTGGTTGGCACGGATGGCGCGATCACTGCTCGCGCTACCCAGTCGCATGTCAATGGCGGTTACACGGGCAGCGTCGGCGATCTGGTGGCCTTCGGTATCGGCGACAAGGAGAACAACAAGGTCGGCTGGTTCGCCAAGGCTTCGGACTGGCCGAATATCAAGTCCGAAGGGCAGCTTGTGACCCGAGCGGGGTATTTGTCGAGCGCGTGGGCGAGCTATGTGAGGCTGGATGGCACAAGGCCCATGACCGGCAACTTCAACCTGGGCGACAACCAGATCGTCAACGTGAAGAACATCCAGTGGAACGCCAAGGTAACCTATGGCGCGATCTGCGCGGATTCCGACGGCAAGGCGGTGCCGGACGATGCGACGGGTCAATATCGTTTCGGCGCCGGCTCGATTGCGTTGTGGGCCAACCCGCCGGGTGGGAGTACCAACATTTCTTCGCAGATGCTCTCTTGCTTGAAGAACCCGGATGGCAGCTACCGATGGTCAAAGCCCACGGCGCCATCCCTGACCATGGAAGAGATCGCCGCCGGCATGATGGATGGCTGGGTTACCTGGCCGGTCTGGATTTGCGGGGTGGGCATCAATACGCTGCCCAATGCTGTGATCAGTTGGCCATTGCCCTACGATTTCCGCTCATTTACTCGCTTCAAGTACAAACGCGGCAAGCTGTTCATGCAGGTCTATACCGGCGCCGTAGAGCAAGTGCCGGGCGGCGCATGGCCGGTGCAGCCTCCTGGCCAGCCTTGGGATGCGAGCAAGTGGGTCGATCTGCACCTGGCGGGGGTGAATGCGGGCACAGCATTCAAGCAAGACAACAACGGCTTCCAGGGGCCGCTTGGGCCGTACTACGCGCCGATGCAGACGCAGCTACCCATTATCGGCACGAGCTGTGTGAATGGCAGCAATCAGATATGGAAGACTGCGACTGATGTTCAGGATTTGGGGAGTTTTGCAAAAACCTATTACGGTGACTCCATGATCCTTGGCCAGTACGGCGCCAACGGTGGAGCGGCAATATGCAACGCGAATGGCTGCGAGTTGGGATGGGAGGTATCCAAGGTTTCTCCGATTCTCACTCAGGCTAATGCCAATCAGACGGCCACCGGGGAGGTGCCCACGACCAACTGCGTGCCCGACGGGCTGGGGGGTACGATATGCAGCGGAGGAACGACCACCGTGACGCTGCCAGTTACGCGAGGGTATTCAACGCACAACAGCCGTTACGGAATTTCCTTTCCGTTCTATACGAGGGAAGATCCAAGTTATCCTTGATGGGCGGTGTAATTTAAGAGAGGAGAGAAACATGAGAATCGGGTTCTTCGTGGTTGTGATGATGGCCTTGGCCGGGCTGGCAAATGCCGGTGATGAGCAGGATCGCTTGGAGAATGTGGCCAAGGATGCGGCGGCCAGCTTTGAATTGGCGAAGCGGGCGGCATTTGAGGTGGCCTACCGGCCGGACAAGGTGGAATACCTGCCCGATCCGAGCGGCCAAGAGTGCTACCACGCTAACCTGGCCAGCCTGGCCAAGCAGGCCGGGCAGCGTGGCCCCAAGAAGTCCGATTGGGCCGTGGCAATTTGCCGTGATGGTGGCCTGGTTTCAGTCCACATGATCGGGACACGCCACCCTGCCAATGAGCGAGATTTCCTGGCCAAGGTGGTGCCATTGGTTAAGCCGAGCAGTGGAACGGTTACTCTCATCGATTACCGGGATGGCTCTGCACGGCTGACGGTTTACGATCTTCTGCCGTCGCCATCTTTGGCTCCGTTTGGGGCGGCGGCGGTGGTCAAGTAATCACACCGAGAAATGCAAAAGGCCGCTCGATGCGGCCTTTTGCTTGTGGTGACGCCACCCTGTCCTAAACCGGAATAAACAGGGCGGGGCTGACATTAAAAAATTTACCCAACTTTCCTGCAAGTGCCGCGCTAATCTTCCTTTTGCCCGCCAGGATGGCAGACAAGTTTCCTTGCGGCACAACGGCCGCCAAATCCTCCTGTTTCATTCCACGCGCATCCATCAAGAATCGCAATACCTCTCTAGGATCGGCCTTCGGGATGGGGTAATGCTCTTCTTCATAGACCGCGACCAGATCGCTAATCAGGTCAAGCAGACTGGACAAGGGATGATCTTCGTCGTCACCCGCAATATCGAGCACGGAATCCATCAGCGCAACCATTCTGTCGTATTCGGCCTCGCTATGAATCGGGCGCAGATGCGTCATTGCCTCGAAAGTCTGCCACGAGGCTTGAATAGCTGGAATATCAAAGTGGAGATGTGCGATTTGCATGGTCATGCCTTGCCTTTCCGGTAGAGCTTGCTCCATTCGTCGTACTCACGATGCGTCAGCACCTTTTGCACGAAGATCTTCTTGAATCGGTATCTGACAATCACCACGACCCGGTAGTTGTTACCAGCCACATCAAAGACAACATAGGGTGAAACGTAGTCCGCCGAATTGAAGAATTCCCTCAGATGATTAAAGTCTTTGAACTCCGCATGCTCCACGACAGAATGCCATTGCCGCAACGCCTGTTCCGATTCCGGGTGTTTCTTCCAAAACTCGCGGAGCATCTTGAGGGAGATTACGTGCATGAGCGAACTATATCAAATGGATATATTTGCGCAAGGATTATTTGATCGACCAGCCCGCAAACTCAGGGTTTGTGGCCGGCGGTGGCGGGTTGTGAGATGTTCTGCTTGGCGCAGAAGACCGAATTGTTGGCGGCATTGGAGGTGCAAGAGTTAAACCACACGCCTATTCCACTATCAAGGCTGCTGTCAGTCCAAAACGCAATCTCATTATCGTCGGTCAGGCCGTAGTAGTAACTAATGCCATAGTCGTCTTTCCCGCCTTCTTGGGGTTTGGTAAGGGTCTGGCCGTTGAAAGCGCTGGCATAGGACATCCCATACTTGATCATCAGACCAACCAGGCGCTCCTGCTCGACCTCCCAATCGTCGGTGCCCTTGGTGGTCTTGCCGGCCGTCCAGTTGCTATCCCCGGCGGCAAAGAATTTCTTGTTGTTGACCATATCGTCCCAGGTCTTGCCCACACCGATAAAGAACGTGGCGTTCTTGCACTGGCGAAGCAGGTACGGGCCGGGCTTCACGCCGGCAGCGGTCACGTCGATCACCGTGATCGCGGTGCTGCTGGCCAGCGGGCCGGTCTGCCGGGCCGGTGTGGCGGCGGCATTGTTGCTGTTGAACACCGACCAGCCGCCCTTGTCGTCCTGGAAGTACAGGCCGTCGCTGGCGCCTGCGCAAGAGCCGGCGGGGATATAGACCGCCACCCAGATGCTGCCGTTCTGGCCGACATCGGCCGGCGCAGGGTTCACCGTGGCGGTGATCTTGCGCATGCGTAGGGAACCGGTCTGGGTCGAAGTGCCCGTCAGGCCGCCATCGGACGTGATGGCCTTGTTGGTGAATTCGGTGGCCACGGCCGTGCTAGAGAGCAGGGCCAGGGCCAGGGTGGTGATGAGTTTGTTATGCATTCTTTGCTCCCTTCTTTCTTACATTCAGTTCTCCGGTCAGCACCTGACACACTACCTCAGTTGTCGTCAGCTCGTGCTTGGCCTTGAGCGTCTCCAGGTTATCGGCCGCCTCCGGGGTCAGCGTTACGTCGATTCGTCTGGCGCCTTTTTTGGCGAGCGCGGTACGGCTCGCGGCAACTCGCTCGGCGGCTGAATCATATAATTTTGGGCGGCCGGCCATGTTCGATAACCAATAATGAAACCGGTTTCATTATTTGGCTAGATTGGTCTACTGTCAAGCGGTTTTCGTAGAATCGGAAAGGCGTTTCGGAATCTGAATCGGAAATAGATTTCGGAATCGGAAACATATTTCGGAAATGGCGGGCAGGGGCCGGAGGGCGCGTCATTTTGCGCCCGGAGTGCGCGATCCAGGCCGCGCGCCTGGTCGCCCGCCCCTGGGGGCGAGGCGAAAGGGAAAATCGTAGGTCGCGGATGCTGTTAGCGGTGAACAGATGCGTGGTGGCGACTGCGCCAGCCTGGTAGTCAGGCTGGTTTATTTGAATAGGCGACCGAGCAGCCGGAACGGCCAGACCCAGAGACTAATGCCAAATTTGAAACCCTTTAGGAACCCTTTCCAAAGGGTTTCGCTCTGATCCGGCCACCAAGTTTTATTGATGCGCATCCTGTTTGCGATTGGTCAGGTGGCGGATGTATATGCCGACCAGGAGAACCCCGACCCAGCCGAGGGCCATGATGGTCGCGCCAGTTATTTGCAGTGGTGTCATTCTTTTCTCCTAATCGGCGCGCAGGCTGGATCGTCCATGTTGTCGGCAACGGCGGCCGGATCGACTTCATTGGTCAACGTCCTGGAGACTTCGGCCAGCTCGGTCATGCCGGAGAAGCCCTGGTTGCGTGCTGCCTGTTCGAAAAGGTCTTTGGACATCGTGAACCCCGGTTTGAATCCTAAATCTGGCATTCATGATTATAGGACTTATCAATAATGCCACTTGGCTTTCATCCCCGCGCGGGGGCGGAGCTGGTTGAAATTCAGTCGTTAAGCTGAAGCCTTCCCATATAGCTTCCTTGCCAGCATCGAAGCATCTTCCACCGTCTGATTGTAATAGCGGGCGACCATGGCCGGGCTTTTGTGTCCGAGTAACTTCATCAGTACGTGCATCTCAACCTTGGGCGCCATGCGCGAGGCAAATTCATGCCTCAGATCATGGAAGCGCAGATTTTCGATGCCAGCGTCTTTGCAGACACGCTGCCATTGTTTCGTGAAAGAGTCGCTTCGTGCCCAGGCGGAAAATACTTTACCTCTTTTGAGTGGGCGCACTAGCTCTCCTAGTGCCGCCACCGCTACAGGTGAGAGCGGGGCGAAGCGGTAAGGATTGGTGTTTTTCAACTGTCGCTTACCATCTACCTCTTTTCCATGCAGCGTCATCACCTGTTTAGCCAGGTTGATTTCTTGCCATTGCAGGGCCAGCAGCTCACCGAGACGGGCGCCGGTTTCAAGAGCGAGTGTGAACAGCACCTTCAACTGTGCATGTTGCTTGGTTGCCGAGATCGCTTTCAGAAGCCTCGCTTCTTCATCGCCTTGTAGTCTGCGGTCTCGATGTGTTGGCTCTGAAGGCCGAGAGATCATGCGGAATGGGTTGGCCGGCACGATCAGTCCCATGTTTTCTATGCCGTAGTCGATAAGCGATGCCGCGAAGAACAGTATCTTTCGCACCGTTGACGCAGACAGTCCATCCTTTAGAAGTTCATCGCGGAATGCAGCAGCGTCAACGCTGGACAATGTGGCGATTGCACGCTTTCCTTTCCCCAGGGCCTTTGCGTCGGCGATCCGGCCGAGGCAGGCTTGATAGTGCGTCTTCGCTCGTTTCGCCGGCAGCATGGCTTTTTCCCATGCCTCGGCAATGTCTGCCAATGTGACCGACTCGCTGGCCGTGCGCGGCAAGTAAAGCCCGCGATCCATCTCCGCTTCGCGCGCGCGTGCCCAGCGCTCGGCATCTTGGCGATTGGTGAAAGTCCGGCTTTCTGTCGGATACCCTTGTCGCCTGATTTTTGCCTGCCAGGCGCTGGTTTCCCTTTGCGTGATCGTTGCCATCTTGCCGTTCTCTTTGCTAACCGAACCGATTAAAATGACGCTCAGTGTCCCTGTATTGTCCCAAAAGGCCATAAAATTCTATCCGAATTTCATTGAAATCCAGTGGTAGTGCGGAATTTCAATAATTGAATTATGGCCTTGTAAGCGGTAGGTCGTCTGTTCGAGTCAGACTGCCGGCACCAAACAGTTGGAGGCGTGGCCGAGTGGTTGAAGGCACCGGTCTTGAAAACCGGCAACGGGCAACCGTTCGTGAGTTCGAATCTCACCGCTTCCGCCAGTAATAGCAGGGGCTTAGTGAAGTGTCGATTATGCTAAGCCGGCAAAGATAAAGCCTGTTAGTTGACCGCATGCAAGGCTGAAATCATTCCCAATCAGCACAGCGAACAAAACCGAGCGGGAAGCGCCTCGGTAACAACGGCCCGCATGCGGGCCGTTTGTCATTGTTGTCTACGTAGCTACTCTTCCACGCAGATTTCCTTACGCAGCACGCCGATGACGGTGCGTGCGAACAGCCCGGCGATCACGGCGGTGGCGATACCGAGCAACAGGCCAGACAGGTGCAGGAAACCAGGCTCGCCGGTGTAGTGGAACATGCTGAGGCTGGCCACGGTAATGGCGGCCAGCGGGAAAGAATAGGCCCACCACGAAAGATAGAAGCGCAAGCGCAAAAAGCTGCGTACCTGCACGAACAGCAGCAAGGTGAAGAACAGACCGCTGAAATAAAGGATATTGGCCAGCACATCCACCTGGCCGGTCAGCTTCAGATAGGCGACGAAGCCGACCGACGGCGGGGCGATCAGGATGAACAGTGTAGGCAGCAGCCGCTCCGGCAGGCTGCCGTGGAAGATCACCCGATAGAAGATGATGGTGAGCAAGAGCGGCCAAAATACGATGCCGATGCTGAAGAAGAACCACGAAACCCAGATCGGCGCGTGATAGACGCCCGCGATGGGCACCAGGATGTTACCCATCACCGGGATGAACCAAGCCGGGTTCAGGTGGAGCAACTCGAATTTAGGCTGTTGGATCCACTGGCTGAGGATGTGCAGCGTCAACACCAGATGGATACTGGCCCCGAATAGCCAGAGTAGGCGTGAATAAGCCGGGTTGACCTCCAGCCAAGCGGTGGCCAGCACGAGCAGGGCGACCGAGAAAGTCGGGACGAAGCTCATTTTCACCGGGTGGTTCCACTCGCTGCCGGCGGCGGCACGGAACCTCACGATTTTGATCGCATAGACGACGCTGAGGCAAAAAAACAGCAGGGTGCTCAGCGCGAGCAGATAGGGGCTGATTTGCAGCGGCAAATTCAGCAACTGTTCGGCCTTGCTCCAGGCAAGGGTGAGGCCGCCCAGGCCCATGATCATGGCGAACCAGGCGATGGGGAAGGTCTGTAGGCGTGAAGGTCGGGTTTCGGTCATGGTCAGCGGCTACCGTGCGCATGGGCCGGTCCGATGTTGAGGGGGGCTTGGTTACGCATATGGTCGGCGACCTTGACGAAAGCGGCAAACAACTCTTGGCGCAGGGCTTCGTCGGTCACCACGTCCTTGAGTGCCTTGTCCATGCAATACAGCCACTGGTCGCGTTCGGCGTCGCCGATGGGGAAGGGCAGGTGGCGCGCGCGCAGCATCGGGTGGCCGTATTTCTCCGTGTAGCGCTGTGGGCCGCCCATCCAGCCGGAGAGAAATTCATAGAGTTTTTGCCGGGCATTGGCCAAATCGGCTGCGTGCATCTTGCGGATGCCATAGGCCTCGGGCAGTTCATCCATGTAATCGTAAAAGCGATCGACCAGCGCTCGGACCGGGGTATCGCCGCCAATGCGTTCGTAATGGGTTTGCATCATGCCGCCAAATATATTAGAAAGGGCTAATTTTTCTGGAACCCGCATTGTAGCGCGGCTTATGGCCGACTAAAATGCTCGGCTAATAACCTATTTCTCTGGAGAGTTTCATGTCCGCTGCAGCCACCGATTCCAAGCAGGTGATGCATTCCATCATCCAGCGCATCGCCACCGGCCCCGACCTGTCCAAGGACATCAGCCTGGACGAGGCGCGCCTGGGCATGCAGGCCATCCTGGACAACGCCGTCGACCCGGTGCAGGCCGGCATCTTCTTCATCGCGCTACGCATGAAGCGGGAGACCATGGATGAGTTCAAGGGCATCCTCGACGCGATCCTGAATTCCACCGACCGGGTGACCGCCGAGGTGGACGAGGTGGTCGATATCGCCGATCCCTACGACGGCTACAACCGCTGCCTGCCGGCGGCGCCGTTCCTGCCCGCGCTGCTGGCCGAACTCGGCGTGCCGGCGGTCAATCACGGCCTGGAGACGGTCGGCCCGAAATACGGCGTCACCGCCCGCCACGTGCTGCGCGCGGCCGGGGTGAACGTCGACCTCACGCCGCAAGCGGCGGCCAAGCGTTTGGCCGACCCGGCCATCGGCTGGGCTTATGTCGACCAGGCCAAGTACTGCCCGAAGCTGCACGACATGATTCCGCTGCGCCAGCGCATGATCAAGCGCCAGGCGGTGACCACGGTGGAGACCGAGGCCAAGCCCATCGTCGGCCGCCACAAGACCCACCTGGTCACCGGTTTCGTGCACAAGCCGTATCCGCCGATCTATGCCCAGCTGGCCCGCCATGCCGGGTTCGATTCCGCCCTGATCGTGCGCGGCGTCGAGGGCGGCGTGATCCCTTCCCTGCGTCAGGTCGGCAAGGCCGTGTCCTACCAGGACAAGGGCGAGGAGGCCGAGTACGAGATCAACCCCGAGGCCATGGGCATCCAGCAGACCGTGCGCGCCGTGCCGCTGCCCGATGAGCTACCCAAGTCCGAGCGCGAGGGCGACGAGATCGCGATCATGGTCGACGTCAAGGCCACCGCCCAGGCCGCAGCCGAGGCGGGCATGGCCGCGCTGTGCGGCAACAAGGGCGCGACCTACGATTCGCTGGTGCTGGGCGCCGCGATGGTCCTGCACCACGTCGGCCGGGCCAAGACCCTGGCCGAGGCGGCCGACATGGCGCGCGCGGCGCTGGATTCGGGCCAGGCCGCCAAGCGGGTCAAGTGATGGCCTTCGTCGCCGTCGCCGCCGAGGGCGAACTCAAACCGGCCCAGATGAAGCGCATCGAGGCCGGCGGCAAGCGCCTGCTGCTATGCAATGCCGAGGGCGAGTATTTCTGCGTGGACGAGATGTGCAGCCACGAGGACTACTCGCTGTTCTTCGGCTGCATCAAGGGCCGCTCGATCAAGTGCTCGCTGCACGGCAGCTACTTCAATCTGGCCAGCGGCCAGCCGGAGAACGAACCGGCCGATTGCCCGATCCGCACTTATCCGGTCAAGGTCGAGGCCGGGCAGGTCTGGGTCGATCCGACCTAGTTTCTCAGCTAACGCTATGCCGGGCTTCGGGCGGTAGAATCGGCGCATGACTCAACGCAGCATCCTGATCACCGGCTGTTCCTCCGGCATCGGCCACACCGTCGCCCATGGCCTCAAGGCTCGCGGCTGGCGGGTGTTCGCCACGGCGCGCAAGCTCGAAGACGTCGAGCGCCTGAATGGAGAGGGCTTGGAAAGCCTGCAACTCGACCTCGACGACTCTGCCTTGATCCGTGCGGCGGTCGACGAGGTGCTGCGCCGTACTCACGGTCAACTCGACGCCTTGTTCAACAACGGCGGTTTCGGCCAGGTCGGCGCGGTGGAGGACCTCACCCGAGACAGCCTGCGCGAGCAGTTCGAGACCAATCTGTTCGGTTGGTTGGAACTGACCAACCTGATCGTTCCGGTCATGCGCCGCCAGGGCCGGGGCCGTATCGTGATGAACAGTTCGGTGCTCGGTTATGCCGCCATGGCCTATCGCGGTGCCTACAACGCGGTGAAGTTCGCGGTCGAGGGCATCAGCGACACCTTGCGCCACGAATTGCACGGCACCGGCATCCACGTCTGTCTGGTCGAGCCAGGGCCGATCATCAGCCGTTTTCGCGAGAACTGCCTGCCCCACTTCCGGCGGCACATCGCCTGGCAATCGAGCGTGCACCGGGCGCAATATGAGGGTCAGCTGGCCCGGTTGAACCAGCCCGGTCCGGCGGCGCCGTTTACCCTGCCGCCAGAAGCGGTGCTGGCCAAGGTGGTCCACGCCGTCGAGAGCAGGCGACCGCGGCCGCGTTACCCCGTTACCGTGCCCTCGGTGGCTTTCTGGTGGCTGAAGCGCTTCTTGCCGATTCGGGTAATGGACTGGGTCTTGAGACAGGCTTCGGGTGGCGGCAAACGCTAGAGACGCAAGAAAAGGGCGGCCTGGCGGCCGCCCAAATTTGATGGCTGAATTATTTCGCGGCGGCGACCTTGGTGGTCTCGGCCAGTTGTTTTTCCAAGGTCTCGATACGCTTTTGCATCGCGCCTAGACGGCCATTGAGCGCACCGACATTGAAATACTGGGCGTTGTCGGCCGGGGCATCCAGCGTGTTGCCATAGCCGAGCCAGGACGAGTCGTATACCTTGACCTTCTTGAAGCCCAAATCCTTGAGCACAGTTGCCGTTTCCGAGGCGCGTACGCCGCTCTGGCAATAGACGATGGTTTCCTTGCTGGGGTCGAGTTTGGCGTAGAGTTCTTTGATCTTCTCGACCGGCTTCAGGCCCAAGCCGTCCTTGGTCTGCACCTGCTTTTTCGCCAGCTTGGCCGGCGTGTCAGGGTCGGCCCAGTTCTGCTCGTAGGGGATATTCACCGCGCTGGGGATATGGCCGCCGCGGATCGCGCGGATGTCTTCACCGCTATATTCGCCAGTCGTACGCACGTCGACGATCTGCACGCCCTTGCGTTTTTCCGCCTTGAGTACGTATTGGGTGTCTACGGTCACATTCGGGTTGACCGTGAGTTTGAGCGGGATGGCCGCAAGTTTGGTCGGCTCGGTGGCCAAGGCTTGACCGGCCGCCTTCCAGTCGTCGATACCGCCATGGTAGACCTTGGCATTCTTGCCGTTCAGGTATTCGATGGTGACAGCACCGAAATAAACAAAGGGGTTGCCCTTGTCGCCGTAGACGACGATCTCTTTACTGGGGTCTATGCCGCCGTCGCCCAACAGTTTTTCCATCTTGGCGAGCTCGATGTAGTCCTCGGTGTTGTCGTTGCGCAAGACCTTGCCAATGTCGCCGATATTGACGGCGCCGGGGATATGGCCCTTGTTGTAGTCCGCCGCGCTGCGGGTATCCCAAATGATGGCGCCGCGTTTGCCTGCCTCTTGCATGAAAGCGGTGTCGACGATGCGCTGCATCGGGACGGCTGCGGCAGCAGCCTGTTCTTGCGGGGCGGCGAGCGCCGGGGCGGTGAGGCAGGTCAGGCCGAGTGCGATAGCCAATAGGGTCGGTTTCATCGAGGTCTCTCCATCACGATTAGTTAGGGTCTGGTTACGCCAGGTGAGGCGATCCTGGTTCGGCTTGTTTACGCCACTGTCACCGGGCGAAAATATTGTAAGTGCAGACGGCGCTGTGGCCGCTAGGTTTTATTTTGGCTGACCCTATTCAGAGATGGGTCTTGCCTCTGCCGAGGGCCGGTATACTGCGATCTATAAGCGATCACTTAAATAAACCCATGGCTGAACAAAATCCCGCCGGAAATGCGCCGGCCTTCCCCAAACTGTTGCCGCTGCCCAAGATCGAGCGGCCCCTCACCCTGGTGGTCGACAAGCTGGCCGACGTGAGGTCGGCCGCGGACCTGCCCAGCCGCCTGGTCTTCGGCGATCTGCAAGCCGACAGCTTCAAGTTCGAGAAGAAGGGTTGGTCGGCCGAGTGGCGCGATACCGATGGCCATAAGGTCAAGTTCCGCTTTGCCGGCGGCCTGTCGTCGCTCGAGTTGGACTTCGAGGGCGACGAGATGGTGACCTTGGTCGGGGCCGAACGCTTCGCCGATCTCGACGGCACGGTGCAGAACCTACAACCCGGTTCGTGGATGGAAAAACTCGGCGCCAAACTGAGCCCACGTTACACCATCAAGGTGTTTGCCCATCGCGAGGACGATGCCGTAGCCGGCAGCTTCGCCGACGGCCCGCTGCTTACCTTGGTGCTGCCGGTACCGGCCGATCGCCTGATGGCCCTGTTCGAGCTGCACAAGCAGTTGCAGCAGGATGCGGCAATCACGACCAATATCGATGGCTATGCCCGGCTGCACTTCAGCGTGGTCAATTACCTGGAGGGCGTCAATCCGCCTATGCTCAGCCATCCGGTCGGCTTGGTGCTGCATCACGTCAACGCCTTGGGTACGCCGGCGGGCGAGATGCCGGTGCGCGAGGAAGACGACGAAGGTTCGGCGGCCTGGACCCTACGCCGCAGCCACTATCTCTACATCGCCCATTGTTCGATGCGCGATGCCGCCCGCTTGGTCGAACGCTTGGCGGTCGCCGGCTTTATCGGCGAAGCGAATGGCCGCGAGGCATACCCCAATGCCGCTGAGTTTGGCGCCGCGCTGATGCCCTTCGGTTATGAATACGTGGTGAAGAACGTCTTCTGGTTCGATGCCGACCGTCGGCGCCGGGTGTTCTATCCCGACCTGGGCGACAGCGCCGACCGCAATGCGCTGGGTGCGCACAGCGGCGAGGTCTGGCTCAAGTCGCTGATTCGCGATGCGCAGAAACTGGCCGAGCAATTCAAGGCCGATACCGCGAAGAGTTTTGCCGAGGGCATGGCGCAGCAAGGCGAGAACCCCGCTGGCCTGCATTGATCAGGTCTGGAACTGACTGAAGCCGTCGTTCATCTCGTACACCAGCATGTCGATATGACGAATGGTGTGCAGGGTGCGGTGCACGGCCTCCTGGTTGTGCTCGGCCATCTGGGCAATGCGCTCGACATGGCGGGCAATGTCCTGGCTTGCCGCTTCTTGTTCCTTCACCGAATTCACGATATCGCTCACGCCGATACCGGAAGTGCGGGCGGCTTGCTTGGTCTCGCTCAAGGCGGCGCGCACCTCGCTGAGTGACGCCACGCTGGCCTCGATGGCACCGCTGCCGTTCTGGATGGCCTGCGTCACCTCGGCCGACTGGGTTTCGATCTGCTTGGTGACCGCATCGATGCGACGGGCCGACAGGCTGGACTGTTCGGCCAGGCGGCGCACCTCATCGGCGACGACCGCGAAACCGCGGCCCTGCTCGCCGGCCCGGGCCGCTTCGATTGCGGCATTTAGCGCGAGCAGGTTGGTCTGGTCGGCGATGTCTTGCACTTGCTTGGTCAAGTCGTTGATCTCGGCCGTCTGGGTCAGGAAGCGATGCGTGGTCGATTCGATCCCTTGGATCGCGAGGTGCAGCCGTTCGATCTCCCATGACAGCCCCTCCAGGCGGCTGTCGCTATGTTCACTGCGCTCGATGCTCTCGTCCGACAGGCGGCGCACTTCGTCCGCCGCACTGGCGACCGAGGCGATTGCCACAGTCAGTTGCTGGACGGCCGCGGCGACGGCACTGGCGGCCTCGGCCTGGTCGCGCGAGCCGCCGGTGACTTGTTCGGCCTCGACGGTCACCGACTGTACCTGGATGCCGACGTTGTGCGCATTGTTCCGCGTTTGCACGACCAATCTATGCAGGCCTTCCATGAAGGTGTTGAATGCCTGCGAGGCCTGGCCAACCTCGTCTTCATCATGTACGGTCAGTCGGGCCTTCAAGTTGCCGACGCCGCTGGCCATCTGTTCCATCGAGCTGCGCAGCGAGTGCAGCGACTGGTTGATCCGGCGCAGCACCAGAACGGCCAATACGATACCGAGCACGATAGCCAACAGGGTCAGGCCGGCACTGAGGCGCAGGGCATTCTTGGAGTTGGTTTCGACCTCGGCCTGGGCCGCCTGCAATTTCCGGGTCTCGTCGGATCGAAGCTTGAGCAAGGTCGTGCTGACGTCGCGCCAGAGCGGCGCTTCTTCCCGCACGAAGCGTTCGCGTGCATCGCTCTGCACGCCGACGATCTGCACGTACATGTCACGCAAGCCCGATAGCGCATCCCATTTGGCGTCGATCAGCGCGAGCGTCTTGGCCTGTTCGCTGTTTGGCGCCGCGATGGCCATGGCCTGCTCCAGCGTCTTGCGGAAAGCGGCGCTGGATTGATTGAGATTCGTCTGTGCGGTCGTGTCGGTCGAATCGAGCATCAGGTTGCGAATGGCTTGCCCGCCCAGCATGCCCTCGGCGTACATCTCCTCGTAGATTTGCATTCGGCCCAGGTCGTGCGCCATGAAGTCTTTCAATCGCTCATTGGTCGCATACAACTGATACAAAGCGATGCCCATGGCGAGCAGCGACAACAGAATGCCAGGGATCAGCGCGGCGAGGATCTTGGTCTGCACGCTGTTGATCGGTAGGGGCTGAATCTTGGGCAAGGACTGGACGGCCGGCAGGACGAGATGGTTTTGCATGGTGAACCCTTTTACTTCTACGGAGCCTGAAACTAACAGCCCAGGGTTAAGGTTTTTTTACACCCTCGGATAAACTACGCAGGTTGATTGCTTAATCGAGACTGTTCCATGCATATCGGTACCCCCTTAACCCCGTCGGCCACCAAGGTCATGCTGCTCGGCGCCGGCGAGCTCGGCAAGGAAGTCATCATCGCCCTGCAACGTTTGGGCGTGGAGGTGATCGCGGTCGACCGCTACGACAATGCGCCCGGCCACCAGGTCGCGCACCGGGCGCACGCCATCGACATGACCAATGGCAATGTGCTCAGCCGCTTGATCGACAGCGAATTGCCGCATCTGGTCGTGCCGGAGATCGAGGCCATCGCCACCGAGACCCTGTTGGAGTTGGAGCAGGCCGGGGTCTGCCGCGTGATCCCGACCGCGCGTGCCGCCAACCTGACGATGAACCGCGAAGGCATCCGCCGCTTGGCGGCGGAAACCCTGAAACTGCCGACCTCGCCCTATGCCTTCGCCGATTCCTTCGAGGAATTGCAGGCTGCCGTCGACGGCGGCATCGGCTATCCCTGCGTGATCAAGCCGGTGATGTCGTCCTCGGGCAAGGGCCAATCGAAGGTGGACGGTCCGGACGGGCTTAAGGCCGCCTGGGACTACGCCAATGCCGGCGGCCGGGTGGCCAAGGGCCGGGTTATCGTCGAGGGCTTCGTCGATTTCGATTACGAGATCACCCAACTCACGGTGCGGGCGATGGGCGAAGATGGCCGGGTACAGGCCCACTTCTGCGAGCCGATCGGCCACATCCAGGTCAAGGGCGATTACGTCGAGAGCTGGCAGCCGCAGGCGATGAGCCCGGCGGCGCTGGAGCAGGCCCGTGCCATCGCCAAGGCGGTGACCGACGATCTCGGTGGCCTCGGCCTGTTCGGCGTCGAATGCTTCGTCAAGGGCGACCGGGTCTGGTTCTCCGAGGTCAGTCCCCGGCCGCACGATACCGGCATGGTCACGCTGATCACCCAGCGTCAGAACGAATTCGAACTGCATGCCCGCGCCATCCTTGGTCTGCCGGTGGATGCCGGCCTGCGCAATCCCGGCGCGTCGGCTGTGATCTACGGCGGTATGGACGCGGCTGGCATCCGCTACGAGGGCGTGGCCGAGGCCTTGGCCATGCCCGGCACCGATCTGCGTCTGTTCGGCAAGCCGGTCGCCTTCGAGCGCCGGCGCATGGGCGTGGCCCTGGCCGAAGGCCGCGACACCAACGAGGCGCGGGCCAAGGCCAAGCAGGTGGCGGCGCGGGTCAGGCCGGTACGCTGACCGCGATCAATAACCTGCCTGCCGCAGCCAGTCGGACAGGGGGCCCAGGTCCAGCAGCTGGCCGTCGCCCCCAAGGTAGTAGAACTTGTTCTCCGATACCCCGAGGTAGCTGTTCGTGCTCGGGTAGTAGCGGTAGTAGAAGCTGCCGGCGGTGTGCGACGGCTGCCACAGCGGGGTGAACAAGCTGCCATAGGTCTGCTCGGCCCAGGCAAATACGCGATCGGCGCTGAGGTTGGCCGGGTCGCCGCCGGCCAGGCTGCGGTAGACCTGCACCTCGCCCGATGAGACCAGCGCGTAGACCCGGGTCTTGTCCGGGCTGACCGCGACGATGGGCGCAGAGGAAGACACGGCCGGCACCAGCGCGAGTAGGGTGCCGCTGTCCGGATCGATCACGCTGTAGGACACGGTATTGCCGCTGGCATCGCGGTTGTAGATCAGGTTACTGTCGGCCAGGCCTTTGACCGCGAGGCTATCGCAGTCGAAGGCGACCACGCTGCCGCTGGTGTAGCCGGTCTTGCCGTCCGCCGAAAAACGCATGGTCAGATTCATGCTGTAATTGCCGAGCGTCGCGGACTTGACCAATTGGCCGGTGGGGAGGGAAAACTGGTGGAGCACGGCGCTGCTGGTGCCGGTGTAATCGCTGGCGATGTAGAAACGCTGGCCGTCCGGGTGGAAGCCGATCGAACCATAGTAGGGCAGCGTCGCGATCACGCGCAGTGCCTTAATGTCGACCAGCGAAGTGGTCTTGTCGCCATAATTGGAAACCAGCGCATAAGTGCCGTCGGGCGAGGTTGTGGCGACGCGCGGGTCCGCGCCGACGACGACCTGTTCCGCGATTTGATCAATGCCGGTAACAACTGAGATGCGATTCATGAGACTCAAGGGCACGGCCACCGGCGTCAGGGCATTGCCATAGTAATGGTAGCTCGGTCCGCTGCTGTAGGTCAGGATCGCGCGGCCGAGGTATTGGCCGGTGGCAGCGTAAAAAATCTCCAGTGTATCCGGCGCGATCAGGCCGGACTGGCTGATCTGCGAAGTGATGCTGACATAACTGCCATCCGGGCTGAGCGCCATGTGGTACATGCTGCCGAAGGAACGATCGCTGCGGTTGGGAAAGGTGATACTGAATAGCGGTTTATGCTCACTGGGGGTAACGGTCAGCTTGGTGCTCTTGAATTTCCCGGTTACTGCGCCCGTGGCAGTGACCGTGACCCGGCCGGGGGAAATGCCAGCGACCGTGCCATTGCTACTGACCGTGGCTAGGGCGGAATTTGAGGAAGACCAGGTATAGGTTTCTTGCACGAATTGCCCATTCTGCGGGTCGTAGCTTAGCGGTGTCAGTGTCAGCGTTCCCCCTTGCACGACATAATCCGCGCCGGAGAGGGTGATATAGGTGGCGTCGGAAAATGCTTGCGCCTCGAACGAGAGGAACATGGCACATAGACATAAGATGCGGCGGAGCATGGTTTTCTCCCGATTGTCTGTAAGTCGATGAAGTGTGAAGGCATCAATAATAGTCTGTCTTACAGACAGCCCGCTGTGCTTAGCCAAGTGTCGAGCAGGCCAAGGTCGCTCAGCTGGTTTGCCGTCAACGGGCCAAGATAATAAAAGTGCTGATCGGCACTCGACAGCCCAAGATAGGTACTGCTGCTTGCATAGTAGCGGTAGGTAAAGGTACCCAGGACCCGAGAGGGTGCGCCCGCCGGCGTAAAGTATTGCGGGTAGGCGCCTTCCGCCCAATTGAGCAGGCAGCTTGTCTGGGTGGGTGTCGCGGTGATGCCCAGATTGAGCAGACCGCTGCCGCCCTGACCAAGCACTTGGGTGGGCGTGGATTTGTTGGTGTTGTTGCCAAGGCCAAGTTGGCTGTAAGCGTTGCGGCCCCAGGCCCAGACCGAACCGTCCGCTTTGACGGCGAGGCTGTGGCTGGTGCCGGCCGCAATGGCGGCGAAGCCGCTACCGATCTGGATCGGCGTCAGGCTCTGCGTCGAGATGCTGCTGTCGCCCACCTGTCCGGAGGCATTGCTGCCCCAAGCCCAAAGACTGCCGTCGGACCTGAGGCCCAGGCTGTGGAAACCGCCTGCCGCCACGGCGGTAAAGCCAGTACCGACCAGTACCGGGCTCAACCGTTTGGTGCTGGTGCCATCGCCCAATTCGCTGCTGGTATTGTTGCCCCAGGCCCACAGGGCCCCATCGGTCTTGATGGCCAGGCTGTGGTTGCCGCCCCCCGCGACGGCGCTGAAGCCGCTGCCGACCGAGACTGGACGTGAGCGGTTGGTGGTGCTGCCGTCGCCTATTTGGCCGGACAGGTTGTAGCCCCAGGCCCAGAGCGAGCCGTCGGTCTTGATGGCTAGGCTGTGGTTGCCACCTGCGGCGATGGCGCTGTAGCCGCTGCCAATCTGCACAGGACTCGTTCGATCGGTAGTGCTGTTATCGCCCAGTTGGCCATAGAGATTGCGGCCCCAGGCCCAGAGCGAGCCGTCGGTTGCGAGGGCGAGGACGTGGTTGCTGCCCGCGGCGATGGCGCTGAAACCGGTTGCAACTTGTTTGGGGTCGGCATGATCGATATGGCTGCCGTTACCGAGTTGGCCATAATTGTTCGCGCCCCAGGTCCAGACACTGCCATCGGTTTTGAGGCCGACGCTGAAGTAGGTGCCGGTCTCGACGGCGATAAAGCCCGTGCCCAACGCTTGTACCGGCGTGTTGCGCGAATTGATCGTACCGTCGCCCAACTGACCGTAGCTGTTGGACCCCCAGGCCCAGAGCGTACCGTCCGACTTGATACCGAAGCTGTGCTCTTCGCCGGCGGCGACCATGGGCTTGGCGGCGTACGCCGGTATCGATGCCAGTGCCAACAAGATTGCGGCACATCGTAAGCGCCAGAGTGTCATATTTTCCCCTTCGGGCCGGTTGTCTGCAGCGGTTGGCTATTCCCGGGCTCAGCGTGGTTTACTGTTTTTCAATATAGCGCCTATGAGGCAAATTGCATTGGGGGGCCGATCCATATTGCTATAAAAGATCCGCACCTGGCCGATGCATGCGGCGAGCAGCGATCATGTATGAGAAGTCAGTAGAAGCGGGCGACGAAGGCGCCGACGCTGTCTTCGGGTAATCTCAGCCAAGCGCGGTGGCCGCTGCCGGGCACCACGTCGATGCGGTTGCCGGCAGCATCCTCGATCTCGTTCACCACGAACTCCCGTACGCCGTCAGGCTGGATCAGCTCGATGCGGTCGCCGGTGGTGAGTTTGTTCTTCGCGGTGAATTCGGCGCGGCCGCGCGCGGCGTCGAAGCCGACGATGTCGCCGGCATACAGGCTGCGGCCCGATTCCGAGTGGCCGCGCAGATAGTTCTGGTAGTCGGCTTCGTGGTGGCGCTGGTAGAAGCCGTCGGTATAGCCGCGGTTGGCCAGGCCTTCGAGCTGGCCGAGCAGGACGGGATCGAGCGGCCGGCCGGCCACCGCATCGGCGATGGCCTGGCGGTAGGCCTGGCAGGCACGGGCGACGTAATAGGGCGATTTGGTCCGGCCCTCGATCTTGAGCGAATCGATGCCGATCTCGACCAGCCGCTGCACATGCTCGATCGCGCGCAGATCCTTCGAGTTGAGGATGTAGGTACCGTGTTCGTCTTCCTCGATCGGCATGTAACTGCCCTCGCGCCGCTCGCGCTCTTCCAGCAGCCAGACGTCGCCGCTGGCGTCGGCCTTGGCCGGGTTGAGCTTATAGTCCCAGCGGCAGGAATTGGTGCAGGTGCCCTGGTTGGGGTCGCGGTGGTTGAAATAGCCGGAGAGCAGGCAGCGGCCGGAATAGGCCACGCACAGCGCGCCATGGACGAAGACCTCCAGTTCCATGTCCGGGCAGGCCTGGCGGATGTCGGCGATCTCGTCGAGCGACAGTTCGCGCGACAGGATGATGCGGGCGATGCCGGCCCGCTGCCAGAAGCGCACGGCGGCGCTGTTCACGGTGTTGGCCTGCACCGAAAGATGGATGGCCATGTCCGGCCAGGTCTCGCGCACCAAAAGGATCAGCCCGGGGTCGGACATGATCAGGGCGTCGGGTTTCAGCGCGATGGCCGGCGCCATGTCGTCGAGATAGGTCTTGAGCTTGGCCCCATGCGGATAGATGTTGGACACCAGGAAGAACTTGTGGCCCAGCGCATGGGTACGGCGGATGCCTTCGGCCAGCACCGCAAGGTCGCCGAAGTCGTTGTTGCGCACCCGCAGCGAATAGCGCGGCTGGCCGGCATAGATGGCCGTGGCGCCAAAGGCCAAGGCGGTGTCGAGCATGGCCAGGGAACCGGCTGGGGCGAGGAGTTCTGGGGTGCGGGGCATGGAACGGCAGCGGAATGACAGCAGCCGCTATTTTATCAGCCGAAACGGTAATACTTGCGGATCGCCTGTTTGATGTCCCAGGTACAGCTCATGCCGGCCGGGAAGGTGGCCAAGTTGCCGGTCTTGAGTATGACCGGCTCGCCATCGTCGGGCGTGACGACGACCTCGCCTTCCAGGATGTAGCAGGTCTCGGCTTCGCCATAGGTCCAAGGGAAACGCGAAACCCCGGCACTCCAGGTGGGCCAGCGTTTCACCCCGAGTGGGTTCCGGCGTTGTTCGTCGGGCTGAGGCTCGATTCGGATTTTCATGGCGCACGATTATAGGGTAGGGCGAGGGGGGCGACTTGGTGTATCTTCGCGGTAGATATCACTGGAGTCATTTTGTGCCGTATAAGCGTTATTTGCCCTTCTTGCTGGCCTTTGTCTTGCCTATCGTGCTGGTCTATGCCTGGTGGGGTGGCTTCAATGCCGTCGCCATTCGCACCGAGCTGCGCGGTCCCTATACCTATGCCTATCTCGAACACACCGGCGACTACGGTAAGCTGCCCACCATGCTGGAGGATGTGCGCCGGCAATTGAAAGCGCAGGGTGTCACGCCGGGCCTGCCGATCACCGTGCTGTATTCCGATCCCGTCGTCATCGCCAAGGCCGAACGCAAGTCGCGCATCGGTTGCCTGGTTCCGGCCGGCTCGGCGGTGAAAGCGCCGATGCGGATCGACACCATTCCGGCACGCAAGGTGTTGGTGGCCGAAGTGCAGGCCGGCATGCTGGTTGCACCGAGCCGTGCCTACCAAGCCTTGGCCAACCATTTGGCCGAACAAGGCAAGACGATTCGCATGCCCACTGTAGAACTCTACGCCGCTTCCGATAACGTATTGAAGATGGGTGTGTTAACTGTGGAAATCGAAGATTCGGCGCAGGCTGACTTGAGCGCCGCGAATGTTAAGCCCGCTACGGCGGGCGGCCGTAACCAGATGGAGACACCGTGAGTTTTTTGATCTTGATTGCCGTTTTGGCCATCGAAGAATACTGGTCGTCGTCACAGCCCAAGCGCTTGATCGGTCAGGTCGAGCGTTATGGCGATTGGCTGGGCAGACGGTTCAACGGCGGGCAGCCGCATCAAGGTCTGTTTGCCTGGGGCATGGGGGCACTGCTGCCGGCCATCGCGGTCGGCGTCATTGCCGGCTCGCTCGCCTGGGCGGCGGGTATCTTGGGCTGGCTTTGGGCCGGTGTGGCGGTCTATTTCTGTCTTGGTTTCAAAGCGAGCCACAATTATGCAAATCGTATTGCGACGGCCTTGCGCGTCGGCGATCTAGATGCAGCCAAGGAAGAGCTCAAGGCCATGCGCCCTGGCTCGGTCGAGGCCTTGAGCGATAGCGATGTCGCCAAGTTGGCTCTGGAAGAGATGTTACGTGCTGGATTTGCCCGCTTGCTCGGCGTGATTTTCTGGTTTGTCTTGTTGGGTCCATTCGGTGCGGTGCTGTTTCGGCTGACGCACGTGCTGCACGATTATTGGCATGCGCACATTCCGGAACGGGACGAGTTTTTGAGCCACGTCGATCGGCTGCGCCAGTTGTTGGATTGGCTGCCGGTGCGGGCGGCGGCCTTCAGTTTTGCCATCGCCGGCAACTTCCAAGGGGCCATGGAATGCTGGCGCAATCAGGCCTGGCAGTGGTGGGATCGCAACGAGGGCGTGCTGCTGGCAGCGGGCGCCGGGGCAATCGGGGTCAAGCTCGGCGGTGCGATCCCGCTGCCGAACGGCAACATCGAGCGGGCCGAGTTGGGGGCTGGGGTCACGGCCGATGCGGACTACCTGGACGGAGCAACGGCCTTGATCTGGCGGGTGACCCTGTTCTGGTTGGCGCTGCTGTTCTTGATGAAGCTGGGCGAATTGGCGGCGTAATTGACCATTCAGGCCGTATTGGATTTCTGCGACAATCCACAGTCGGTAACGCAATTAAAAAATAAAAGTGGGTGCTCTGTTTTTTTGAAAGGAGTTGGAAAGCGATGTTTGGCATGTTCAGAAAATCCCACGACGTTCCTGCTGCCCCTGCCCCTAATCTGATTGCTGAAAACCGTGAACTGCTCGAACGAATCGAGGCGTTGAGCCAAGAGAAGGCCACGCTGGAGCAGGCACTGGACACGGCGCAGACCAAGCTTGGGTTGTTCGAGGAGTTGTTCCGCAATTTGGAGTACTTCGGCGAATCGTTCAAGGAATCGCAGCGCAGTCTGGCGGCCTTGGCCATGACCATGCGTTCCGAGAAGGACCATGCCGTCGAGGCTGCCGGTATGTCGGCGACGACGCGTAGCGCCATCTCGGCCATTTCCGACAATCTGCATATCCTATCGAACGAATCGCACAATTCGGCCGAGCGTGTCGATAGCTTGCACCAGCGCGCAGGCCAGATCGACGGCATCGTCAACATGATCAAGGAAATCGCCGATCAGACCAACTTACTGGCCTTGAACGCGGCGATCGAGGCGGCCCGTGCCGGCGAGCAGGGCCGTGGTTTTGCCGTGGTGGCCGACGAAGTGCGCAAGCTGGCCGAGCGCACCGGCAAGGCGACCAGCGAGATATCGACCCTGGTTTCCGCTATTCAGGGCGAGACCCAGGAGGCAGGCCAGGCCATGGAGCGTTTGTCTGCCGAGGCCAAGGACTTCAGCCAGAAGGGCAGCACGGCGACGGAAGGCATGCAGGGCATGCTGGCCCTGGCCGTGCGCATGGAAGGCGCCATCGCCGCTTCGGCGCTACGCAGCTTCGTCGAGCTCGCCAAGGTCGATCATCTGGTCTACAAGTTCGAGGTCTACCGGGTGCTGCTTGGCTTGTCGAACAAGCAGGCCGGCGATTTCACCAGCCATACCGCTTGCCGCTTGGGTAAATGGTATTACGAGGGCGAGGGGCAGGCCTGCTTCTCCAAGCTGCCGGGGTATCGCGAGATCGAGACCCCCCATATGGCCGTGCACAGCAACGGCGTAGCGGCGGTGAACCATTTTTATGCCGACGATTTCGTGGCGGCGGTGAAGGCGATTCAGGGTATGGAGTCCGCCAGCATGCAGGTGCTGCAGAATTTGGAGAAGATGGCCGAGAGCGGTGAAGTGGACCCCGCTATCTTGTGCGTCCACTGAGCGCACGGCATTCGCGGCCGGGGCGATGGCAATGGCAAGGTAGCGCCCAATGTTGAATGCCATCTGGGCCGGTTTTCTGTTGATCGCCTTCGCGGGCGCCGTGTTCCAATTTTTCGTGCTCGGCCAAGGCGATATCTTCGCCCTGGTGATGCGTGCGGCCTTCGATTCGGCCAAGACCGGCTTCGAGGTGGCTTTGGGTCTGACCGGCGTGATGGCGCTCTGGCTCGGTGTGATGAAGATCGGCGAGCGTGCCGGTTTCCTCGATCTGTTGGCGCGCATGTTGGCCCCGCTGTTCTCCCGGCTGTTTCCCGATGTGCCGAAGGGCCATCCGGCCTTGGGCTCGATCACGATGAACATGGCGGCCAATATGCTGGGCTTGGACAACGCCGCAACGCCGATGGGCCTCAAGGCCATGAAGGAATTGCATGAGCTGAATCCGGACAAGACCACGGCGAGCAATGCGCAAATCTTGTTCCTGGTGCTCAACGCATCGTCGGTGACCATCCTGCCGGTGACCATCTTCACTTATCGGGCCCAGCTCGGCGCAGCCGATCCAACCGATGTCTTTATCCCGATCCTGATGGCGACCTACTGTTCGACCTTGGTCGGCTTGCTTGCGGTGTCCTTCTATCAGCGTCTGCGCCTGTTCGATCCGGTGGTGCTGGCTTGGCTGAGCGGCATTACGCTGGTGGTAGGCGGGATGGCGGCCTATTTTTCGGCCCTGCCGGCGGCACAGATGGCGAGCCATTCGGCCGTGCTGAGCAATTTCCTGCTGCTAACAGTGGTGGCGGTCTTTCTGATCGGGGCTGTCGTCAAACGGGTCAATGCCTATGAGGCCTTCATCGAGGGCGCCAAGGACGGTTTTCACACAGCGGTCACCATCATTCCGTATCTTGTCGCGATGCTGGTCGCCATCGGCATGCTGCGGGCCAGCGGAGCCTTGCCGGCCTTCGTCGAGTTGGCGAAGGCGGCGGTGCATGCTCTGGGCTTCGATGCCGCTTGGCTCGATGCGCTGCCGACCATGCTGGTCAAGCCCTTGTCGGGTAGCGGCGCCCGGGCGATGATGATCGAAACGATGCAGATGTATGGCGCTGATTCTTTTGCCGGTCGGCTGGCCAGCATCGTGCAGGGCAGCACGGAGACGACGTTTTATGTGCTGGCGGTCTATTTCGGTGCGGTCGGTATCCAGCGCGCCCGTCATGCGGTCGCTTGCGGGTTATTGGCCGATTTGGCCGGCTTTGTCGCCGCGGTGTTTGTCGCCTATCTATTTTTTGGCGCCCTCATTTGATTTTGAGCAAAACATGCAGGAAAACGAAGCGAAGCGGAGTTTCGGCGTGAGCCAATATCCAACATCAGTGGCAGTTGATCTCGGGCCGAGCAGTCTTGGCTCCGACATGACCTTCGCTGCGCTCGCGTTAGTCTGCGCCGAAGCTGTTCGAGCCTTTGGGGTTTGAGATGCAAGAGTACCCAACATTAGCTGCGGTCGATCTCGGGTCGAACAGCTTTCATCTCCAAGTCGGCCGGGTCGAGGGCGAGCAACTGTTCTATCTCGATGCGCACAAGGAATCGGTGCGGCTGGCCGCGGGCTTGAACGGCGACAAGCGGCTGGATGCGGCCTCGCAGAAACGCGCGCTCGATTGCCTGGCCCGTTTCGGTGAGCGGTTGAAGGGTATGCCGGCCGGCAGCGTACGCGCGGTCGGCACCTCGGCCTTGCGCGTGGCGAAGAACTCGGCCGAATTCATGGAACAGGCCAAGGCCGCGCTCGGCTTCGACATCGAGGTGGTGTCTGGCCGCGAGGAGGCCCGGCTGATTTATCTCGGTGTGGCGCACAGCCTGCCGTTGAACAAGGAGCCCCGCTTGGTGGTCGATATCGGCGGCGGTTCGACCGAGTGCATCATCGGCGTCGGCTACGAGCCGCAAGAGCGCGAGAGTCTGCGCATGGGTTGTGTGGTGTTTTCCGAGCACTATTTTCCCGAAGGTCGGGTCGACAAGGCAGCGATGAAGGCGGCCGTGACCGCTGCGCGTATGGAGACCCAGGAGGTGGCCAAGCAGTTCAAACGCGGGCGTTGGGTCGAGGCGGTCGGTTCATCCGGTACGGCGCGGGCCTTGGGCGAGCTGTGTTTCCAGATGGGGCTGTCGGATGGCGAGATCACCGTCGACGGCCTGAAGTGGTTGCGCGAGAGTATTGCCAAGGCGGGCGGCGTGGAACAGGCCGATATGCCGGGGCTGAAGCCGGATCGGCGCCCCGTCATCCTGGGTGGCATCGCCGTGATGTCGGCGATCTTCGAGGAACTCAAGATCGAGACCATGAAGGTGGCGCAGGGTGCCATGCGCGAAGGTATCTTGTGGGATCTGCTGGGGCGGGTGCACGACCACGACATGCGCGACGTGACCGTCGCCCAGTTCGTGCGGCGCTACCATGTCGATACCCGGCAGGCGCAGCGTGTCGAGCGTTTAGCCTTGAGCCTGTTCGCGCCATGGCGAAATGCAGATATGCCGGATGCCGCCCACTTTTTAGGCTGGGCAGCGCGGCTGCATGAGATTGGTATCTCTATTGCCCATTCCGGCTTCCATAAGCATTCGGCCTATATCTTGGAAAACGCCGATATGCCGGGTTTCTCGCGGCAAGATCAGGTGCGCTTGGCGATGCTGGTGCGCGCCAGCCGCGGTGGCATGGCCAAGCTCGATATCGCCTCGGATTATCCGGATTGGCCGTTGATCTTGTGCCTGCGGCTCGCGGTGTTGTTGCACCGTAACCGTTCCGATGCGGCCTTGCCCAACATGCGGCTCGATTGCGCCGAAGGCGAGTGCATCTTGCGTTTGCCGGACGATTGGCTGGCAGGAAACCCGCTCAGTCAGGCGGCAATCGAGGGTGAAATCAAGCAATGGCGCGGCGTGCCGGCCGAACTGAGATTGGCCGGTCTGCGCGGGCGCTGACCGCTGCGGTTGTGCTTGGTCAAGCTTTGGCTGTCAGCAAGCCGATCAAATAGTCCTGGGCCTCGAAGGCCTTGCCGCGCCGACGCACGCGCTGGAACGAGCCGTCTGGGTTCATCTGCCAGGCCTTCACGTTGTCCCGTAGATAGGGCTTGAGTCCCTCGTTGATGACCCGTCGTTTGAGCTTGGGCTCCAGCACTGGGAAACAGGTCTCGATGCGGCGGAAGAAGTTGCGATCCATCCAATCGGCACTGGCCAGATAGACATCCTCTTTGCCGCCGTTATGAAAATAGAAGATGCGGCTGTGCTCCAGGAAGCGGCCGAGGATGGAACGCACCCGGATGTTGTCCGATACGCCTTTGATGCCGGGACGCAAGGCACAGACGCCGCGGATGACGAGATCGATCTTCACGCCGGCTTGCGAGGCTTCGTACAGCGCCTGGATGACCTCGGGTTCCAATAAGGCGTTCATCTTGGCGATGATCGCGGCCGGCTTGCCTTGCTTGGCGTGCCGGGTTTCGTTGCGGATCGCGGCGACGAGCTTGGAATGCAGCGTGAACGGGGCTTGGAACAAGTGGATGTGGGAATGGGCGCGGCCGAGGCCGGTCAACTGCATGAACACCTCGTTGACGTCGCTGCAAAGCTCCGCATTGCAGGTCAGCAGGCCGAAGTCGGTATAGAGCCGGGCCGTGCGGGCGTGGTAATTGCCGGTGCCGAGGTGGGCGTAGCGCTTCAGTTGCCCCTTCTCACGCCGAACCACCATGGCCAGTTTGGCATGGGTCTTGTGGCCGACCACGCCGTAGACAACGTGGGCCCCGGCATCCTCCAACTGCTTGGCCCAATTGATGTTGGCCTCTTCGTCGAAGCGGGCGAACAGCTCGACCACGGCGGTGACTTCCTTGCCGCGTTGGGCGGCGGCGATCAGCTGTCGCATCAGTTCCGAGTCGGTGCCGGTGCGGTAGACAGTCTGCTTGATCGCCAGCACGTCGGGGTCCTCCGCCGCCTGGGCGATAAAGTCGATCACCGGCTGGAACGACTGAAAGGGGTGATGCAGCAGGATGTCGCCGGCGCTGACGGCCTTGAAGATGTCGGGTTGCCGGATGATCTGGTTCGGCATGCCCGGCGTGAACGGCGGGAATTTCAGGTCGGCGCGTTCGACGCGGTCCGGCACGGCCATCAGCCGCACCAAGTTCACCGGCCCGGCCACTTGATACAAATCGTCGCGCGATAGGTTGAACTGGCGCAGCAGGAACTCCACCGTCGCTTCGCGGCACATGTCGGAGACCTCCAGCCGCACGGCATCGCCGAAGTGGCGGTGCGGCAGCTCGCCCTGCAATTGCTCGCGCAGGTTCTTGGTCTCTTCCTCGTCGACGAACAGGTCGGAGTTGCGGGTGACCCGGAACTGGTTGCAACTCAAGACCTCCATGCCGGCGAACAGCTCGCCGACATGGGCATGGAGGATGGAGGAGAGAAAGACGAAGCTGTATTCGCAACTGGCGACCTCGCGCGGCAGTTGGATCACCCTCGGCAGCGAGCGCGGTGCCTGGACCACGGCCATGCCCGAGTTGCGGCCGAAGGCGTCCTTGCCGGACAACTCGACCACGAAATTCAGGCTTTTATTCAGCACGTTGGGGAAGGGGTGGGCCGGGTCGAGACCGATCGGGGTCAGCACCGGCATCAGGTCGCTGAAAAAGTAGTCGCGAATCCATTTAGCCTGTTCCGGCGTCCACTGTGCCCGTTTATGGAAGCGGATGCCTTCGTCCGATAAGGCGGGCAGCACATGTTCGTTCAGTACTTGATACTGGCGGGTCACCAGGCTGTGGGTCTGCTTGGCGATCTCCTTCAGGGCCTGGCGGGCGGTAATGCCGTCCGGCCCGGCATGGTGCGGGTTCAGCCGCATCTGCTCCTTGAGGCCGGCGACGCGGATCTCGAAAAATTCGTCCATATTGCTGGAGAAGATGCAGAGGAAGCGCAAGCGCTCCAGCAGCGGGGTGTCGGGGTCTTCCGCCTGGGCTAACACCCGGCGGTTGAATTCGAGCAAGCCAAGTTCGCGATTGATCAGGTGTGCGCTTTGGATCGAAGAGGTCATGGCCGAATATGAAAATATTGTCGTGAAAGCTTAGGCGACGATGTTAATGTGAACGCCAGCGGAACTATCTATACCATGGCTCTGCATTATGTTTGATGAAATCGAGTTGAAACTTGGGTTGGCACCGGGCGAGGCGTTGCACTTGCGGCGCAGCGCTGTGCTGCAAGGCCTGCGTTCGAGCCGCCGTCTATTGCATAACGTCTATTTCGATACGCCGGACTTCGATTTGATGCGCCAGGGCGTCGCCCTGCGCTTACGCAAGGTAGGCCGCCGGTGGGTTCAGACGGTGAAGGCAGAGGCCGGGCAGGCAGGCGCGCTGACTGTGCGGCCCGAGTGGGAGGTGCCGGTGCGCGCGGGCCGGCTCGATATCGGCGGCTTGCCGGAGGCGGCGCGGGTTTTTTTTACGCCGGCCATCGTCGCCACGCTGACACCTTGCTTTAGCACCCATTTCGAACGCACGACCTGGGTGATCGCCCGTGCCGGCGAGCGTCTGGAATTGGCGCTGGATCGCGGCGAAATTCGCGCTGGCCGTAGCCGGCAGCCTATCTCCGAAGTGGAGCTCGAACTGCAAGAGGGGCGGCCAGTGTTTTTGTTCGATGTCGCCGAGCGGCTGATGGAGACCGTGGCCTTTCATATGGAGCCGCGCAGTAAGGCCGAGCGTGGTTATCAGTTGGCCGGCGCGGTTGTGCCCAGGCCGGTCAAGGCCATCGCCCCCGCAATCGAAATGGATGATGCTCCGGGTCGCGCCTGGCGGACGATGGTTGGCGCTGCCCTCACGCAGCTTACCGCCAATGTGCCCGGTCTTCTGGCCGATGACGATCCGGAATACATACATCAAGCGCGGGTGGCGATCCGCCGGCTCTTGGCCTTGGCGGGGCTGGCGCGGCTGGCCGGCTTGCGACGGCCTGCCTGGCGTGGCGACCTGCGTGCCTTGATGGGCAAGCTGGCCCCAGTGCGGGAGTGGGATGTCTTCATCGGTGAGGTGCTGCCCAGTTTGAAGGGAATCACGCCACGTCAGCACAATAGCATCCTCGCCACGGCAGTGTGCAGACAGCGCCTGGTACGGCAGCGGGCGCGCGCCGCCTTGCGCTCTGCCGAGTTCGTCGCCCTGGTATTGCTTATGGGGCGCGATCTGGTATCTGAACTCGAAGGCGGCGGTTCGATGCGGCAGTGGGCCAAGACGGCGCTCGATTCGCGGCTGAAAACGTTAAAGCGACGGGGGCGGCGGTTCGATCGGCTCGATGCGGCAGCACGGCATCGCCTGCGCATTGCCGCTAAAAAACTGCGTTATGTGGCCGATGCCTTTGCGCCGCTCTATGGTGAGGCGGCTGGGGCCTATCTCGAACGCCTGGCGGCCTTGCAGGATGAATTGGGCCGGGCCAACGATTTGTGCATGGCCCTGGACGGGTTGCCGCGCCTAAAACTCGATGCCGCGTTGGCCACCCGCTTGCGTGGCGCCTTGGAACGCAGTTTGAAAGATCAGGCCGCTCAGGCCGATGGACAGGCCTCAGCGCTTTGGCATGGCTTGCATAAGCGGCGCCCGTTCTGGCGCAAGCCGGCCGCACGCACTTAGCGTGCAGTCTCGTCCAAGCGCGCGCGGTCCAATACTTGGATTTTGCGGCCGTGGACTTCGATGATGCCGCTCTTGCTCAGTTGACCGAGGACCCGCGATAGCGTTTCCGGGGCCAGATTCAGCCGGGCCGCCAGGGTCTGCTTGCTGGAACCGAGTTCGATCGTCCAGATATCCGTGGCGGTATTTCGGCATTCTTGCGCCAAATAGCTGGCAACCTTTTGTGCGCTGGTGCGCAAGGCGCAGTTTTCGATGTCGCTCATCAGTTCGTGTAGACGTACCGACAGGCTGGCCAGCATCTTGCGTGCCAGTCGCGGGTTTTCGTCGATCGCATCGAGCAGGGATTGCTTGTCGATCAACAGCACGATGCTGTCCTGCGTGGCTTGGGCGCTGAGCGGGTAGGGTTTATCCAAGAACGTCACCGCCTCGCCGAAGGATTGGCCCGGATTGACAATGTGCATCACCTTTTCGCTACCCTGGGGCGAGGGGATGGCCAGTTTGATCTGCCCCATGATCACAAGATGCATGCCCTGCGGCGATTCGCCCTTTTGGAAGACGATTTCATTTTTCTGGACGCGGTATTCCCGCGTCGTCTGTGCGATTTGCTGCAGTTCGGCCTCGCTCAGGCCGACGAATAGGGGCTGGCGAGAGAGGATTTCGGCAACCGAGTGCCGGTTTTCTAGCATCATGGTGAGGGCGATGTACTAAGCTAAGTAATCCTTGGCAGCCGACATCATCGCAAAAAAAATTGACGCGCGTTAAAGAAGATAAAAGGACTTTCTGGTCATAATAAAGCCGGTGATGTAAAAGGGTAAAAGGAGGTGCGGATATGAATCTTTCGGGGATTTTAGTAGTCAGCAAGCCCGAGCGCATGGCCGAGGTAGTGACGTCCTTGGCGGCTTTGCAAGGCATCGAAGTGCATCAGAGCGATCCGGCCAGCGGTCGGATCATCGTGGTGCAAGAGGCCGTCGATATCCACGCCGAGCTGGAGGCCATCAAACGAATCAAGGTGTTACCGCACGTCATTATGGCGGAGATGGTCTACCACTACATTGCCGAAGACGAAAAAGAATACGAGGCCCTGCCGCCGGAGCTGGAAGCCGTCGGTGAGGCTTGTTCCATACCGAAAGATCTGCAGGAATGATCCATTGCGCTGACAGGAGGATGAGATGGGACTGACGCGTCGTGATTTTCTGAAAACCAGTATCGCTGCCAGTACGGCGGCGACGGTAGGTATGCCCCTGTCGAAGACGGCCGAGGCGGCGGTCAAACAGACCGAGGCCGGTTGGCAATGGGACAAGGCGGTCTGCCGCTTCTGCGGTACCGGCTGCGGCATCATGGTGGCCACCCAGGGCGGCAAGATCGTCGCCACCAAGGGCGACCCCGATGCCCCGGTCAACCGCGGCCTCAACTGCGTGAAGGGCTATTTCCTCGGCAAGATCATGTACGGCGCCGACCGGCTGACCCAGCCGCTACTGCGTATGAGCAACGGCAAGTTCGACAAGAAGGGCAAGTTCGTGCCGGTCAGCTGGGACCAGGCCATGGACGTCATGGTCGAGAAGTTCATGGCGGCCTATAAGGAGAAGGGTCCGCACGGCGTGGCGATCTTCGGCTCCGGCCAGTGGACTGTGCCCGAGGGTTATGTCGGCGCCAAGCTGTGGAAGGCCGGCTTCCGTTCCAACAACATCGACCCTAATGCCCGCCACTGTATGGCCTCGGCCGTGGCTGCCTTCATGCAGACCTTCGGCATCGACGAGCCGGCCGGCAACTACGACGACATCGAGACCACCGACACCGCCGTGCTGTGGGGCGCCAATATGGCCGAGATGCACCCCATTCTCTGGTCGCGCATCACCAACCGGCGGCTGACCCACAAGGACATGGTGGTGGTGAACCTGTCGACCTACGGCAATATGTCGTCCGACATCGCCGACATCGAGATCGTGTTCCGGCCCAGCGGCGACCTGGCTATCCAGAACTACATCGCGCGCGAGATCGTGAAGCGCAACGCGGTGAACTGGGACTTCGTCAACAAGCATGCCGTGTTCGCCACCGGCCCCTACGACATCGGTTACGGCTTCCGTCCGGCCAAGGCCGACCAGTTCGCCTCGGCCAAGGAAATGGAGGTGGTGAAGAACGAGCAGGCCCACGTGATCGACAAGTGGGAGGCCATCGCCCAGCGCAAGCAGGAGGGCGAGGTGGTCAAGCAGACCAATATCCTCGGCGCCAAGCCGGCGGCCGATTGGGCGATCGGCTTCGAGGACTTCGCCAAGGCGCTGGAACCCTACGACGCCGACTTCACCACGGCGGTGGCCAAGGGTAACCCGGACGAATCCGATGCCGATTTCAAGACCAAGCTGCAAAAACTGGCCGACCTGTATTGCGATCCCAAGCGCAAGGTGGTGTCTTACTGGACCATGGGCTTCAACCAACACCAGCGCGGCACCTGGGTCAATGAGCAGTGCTATATGAACCACTTGCTGCTGGGCAAGCAGTCCATGCCCGGCAACGGCGCCTTCTCACTGACCGGCCAGCCCTCCGCTTGCGGTACCGCCCGCGAGGTGGGCACCTTCTCCCATCGCCTGCCGGCCGACATGGTGGTCAACGTCAAGAAGCACCGGGACACTGCAGAGAAGGTCTGGAAGCTGCCGGCCAATACCCTCAACCCGCAGATCGGCAGCCATTATGTCAAGATCATGCGCGACCTGGAGGACGGCACCGTCAAGTGGGCCATGGTTCAGGTCAACAACCCCTGGCAGAACACCTCCAATCTCAATCACTGGATCAAGGCGGCACGCGAGATGGACAACTTCATCGTCTGCTGCGACGCCTATCCGACGGTGTCGGCTAAGGTGGCCGACCTGGTGCTGCCGGCGGCCATGATCTATGAGAAGTGGGGCTTCTACGGCAACGCCGAGCGCCGCACCCAGGGATGGCGCCAGCAAGTGCCGCCCCCGGGCCAAGCCAAGGGCGACCTCTGGATCCTGCTGGAGATGGCCAAGCGGATCAAACTCAAGGACGTCTGGGGCGAGCAGAAGGTGGCGGGCCTGAAAGAGGCCGGCTTCGAGGACGGCAAGCTGCCCAGCGTGTTGGATGAGGCGGCGAAGATGGGCTACAAGCCGGATATGAGCTTGTATGAGGCCTTGTTCGCTACGCCGGACAACAAGAAGAGCTACAAGTGGCCGGACGCAGTGGCCAAGGGCCATGCCAACCATATTGCCGAAACCTTGAAGGACGGCTGGTTCCCCGAAAAGGCGATGTTCGAGGAATATCGCAAGTTCGGCAGTGGCCATGGCCACGACTTGGCGCCCTTCGATGTGTATTACGACGACAAGGTGCGTGGCCTGAAGTGGCCCGTGGTGCAGAAGGACGGCAAGTGGACCGAGACCGCCTGGCGCTTCAACGAGCAGTATGACCCCTATGTGAAGAAGGGCGCCGGCATCGAGTTCTATGGTAACAATGGCAAATCCATGGTCATGGGCGACCTCGACAAACCAGGCGATGGCAGTAAGAAGGTCGACATCTCGGGCAAGGCCAAGATTTACTTCCGGCCCTATGCCAGCCCGGTCGAGCAGCCGGACAAGGAGTTCAACCTCTGGCTGTGTACCGGCCGTGTGCTCGAGCATTGGCACTCGGGTTCCATGACCCGGCGCGTGCCCGAGCTGCACCGCGCCGTGCCCGCCGCCGTGTGCTGGATGCATCCGAAGGATGCCGATTCGCGTGGCCTCAAGCGTAACGACTTGGTTTGGGTCGAGTCGCGCCGGGGTAAGGTCAAGGTGCGCATCGAAACCGGCGGCCGCAATCGGGTGCCGCGAGGGCTGGTCTATGTGCCTTGGTTCGACGAGGGGGTGTTGATCAACAAGGTGACTTTGGATTCGACCTGTCCGATCTCGAAAGAGACCGACTTCAAGAAGTGTTCGGTCAAGGTCTACAAGGCCTGATTCTTCAACGTCCTGCCGGGTGCGGCACAACGTGCCGCTGACCCGGAACTCGATTGTCTTGGCTTCCCGCCCGGGCGGGAATGATGGTTCAGGACCAACATGGCAGAAGCGAACGTTAGCCGTCGCGATTTTCTAGTAAAACTGGCCCAGGGTAGCTCCCTCGCGGCGACCGGTGCCTTTTTATGGGCACACTTGCTGCGGCAGGAGGCGCGAGCGCAGCCCTTTGCCTTGCGTCCCCCCGGCGCTTTGCCTGAGCTCGATTTCAATGCCATGTGCATCAAATGCGGTCAGTGCGTAACGGCGTGCCCTTACGACACCCTGAAGCTGGCCCCGGCAGGCGGCGGCATTCCGATCGGTACGCCGCATTTCACGCCACGCAAGGTGCCGTGTTACCTGTGCCCGGATATCCCCTGTATGAATGCCTGCCCGACCGGGGCGTTGTCGCCGAAGTTGAAGAACATCAACGATTCCCGCATGGGGCTGGCCGTGATCGACATCGAGAACTGCCTGTCGTGGAAAGGTTTGCGTTGCGAGATATGTCATCGCGAATGTCCGCTCAAGGGCAAGGCGATCACCCTGGAGACCCATCCGCGCCAGCTGAGCAAGCATGCGATGTTCGTGCCGCTCGTGCACTCGGATGCCTGTACCGGTTGCGGCATCTGCGAGCGGGCCTGTCCGACGCAGGAAGCGGCCATCCGCATCCTGCCGCACAATTTGGTGCAGGGAAAAATCGGCGAGCACTATCGTCTCGGTTGGACCTTCGATACCGAGATCACTCAGGACTTCAAACCAGCCGCCCCTGCGGCTCCTGCAGCGCCGGCCGAGGTGCCCAAGCAGGCGCCCGGCATGGACTACCTTAATCAGGGTCTGTGATGACGAGCGCAGCCAACCCTTCTCCTCGCAGCCTTGGCGTACGCCTTTGGTCTTGGCGCTACTTCATGCTGCGCCGCTTGAGCCAGTTCGGTGTCTTGTTGCTGTTCTTCGGCACGGCGCATTGGGGCTGGCAGGTGGCCAAGGATGTGCCACTATTGATCGGCAATCTCAGTGCCTCGGAATTCGCCGGCCTGTTCCCGATGGCCGATCCCTTCGCGACGCTACAGATATTCGTTACCGGCCATCTGTTGCAGCAAAAAGTGATCATCGGTGCCCTGATCGTGCTGGCTTTCTATGCCCTGGTCGGTGGACGGGTGTACTGTGCCTGGGTCTGCCCGGTGAATCTGGTGACTGACTTGGCCGGCTGGTTGCGCCAGCGTTTCGGCATCCCGGCACCGACCTACCTTGGTCGCAATACCCGCTATTTCGTGCTTGCCGCCGCGTTGGTGTTGTCGGCGCTGATGGGGGTGGCGGCCTTCGAGTGGGTCAGTCCGATCGGCATGATGCAGCGCGAGATCATCTTCGGCCTGGGCCTGGGGTTTCAGGCCTTGCTGGCCATCTTTCTGTTCGATCTGTTGATCTTGAAGCACGGTTGGTGTGGCCATTTGTGTCCGCTTGGGGCGTTCTGGTCCGTGGTCGGGCGGCGTACGGCGCAGGTCCGGGTGCGCTTCGACAGGACGACCTGCACCCATTGCGGCGATTGCGCCAAGGTCTGCCCCGAACCGCAGGTGTTGAACCTGAAACGGTTGGACGAAGTGGGCTATGTCTATTCGGGCGAGTGCAGCAATTGCGGCCGCTGTACGCCGGTGTGCCCCGAGGGAAGCCTGCGCTTCGATTTGAGGCCGTTGATTCGTCGCCACAACATTGAGGCGGGCAAGGGTCACGAGCAATAGGACATGTCTTGATTGGATGTGCAAAGGAGGATGTGATGAAAAAGCTCGCATTGATTGCAATGGCACTTTCGATGGCACTCGCCGCTCAGGCGGGTTCGGCTGCGGACAAGAAGGCCGTGGCCGACGATCAGATCGGCCTGTCCAAGACCAGCGTCGAAGCTGTACCCGATCCGCAGGTGTTCCATTACCGCAGCAATGCGCCATTCAGCGGGCAGGTCTTGCCGCGGGCCTATCAGGGTGCGCCGCCCCAGGTGCCGCATGAGATCAAGGACTTCGTGCCGATCACCCGCGAGAGCAATATGTGCGTCGGTTGCCACCAACAACCGGACATGGTCGGCAAGAAGATGAAGGGGCAGCCGACGCCACTGCCGGCCAGCCACTATGTCGACGTGAAAACCAACACCTTGAACATGGGGCGTTACACCTGTACGCAATGCCATACCCCCCAGGCCACGGTGAAGCCCCTGGTCGACAACACCTTCGGCGGCAAGAAATAAGTTGTTCCTCGCCGGCGCCCGGCCACGGCGGGGTGTCGACAGCTGTTTGCGGCTAGAATGGCGGTTTGCCATATGAGGCGCCGTCGTGTCGTCTGCCGCGTGTCAAATCCGAGTCTTGTTTTCCGAACCCCTGAATTTGGGGCCGGGAAAGATTCGTCTGTTGGAGGCGATTCACGAGACCGGCTCTATCTCCGGCGCGGCGCGGCTTCTGCATATCTCATATCGGCGGGCCTGGTTGATGGCGGATACCTTGAACAAGGTTTTCCCCTCGCCGCTGATCGACACGGCGGCCGGCGGGGTGCGCGGTGGCGGCGCCCGTTTGACGACGCTTGGGGCAGCGGTGCTGGCAAGCTATCGGCGTATGGAAACTAAAGCGGCGAAGGCGATCTCGAAAGAGGTCGAGGCCATCCTGGCCTTGGCTCGTTAAGCCGGCGAGGAACGATCAAAACTGAGAGGAGAAACCGATGAAGCATTGGATGTCCGTTTGGCTGGCCGTGTTCGGCCTGGTGTGTGCGACGCAAATAGCGGCAGCCAGCGATGATTTTGCGGTGGTTGTCAGCAAGAAGGCCAATTTTGACGACGTGCGTGAAAACGCGGTGATGGCGATCGAGAGCCGTGGCGTGAAGATCGATCACGAGAGCTTTATCGCCGACATGCTGGTCCGCACCGGCCGCGATCTCGGTTTGACCAAGGCGGTGTATCTGCGCGGCGACCAACTCCAGTTCTGCAAGGCCGATCTCTCGCGCGCGATGATGGAGGCTGACCCGCGCAATATGGTGTTCTGTCCTTTCATCATTAATCTCTATGTCACCCCGGACAAACCCGATATCGTCAACGTGGCCTATCGCAAGCCCTATGTCCCCGGGGCCTCCAAGGCAAGCAAGCAGGCCTTGGCCAATGTCGAGAAGATGCTGGCCGACATCGTTCGCGAGTCTTTGCAGTAGACATGTTGACCTTCCTGGCGGTGGGCTTGGGCGCGGCCATCGGTGCCTGGTTGCGTTGGGGGCTCAGCCTCTGGCTGAATTCACCGACCGACCCGGTGCCTTATGGCACTTTGGCTGCCAATTTGCTCGGCGGCTATCTGGTCGGCTTGGCCGTGGCCTATTTCGCCCACCATGGCGAGTTTTCGCCGGCACTCAAGCTGTTCCTGATCACCGGCTTCATGGGCGGGCTGACTACTTTCTCGACCTTTTCGGTCGAGGTCTTCACTCTCTTGGCGCGGGCCCAGTATGCGATGGGCCTGGTGGCCATCGCCGCCCATCTCGCCGGCTCGCTGACGATGACCGGCTTGGGGGTCTGGAGTTTTCGGCTGGTGAAGGGCTAGGCTGGCCGGCTTTGCGTGACGGCCTCGCGGTCAGGGCCGTTTTCTAGTAGAATCTCGCATCACCTCCACCGCATATGCCATGACCCGATACGTATTTGTCACCGGTGGCGTAGTTTCATCCCTGGGCAAAGGGATTGCCGCCGCCTCACTTGCCGCGATCCTCGAATCGCGCGGTCTACGGGTCACCCTCCTCAAACTCGATCCCTATATCAACGTCGACCCGGGCACCATGAGCCCGTTCCAGCACGGCGAGGTGTTCGTGACCGAGGATGGTGCCGAAACCGACCTCGACCTTGGCCATTACGAGCGCTTTAGCACGGCCAAGATGTCCAAGCGCAACAACTTCACCACTGGCCAGATCTACGAGTCGGTGATCAAGAAGGAGCGCCGGGGTGAATACCTGGGCAAGACCGTCCAGGTCATCCCGCACATCACCGACGAAATCAAGCGGCATGTTCGGCTAGGGGCGGGCGATGCCGACGTGGCCATTGTCGAGATCGGCGGCACCGTGGGCGACATCGAGTCCTTGCCGTTCCTCGAGGCCATCCGCCAGATGGGCATCGAAGAGGGTCGGGACAAGACCTGCTTCATCCACCTGACCTTGCTGCCCTATATTCCAACTGCGGGCGAGCTGAAGACCAAGCCGACCCAGCACTCGGTGAAGGACCTGCGCGAGATCGGCATCCAGCCCGACATCCTGCTCTGCCGCGCCGACCGGTCGATTCCGGCCGAGGAGCGGCGCAAGATCGCGCTGTTCACCAATGTCCAGCCGGAGGCGGTGATCGAGGCCTTGGATGCCGACAGCATCTACAAGATTCCGGGCATGCTGCATGAGCAGATGTTGGACGAGATCGTCTGCCACAAGCTGAATCTCTTGGCCCGGGCCGCCGACCTGTCGGTCTGGAACCGGCTGGTCGAGGCGTTGGAGCATCCGCAATACCAGGCCGACATCGCTTTCGTCGGCAAATACGTCGACCTGACCGAGTCCTATAAATCGCTGTCCGAGGCCTTGGTCCATGCGGCGATGCATACCCGGAGCAAGGTGAACATCCATTACATCGATTCCGAGCAGCTCGAAAAAGAGGGCACCCAATCGCTCGAGGGCATGGATGCCATCCTGGTGCCGGGCGGTTTCGGCAAGCGCGGGGTCGAGGGCAAGATCGCGGCGGTCCGTTATGCCCGCGAGCACAAGGTGCCCTATCTCGGCATTTGTTTGGGTATGCAACTGGCCGTGGTCGAGTTCGCCCGCGATGTCGCCGGCATGGCCAAGGCCCACTCCACCGAATTCGAGCAAGATACGCCCTACCCGGTCATCGGCCTGATCACCGAATGGCTCGACCGTGCCGGCCAGGTCGAGCGGCGCGACCAGAATTCCGACCTCGGCGGCACCATGCGCCTGGGCGGCCAGGTCTGCAAGCTGGTCGAGGGCTCGCTCGCCCGCCAGGTCTATGCCCAGCCCGAGATCGTCGAACGCCACCGCCACCGTTACGAGGTCAACAACACCCTGCTGGCCCAGTTGGAGGCCAAGGGCCTGCGTGTATCCGGTCGGGCACCGGGCACCGACCTGTGCGAGATGGTGGAGTTGCCGGATCACCCCTGGTTCATCGGCTGTCAGTTCCATCCCGAGTTCACTTCCAACCCGCGCGACGGCCATCCGTTGTTCAAGGCCTTTGTCGAAGCGGCGCTGGTCCAGCGCCAGCGGCGCCTGGGCGAAGCCGCCCAGGGTCACGCCGAAAGGGGCGAGGCATGAAACTCTGTGACTTCGAGGCGGGCCTCGATCAACCCTTATTCCTGATTGCCGGTCCCTGCGTGATCGAGTCCAAGCAACTGGCCTTCGACACCGCCGGTCAGCTGAAGGAGCTGTGCGCCGAACTGGGCGTGCCCTTCATCTACAAGTCGTCCTACGACAAGGCCAATCGCTCCTCCGGCGCCTCCTTCCGCGGCTTGGGCATGGACGAGGGCCTGAATATCCTGGCCGAGGTGAAAAAGCAGATCGGCGTGCCGGTGCTGACCGATATCCACAGCGAGTCCGAGATCGCGGCGGTGGCCGAGGTGGTCGACGTGCTGCAGACCCCGGCCTTCCTCTGCCGGCAGACCGATTTCATCCAGGCCGTGGCCGCTACGGCTAAGCCGGTCAACATCAAGAAGGGCCAGTTCCTCGCGCCCTGGGACATGAAGAACGTGGTCGACAAGGCCAAGGCCGCCAACGGCGGGGCCGACACCATCATGGTCTGCGAGCGCGGCGCCTCCTTCGGCTACAACACCTTGGTCTCCGACATGCGCGGCCTGGCCATCATGCGCGAGACCGGTTGCCCGGTGGTGTTCGACGCGACCCATTCGGTGCAGCAGCCGGGCGGCCAGGGCACTTGTTCCGGCGGCCAGCGCGAATTCGTGCCGGTGCTGGCGCGGGCGGCGGTCGCGGTCGGCATCGCCGGCGTCTTCGCCGAGACCCATCCGGACCCGGCCAAGGCGTTGTCCGATGGGCCCAACGCCTGGCCCTTGCCCATGATGCGTGAGTTGCTGACCACGCTGAAAGAGATTGATGCCCTGGTCAAGCAGCGCGGCTTCGCCGAGAACAAATTGATGTGACAGCGGCGGTGTCGTCGCGGTTGATGTGTGAGAAAAAAGGAAACGGAAAAGAAATGAGTGCCATTGTTGATGTGATCGCCCGCGAGATTCTGGATTCCCGCGGCAACCCCACCGTCGAGGCCGATGTCCTGCTGGAGTCCGGCGTCATGGGCCGTGCTGCCGTGCCGTCCGGCGCCTCCACCGGCAGCCGCGAGGCGATCGAGTTGCGCGACGACGACGCCAAGCGCTATGGCGGCAAGGGGGTGCTGAACGCGGTCGAGAACGTCAACACCGAGATCGCCGAGGCCCTGATCGGCCTGGATGTCGAGGAGCAGAGCTTCATCGACCAGACCCTGCTCGAGTTGGACGGCACCGAGAACAAGTCGCGCCTGGGCGCCAACGCCACCCTGGCGGTGTCGCTGGCCTGCGCCCGCGCCGCGGCCGAAGAGGCCGGCCTGCCGCTGTACCGCTACCTGGGCGGCGCCGGCCCGATGAGCCTGCCCACGCCGATGATGAACATCATCAACGGCGGCGCCCATGCCGACAACAGCATCGACATGCAGGAATTCATGATCATCCCGGCCGGCCTGCCCAGCTTCCGCGAGGCCCTGCGCTGCGGCGCCGAGATTTTCCACCAGCTGCGCAAGATTCTGAACAAGGCCGGCCACATCACCACGGTCGGCGACGAGGGTGGCTTCGCACCCAACTTCAAGTCGAACGAAGAGGCGCTCAAGGTCATTGTCGAGGCGATCTGCGCCGCCGGCTACCAGGCCGGCAGCGATGTGCTGATCGGCATCGACTGCGCCAGTTCCGAGTTCTACAAGGACGGCAAGTACCACCTGGAATCCGAAGGCCTGGCCCTGAGTTCGGCCGAATTCGCCGACTATTTGGCCGCCTGGGTCGACAAATACCCCATCGTCACCATCGAAGACGGCATGGCCGAGGACGACTGGGAAGGCTGGGCGGTGCTGACCGAGAAACTGGGTAAACGCATCCAGCTGGTCGGCGACGACCTGTTCGTGACCAATGCCAAGATATTGAAAGAGGGTATCCAGAAGGGCATCGGCAACTCCATCCTGATCAAGGTCAACCAGATCGGCACCCTGTCCGAGACCTTCGAGGCGATCGAGACCGCCAAACGCGCCGGTTACACCTCGGTGATTTCTCACCGCTCGGGCGAGACCGAAGATTCCTTCATCGCCGATCTGGCCGTGGGCAGCAACGCCCTGCAGATCAAGACCGGTTCGCTCTCCCGCTCCGACCGCATGGCCAAGTACAACCAGCTGCTGCGCATCGAGGAAGAGCTGGGCGAGCGTGCCTCTTATGCCGGGCGAGAGGCGTTCTACCAACTGAAGTGACGATATGCGCGGCCTAGGCCTCCTGCTCGCGCTGCTGATCTTGTTGCTGCAATATCCTTTGTGGCTGGGCAAGGGCAGTTGGCTCAAGGTTTGGGATCTGGAGCGCCAAGTCGAGCAGCAAAAAACGGCTAACGAGGCCCTGGCCATGCGCAACGCCAAATTGGCGGCGGAAGTGAACGATCTGAAACAGGGCTTCGATGCCATCGAGGAGCGGGCTCGTTTCGAGTTGGGCATGATCAAGCGCAATGAGGTATTTTTCCAGGTCATGGAATCGCCCAGCGGGGAGACCTCGGTGAAAGCAAACACGAATAACGGCGAGCCGGCTGCCACAGCGCAGCCCGGGACAAAGGCGGAGGGTCGGCCATGACGACCTTTCAACTTGTATTGATCGGCTTTGGCGCTGTCTTGGTGCTAGGCGTGGTGCTCTACAACTGGCTGCAAGAGCGACGTTATCGCCAGGAGGTCAATCGCCTGTTCACGCCGCTGGAAGGTGTGGCCGATATTGAACGGCCGACATCCGTCGAGCCGGAAACCGAACGCATCGAACCGCATATCCAATTCGACGCTGCCGACGACCGAGCCGAGCCGACGCCGGCCTTCGAAGCGCACGATGAAGGTGCGGTGCAGGATGAGCCGCCGCCCGCGGCGATAGCCGAAGCCCGGCCGGAACCGAATCTGGCGACCGAGCTTGCAGCGCCGCATGCAGCGCCGCTGCAAGCCATGCCGGCCCAACCGTCGGTGGCGGTCGAATTCGAACCCGAGAGCCCGCTCGACCGGGAAACCGAATACATCGCGCGGCTGCGTTTCAGCCAGCCGGCCATCGCGCCGGCTGCGGCATTGATCGAACTGATGCGCCGGATCGGCAAGCCGGTGCGCATCATGGGCCAACGCGAAGACGGCGAATGGGAGCCGGTGGCAGGGCCAAGCCGGATCAGCTATGCGGCGCTGGAACTTGGCCTGCAACTGGTCGATCGCTCCGGCGCCGTGGCCTCGGGTCAACTCGAAGCCTTCTGCCGTGCGCTCTACAACTTTGCGGCCGAGCAGGGGGGGGCCGTGTCCTGCCCGGACAAATATGCCGCCCTCGAACGGGCGGCGGCTTTGGATAGCTTCTGCATCGAGGTCGATGTGCTGATCGGCCTCAACATCGTCGCGCCGGATGCCCGGCCTTTCCTGATGTCGGAAGTGCATCGCTGCGCCGGCGAGGCCGGCTTGGCCTTGCAGGCCGACGGCACCTATGCGCTGCGCAATGAAGCGGGGCGCGTGCTCTATGCCCTGGCCAATCAGGCGGCCGAACCGTTCCAGCCGAATGCCGTCGGTGCGACCACGCATGGCATTACGTTGTTGTTCGATGTGCCTACCGTGCCCGAGGGCCTGACCGTGTTCGGCCAGGTGGCCGAGGTGGCAATGCGTTTGTCGAAATCGCTCGGCGGCCGTCTGGTCGACGACAATGGCAAGCTGGTCACGCAAGAAAGCCTGCAAAAGATTCGCCAACGGCTGGCCGAGGCCTATGCCAGCATGGCTGAGCGCGGCATCCCGGCCGGTGGCGAACGGGCCAACCGTCTGTTCGTGTGAGGCGTGCGGCGTGCCCCCGCTGCGCGAGGATGAAGCACATAAGGCGGAACAGCGCGTCGCTGAGTTGCGCCGTCTGATCGACTATCACAACTACCGTTATTACGTTCTCGATAATCCCGAAATCCCTGACGCCGAATACGACCGGCTGATGCGCGAACTCCAGCAATGGGAGACGGCGCATCCCGAACTGGCGACACCGGATTCGCCGACGCAGCGCGTGGGTGCCACGCCGCTCAAAGTTTTCGCCGAGGTCCAACATGGCGTGCCCATGCTCTCGCTCAACAACGCCTTCAGCGACGAGGACGTTGTCGCCTTCGACCGGCGCGCGCGCGAGGGCCTAGACCACGACGGCGAGTTGGTATACGCGGTCGAGCCCAAGTTCGACGGCCTCGCCATCACCCTGCATTATCAGAACGGCCATTTTGCCCAGGGCGCGACCCGCGGCGACGGCTACACCGGCGAGGACGTCAGCGCCAACCTGCGCACCATCCATGCGATCCCGCTCAAGCTGCCCGAGGACGCACCGCCCTGGCTGGAGGTGCGCGGCGAGGTGGTGATGCTCAAGCGCGACTTCGAGCGGCTCAATGCCGAAGCGCGCAGCCGCGGCGACAAGGAATTCGCCAACCCGCGCAATGCCGCGGCCGGCAGCCTGCGCCAACTGGATTCGCGGGTCACCGCTAAGCGCCGGCTGACCTTCTTCGCCTATGGCATCGGCCGGGTCGAGGGCGCCGAGCTGCCGAAGACCCATGGCGAAACGATGGACTGGCTCGCTGAGCTGCGTTTCCCGGTTTGCCAAGAGCGCCGCATCGTGCGCGGCGTGCAAGGCCTGCTGCGTTACTTCGCCGAGCTCGGCGCGCAGCGCGAGCAGTTGCCCTACGAGATCGACGGCGCGGTGTACAAGCTGAACAAGCTGGCCGAGCAAGAGGCCCTGGGCTTCGTCGCCCGGGCGCCGCGCTTCGCCATCGCCCACAAATACCCGGCCCAGGAAGAGCTGACCGTGGTCGAGGCCATCGACGTCCAGGTCGGCCGTACCGGCACGCTCACGCCGGTGGCACGGCTGAAGCCGGTCTTCGTCGGCGGCGTGACCGTGACCAATGCCACCCTGCACAACGAGGACGAGGTGCGGCGCAAGGATGTGCGGGTCGGCGACACCGTGATCGTGCGCCGAGCGGGTGATGTGATCCCCGAGGTGGTCGCGATCCTGCCCGAGCGCCGGCCGATGCGCGATCTGGTCACGCCGCTGCATGAAGCGTTCGCGATGCCGACCGCTTGCCCGGAATGCGGCGCGCCGGTGGTCAAGCTCGAGGGCGAGGCCGCCACCCGTTGCAGCAATGGCTTGAGTTGCCCGGCCCAGCGCAAGCAGGCCATCATCCACTTCGCTTCGCGCCGGGCCATGGACATCGAAGGCTTGGGCGACAAGCTGGTCGAGCAACTGGTCGACAAGGGCCTGGTGCGGACCCCGGCCGATCTCTACGAGTTGACCGTGGCGCAGGTGGCCGGCTTGGAGCGCATGGCGGAAAAGTCGGCCAGTAATTTGGTTGCGGCCATCGAGCGCAGCAAGCGCAAAGACCTGGCCCGCTTCATCCACGCCTTGGGTATCCGCAACGTCGGCGAGCAGACGGCCAAGGACTTGGCCCGCCACTTTGGCAACTTGGACGCGCTGATGCAGGCCGATGCCGAAATGTTGATGCAAGTGCCCGACGTCGGCCCGGTGGTGGCCGAATCGCTCGTCGCCTTCTTCGCCGAGCCGCACAACCGGGCAGTCATCGAACGCCTGGGTCAGACCGAGGCCTGGCAAGACGGCGAGGCACAGCCGTTCGCAGCCGGGCATCTGGCCGGCAAGACCTTCGTCCTTACCGGCACCCTGCCCAATCTCGCCCGCGAAGCGGCCAAGGCGCTGATCGAGGCGGCCGGCGGCAAGGTCGCCGGTAGCGTGTCGAAGAAGACCGATTACCTCGTGGCCGGGGCCGAGCCCGGCTCGAAATACACGAAGGCGCAAGAATTGGGCGTTACCATCCTGGACGAGGCGCAGTTGTTGAAGTTATTGGAGACGCCCTAATTTATTCGGTGTCGTCGCTCCCGCGAAAGCGGGAGCCTAGGCTAATCGATGAACTGGATACCCGCTTCCGCGGGTATGACGGATAAATCGGCGTGTCAGAGATATGGAGCAGAAGCTTGAAGAAAATCACTAAAGCTGTCTTCCCCGCCGCGGGCATGGGCACCCGTTTCCTGCCGGCGACCAAGGCCAGCCCCAAGGAGATGCTGCCCATCGTCGACAAGCCGCTGATCCAGTATGCGGCGGAGGAGGCCATCGCCGCCGGCATCACCGATCTGATCTTCATCATCGGCCGCACCAAGCGCGCCATCGCCGACCATTTCGACAAGGCCTACGAGCTGGAAGTGGAACTGGAGATGCGCGGCAAGAAACAGGCGCTGGACGATCTGCGCGCCATGTTGCCGCTCAACGTGCATTACATCTTCATCCGCCAGGCCGAGGCCTTGGGTTTGGGCCATGCCGTGCTCTGCGCCGAGCCGGCGGTGAACAACGAACCGTTCGCCGTGATCCTGGCCGACGACCTGATCGATGCCCAGCCCGGCGCCCTAAGCCAGATGACTGCACTTTACGAGCAGCATCAGTGCTCGCTGGTCGGTGTGCAGAACGTGGCACCCAACGAGACCGGTGCCTACGGTATCGTCGCCACCGTGCCTCAGGCCGACCGCCTGCATCGGGTTACCCGCATCGTCGAGAAGCCAAAGCCGGAGGCGGCGCCGTCGACCCTGGCCGTGGTCGGCCGTTATGTCCTGACCCCGCAAATCTTTCACCACCTGAAGCAGATCGAGCGCGGCGCCGGTGGCGAGATCCAGTTGACCGATGCGATCCAGGCGCTGCTCGATGAGGAAGCGGTGCTGGCCTACGAATTCGAAGGCAAGCGCTACGATTGCGGCAGCAAGGCCGGCTATGTCGAGGCGACCGTGGAATATGCGCTAAAGCACCCGGAAATCGGCCAGGAGATCGCGCAGTATTTGCAGGCCAAGTTCGGCAAGTAAGGTTTATCCGGCCAGCGTCCACGCATTGAGCAGGCCACGTGCTGCCCGCGTCACCTCGCTGGCGCTCAGCCCGACCGGGCCTTCTCCTGCTGCCACCAGCTTATCGGCCGCCGCGCCATGCAGGTGGGTGGCGTAGATTGCGGCCCGTTCTAGCATGAGGCCCTGGGCCGCCAGCGCCGCGATCATGCCGGCCAGCGCGTCACCCATGCCGGCGCTGGCTAATCCTGGGTTGCCCGTCGCATTGCGCCAGAGCTGGCCGTCTGGGGTCGCCACCAAACTGCCGGTGCCTTTCAACACGATAGTGCAGCCGAATCGTTCGGCCAATTGCTGTGCATAGCCTGGGCGGTCTGCTTGTACCGTCTGGCTGTCGAGTCCGAGCAAGCGTCCGGCCTCGCCGGGGTGGGGGGTGAGCAGGGTCGAGGCTTGGCGCTGCTTGAGTAGGGTTTGCAGCTCGGCATCGCGGGCCAGTAGGTTGAGGCCATCGGCATCGAGCAGCAAGGGCAGGGGCTTGCGCAGCGCATCGGCCAAGCATTGCCGGGCGGTACCGCTATGGCCCAGGCCGGGGCCGAGCACCAGGCAGGCAGGCGGCGCCAAAGCGAGCGCATGCTCGGGTGGCACGATCATGAGTTCGGGCATGACCGGATCGGCGGCGATACGGTTATCCAGCAACCCAACATAGACCCGGCCCGCCCCCAGCCACAGCGCGGCGCGGGCCGCGAGCAGGGCCGCGCCGGCCATACCCGGCGCGCCGCCGACCACCCCGACACGGCCGAAATCGCCCTTGTGGCTGTCCGCAGGCCTGGGCTTGAGCCAGCCGCGCAGGGTATCGGGCCGGATATCGATGGGAACGACAGTAGCCATACTGGGTCTATTGAGTAAATAGGCTATAACTCTATTACACGTTGTGGTTGAAGGAGGTCATTATGTTCCCAAACGAAGACAAGCGTGTGCCTGGCAAGTCGGCCGAGGCCGTGCCGGTGAGCCCCGCAGGCGCACCGGTCGTGGCGTGCAAGCTGGACGAGGCGTGCGTCGAGGTCGATTGCGCGCAGTTGGCGGAAGACATGGCTGGGGTGATCGACGAAAGCCCCGAGGCGCCGGACTATCTGCTGCACTATTGCGGCGTCGATTACCTAAAACGCGTGGACACCGGCGCAAAGTAAATAGAAGGCAGTTAGGCCGAGCGTTAACCGCCGTTCTGTTACTGAACAGGGCCGTTCGAGCGGCCCTTTTTTGTAAGTGTATTCGCTATGAATTCGAACGCTGTCTTCAAGGGGACTGCCTTGGTCGTCGATGACGACCCGATGATGCGTAGTCTGTTGCGGGTCATCTTGCGTGAGGATGGCTGGGCCGTGGTCGGCGAGGCCGCGAACGGCGAGCAGGCCATCGCTCAGTGTAAGGCGGCCACGCCCGATGTCGTTTGCCTGGACATCATGATGCCCGGCATGTCCGGCCTGGAGGTGCTGGGTGTGCTGCACCAAGAGGTGCCCGAGAGCCGCGTCGTGATGATCACCTCGGATGCCAGCATGCATACCGTGCGCGAGGCCGTCGGCCACGGCGCCGCCGGCTATATCGTCAAACCGTTCAACGCCAAGCGGGTCGGTGATGCCTTGGCGCAGGCGATGAAGCATGGGAACGCGGGGGAGGGGAGTGCGGCGGGGTAGGGTGTGTCGGGTGATTACAGTAACTACACAACCTTGAATTCTTCCGGGTAACGCTTGCCGCTCATGACATCTCCTTACTAGCCTCAAGTTCAAGGCTCTTTGGTGTCTACAGAAGTCGGGGCGATTCAAAAAGCCCCAATAAGAAGATGGCAGACAAAATGAAATAACGGGTTTTGGATGGTGTTGCCGAACAAATGGTTGAACCCAACAGGCGTTGTTGAGCAATACGAGCAAAGAAAAGCCTCATGAAAGCCTCCCACAGCTTGTCGTTTTATATGAGCGTGCCGGCATGCTAACAACCAAACCGGCCTAGGCGATATAGACCATAAGACATAAGCCATTCGATATAGATGGCTATCTCCCCATGTTCTGTCCCCTGTCAACCCCGCCCGACCGCTCGACCATCGAGTAAAATCCGTTTTTTCTCCATCGCCGGATCAGTCATGGCTGAGGTTCTGTTTCTGCGGGGCGGTTCTGCCCTGTCTTCCTTTCGTATCGACAAGCTGATGGCGCGGCTGCGGCCCTTGGGTTGCGCGCAGGTCGAGGCCGAGTTTCGCTATTTCATCGAATTGAAGGACGCGCTGGCCGAGGCCGATCTGGCGTTTCTGGCCGAGCTGTTGGAGGCCGAGGCCTATCAGCCGCAGGCGGCCGCTATTCTGGTGACCCCGCGGCTGGGCACGGTGTCGCCGTGGTCGTCCAAGGCGACCGACATCGCGCGCAATTGCGGCTTGCAGGCGGTGGCCCGCATCGAGCGCGGTATTGCCTATCGTTTGAGCGGTATCGATACGGCCCAGGCCCTGCCGCACCTGCACGACCGCATGACCGAGAGCGTGTTGTTCGACGAGCGCGAGGCGGCGCAGTTGTTCTCGCATGTGGCGCCGCGGCCCTTGGCCAGCGTCGACCTCTTGGCCGGCGGCAAGGCGGCGCTGGAGCGGGCCAACGCCGAGTGGGGCTTGGCGCTGTCGCCGGACGAGATCGATTACTTGGTGGAGAACTTCAGCCGCGCCGGGCGCAACCCGACCGACGTCGAGTTGATGATGTTCGCCCAGGCCAACTCCGAGCATTGCCGGCACAAGATTTTCAACGCCTCTTGGGTGATTGACGGCCAGCCGCAGGGCGAGTCACTGTTCGGCATGGTGCGCCACACCCATGCGGTGCGGCCGCAAGGCACGCTGTCGGCCTATTCCGACAATGCCTCGGTGATCGCCGGCGCGACCATCGGCCGTTTCTATCCCGATGCCGACGGGGCCTACCGCTTCCACGAAGAGCCGACCCATATCCTGATGAAGGTGGAGACCCACAACCACCCGACTGCGATCTCGCCCTTTGCCGGCGCGGCCACCGGCTCGGGCGGCGAGATTCGCGACGAGGGCGCGACCGGCACCGGCTCCAAGCCCAAGGCCGGCTTGTGTGGCTTCACCGTGTCCAACCTGAAGCTGCCCGGCTATGAGCAGCCGTGGGAGATGGAATTCGGCAAGCCGGGCCGCATCGTGACGCCCTTGCAGATCATGATCGAAGGCCCGATCGGCGCCGCCGCCTTCAACAACGAATTCGGTCGGCCCAACCTGGCCGGCTATTTCCGCACCTTTGAACAGCAGACGCCGGACGGCCAAGTGCGCGGCTACCACAAGCCGATCATGCTGGCCGGCGGCGTCGGCAACATCCGCGAGGACCATATCCACAAGCAGACCTTCGCGGCCGGCACGCTGTTGATCCAGTTGGGCGGCCCCGGCCTCTTGATCGGCATGGGCGGCGGCGCGGCGTCGAGCATGGGCGTGGGCGCCAACGTCGAGGCGCTGGACTTCGATTCGGTGCAGCGCGGCAACCCGGAGATTCAGCGCCGGGCGCAGGAGGTGATCGACCGCTGCTGGCAGATGGGCGCGGATAACCCGATCCTGTCGGTGCACGACGTCGGTGCCGGCGGCCTGTCCAACGCGATGCCGGAACTGGCGCACGGCGCTGGCCTCGGCGCCAAGTTCGAACTGCGCGAGGTGCCGAGCGAAGAGCCGGGCATGGCACCGAAGGAGATCTGGTGCAACGAGTCGCAGGAACGCTACGTCCTGGCGATCGCGCCCAAGGACCTGGACCGTTTCCACGCCTTGTGTGAGCGCGAGCGCTGCCCGTACGCCGTGGTCGGCGTCGCCACCGACGACGGCCAACTGACCGTGACCGACCGCCATTTCGGCAACACGCCGGTCGACATGCCGATGGACGTGCTGCTGGGCAAGCCGCCGCGCATGACGCGCGATGTCACCCATGTGCAGCCGACCTTGAAGCCGTTCGATGCCAGCGGCATCGAACTGAAAGACGCGGCCTATCGCGTGCTGCGCCACCCCACCGTGGCGAGCAAGAATTTCCTCATTACCATCGGCGACCGCACCGTCGGCGGCTTCACCGCGCGCGACCAGTTCGTCGGCCCCTGGCAGGTGCCGGTGGCCGATGTCGCGGTGACGACCATGGGCTACGACACCGATCTGGGCGAGGCCATGGCCATGGGCGAGCGCACGCCGCTGGCCCTGATCGACCCGGCCGCCTCGGGCCGCATGGCGGTGGCCGAGTCGGTGCTCAATCTGGCCGCCGCCGTGGTGAACGACATCTCCGACATCCGCCTGTCGGCCAACTGGATGGCGGCGGCCGGCCACCCGGGCGAGGACGCCGCGCTGTTCGATACGGTCAAGGCGGTGGCGAAGGAGCTGTGCCCGGCGCTCGGCATCAGCATCCCGGTCGGCAAGGACTCGATGTCCATGCGCACCATGTGGGAGGAGGGCGGCGAGAAGAAGGCCGTGGTCTCGCCCTTGTCGCTGATCGTCACGGCCTTCGCGCCGGTGACCGACGCCCGCCGCACCCTGACCCCGCAATTGCGCCGCGACCTGGGCGACACCGAGCTGATCCTGATCGATCTCGGCGCTGGTAAGAACCGCCTTGGCGCCAGCGTCTTGGCCGAGACTTACAACGCGCTGGGCGACCGTTGCCCGGACCTGGACGATGCCGCGCGGCTGAAGGCCTGTTTCGGCCTGATCCAACGATTGAACAACGAGGGCAAGCTGATCGCCTATCACGACCGCTCGGACGGCGGCCTGTTCGCCGCGCTGTGCGAGATGGCCTTCGCCGGCCATGTCGGCGTCGATCTCGAATTGGCCGCGGGCGATGTCTTCGCTGCCTTGTTCAGCGAGGAGCTGGGCGCGGTGCTGCAAGTGCGCCGGGCTGACAGCGCCGCGCTGCTCGCCGCCGCCGAGGCGGCCGGGCTGGCGGCCCGCGTGGTCGGCGGCTTGAACGACGCGGATCGCGTGCGCGTGGTGCAGGCGGGCAAGACCCTGCTCGACGAGGCACGCACCGACCTGATCGTCGCCTGGTCCGAGGCCAGCTATCGCATCCAGGCCTTGCGCGACAACCCGGATTGCGCGCGCCAGGAGTTCGCCGCCTTGAAGGATGCGGCCGACCCCGGCCTGTCGGTCCGGCTGGGCTTCGATCTGAACGAGGATGTCGCTGCGCCTTATGTGAAGCAGGCCACCGCCCAGCCCAGGATGGCGGTGCTGCGCGAGCAGGGCGTGAACGGCCAGGTCGAGATGGCCGCGGCCTTCGCCAAGGCCGGCTTCGATGCGGTCGACGTGCACATGAGCGATATCCTGTCCGGTCGCGTCTCGCTCAAGGACTTCAAGGGCCTGGTCGCCTGCGGCGGCTTCAGCTATGGCGACGTGCTCGGCGCCGGCGGCGGCTGGGCGGCGTCGATCCTGCACAATGCCCGTGCCCGCGACGAGTTCGAGGGGTTCTTCCAGCGCAGCGATACCTTCGCGCTCGGCGTTTGCAACGGCTGCCAGATGATGAGCCGCTTGAAGGCCATCATCCCCGGTGCCGAGGCCTGGCCGCGGTTCGAGCGCAACCTGTCGGAGCAGTTCGAGGCCCGTTTCGTGATGGTCGAGGTGCCGGAATCGCCGTCGATCCTGTTGGCCGGCATGGCCGGCAGCCGCATGCCCATCGTGGTGGCACACGGCGAGGGCCGGGCGGTGTTCGCTGCCGGCGCGCAGGAGCGCGCGCTGACCGCGCTACGCTATGTCGACCATGACGGCCGTGCGACCGAGGCCTATCCGTTCAACCCGAACGGCTCGCCGGCCGGCATCGCCGGTCTGACCACGGCGGACGGCCGGTTCACGGTGATGATGCCGCACCCGGAGCGGGTGCAGCGCGCGGTGCAACACTCCTGGCGGCCGGACGGCTGGCGCGAGGATGGGCCGTGGCTGCGGCTGTTCAGGAATGCGCGGGTCTGGGTGGGTTGAGCCGGTTCTCATAAGGAAGCAGACCGCTTCATTCGTCATCCCCGCGTAGGCGGGGATCCAGTATTTGATTCGACTGGGCTCCCGCTTGCGCGGGCACGACGCTATTGAAGTGCTTCCGGACCTGTTTTAAGGCGTATAACCCGGAATCTTGCTCTCGTCGATGGCGTCGATCTGTGCCGGGTCGAGGAAGGCCTCGGCATAGGGCAGGTAGAGCTTGTTGCGGATGAATACGTCGAACAGTTCCGGGTCGATGTGCTGGTCCAGCATCATCCGGCCCATGATGGTGATCGCCTCGGATAGCGTCTTGCCGCGCTTGTAGGGTCGGTCGGAGGCGGTCAGGGCCTCGAAGATATCGGCCACCGCCAGAATGCGCGCCTGAATCGACATCTGATCGCGCGTCAGTCCCCTCGGATAGCCCTTGCCGTCCATCCGCTCGTGGTGGCCGCCGGCGTATTCCGGCACGTTCTTCAGGTGTTTTGGCCACGGCAGCGCTTCCAGCATCTTGATCGTGACCACGATGTGGTTGTTGATGATCGCCCGCTCGGCGTCGTTCAGCGTGCCGCGCGCGATCTTCAGGTTCGACGCCTCGTCTTCGCTCAGGAAGCGGGTCTCCTTGCCGTCCTTGTCGAGCAAGGCATAGGCCGCGATGCGGTCGACGTTGGCCTGGTCTTCCGGCTTCATGAATTCGCCGCCGAGGTTGGCTTTGTGCAGGAACTGGCGGTCGGTCTCGATCTGGGCCAGGGTCTCGTCGTAGATGCGCTGCGCGCTTTCCGCGCCTTGATGGTTGCCGTTCTCCAGTGCCTGGATGCGCGCCTTGAGCAGCGCGATCTCGGCATCGCGCCGCAACAGGTCGAACCGGGCGTCGACCAGATGGATGCGGTCGAACAGGGTTTCCAGCTTGGTCGCCTTGTCCACCACGTGCACCGGCGTGGTGATCTTGCCGCAGTCGTGCAGCATCGCGGCGATCTTCAGTTCGTAACGGTCCTTCTCGGTCATGCGGAAATCGGCCAGGCTGCCCGTCTCGCTTCGCGAGGCGGCGTCGCCGATCATGGACGCCAAGTCGGGAATGCGCCGGCAGTGGCCGCCGGTATAGGGCGATTTCTCGTCGATCGCCTCGTTGATCAAGCCGATGAACGATTCGAACAGGGCCTCCAGCTGCTGGATGAGCTGGCGGTTGGTCAGCGCCACCGCGGCCTGCGAGGCCAGCGACTCGACCAGGTGCTGGTCTTCCTTGCTGAAGCTGCGGATGGACTTGCTTGCCGGATCGATGGCGTTGAGCAATTGCAGCACGCCGATGGTGTCGCCTTCGTGGTTGCGCATCGGCACGGTCAGGAAAGACTGCGAGCGGTAGCCGGTCTTGGCGTCGAAATCGCGGGTGCCTTTGAAATCGAAGCCGGCCTCGGTATAGGCATCCTCGATATTGACCGTCTCGCCGGTCACCGCCGCGTGCGCGGCGACCATGCGATGGTTGGGCTGGCCGTCGGCCAAGTAGAGCGGGATGTTCGGCAGCCGGATCGGGACGCCAGTGGTGCCGCCCTGAGCGAACTTCAGCGTGTCGTTGCGCAGGATGCTGAACTGCAGTTCCTTGCCGTCGATGACCGAGTACAGGGTGCCGGCGTCGCTGACGGTGATGTCCTTGGCCGCCAGCAGAATCTTTTCCAGCAGCCCTTGGATGTCCTTCTCGCCCGAGAGGGCGATACCGATCTGGTTGAGTTGTTCCAACCGGCGGATGAGCGAAACATTGGCATTATCCATTGTCGTAGAACCTCCAGAGGCCCCTTAGGGGCGTTTCCCACCAAATTAGGCGTTTATATTAAACGGCGTGCCGGGGCGAACATGGTAAAATCGGCCCTTTTTTATTGGCCATTTTCCCCATGTCTCGCGCTCTTCGCAACATCGCCATCATCGCTCACGTCGACCATGGCAAGACCACCCTGGTGGACAAGCTCCTGCAACAGTCCGGCACCTTCGCCGCGCACCAGCAGGTTTCCGAACGGGTGATGGACTCCAACGACCTGGAAAAGGAGCGGGGCATCACCATCCTGGCCAAGAACACGGCCATCGACTACGACGGCACCCGGATCAACATCGTCGATACCCCCGGCCACGCCGATTTCGGCGGCGAGGTGGAGCGGGTGCTGGGCATGGTCGACGGCGTGGTGCTGCTGGTCGATGCGGTCGAAGGCCCGATGCCGCAGACCCGTTTCGTGACCAAGAAGGCGCTGGCGCTCGGCCTGCGCCCCATTGTGGTGATCAACAAGGTCGACCGCCCCGGTGGCCGGCCGGACTGGGTGGTCGACCAGACCTTCGACCTGTTCGACAAGCTCGGCGCCACCGACGAACAGCTCGATTTCCCGATCATCTATGCCTCCGGCCTGAACGGCTGGGCTTGCCACGACCTCAAGGATGCCCCCTCGCACGGCGGCACCGCGTCCGACATGAAGGCGTTGTTCGAGACCGTGCTCAGCCACGTGCCGACCCCGCCCGGCGATCCCAATGCGCCGCTGCAGCTGCAGATCGCCGCGCTGGATTATTCGACCTATACCGGCCGCCTCGGCGTCGGCCGCGTGCTCAACGGCCGGATCAAGCCCGGCCAGCAGGTCGCAGTGATGAACCACGAGGAGCAGGTGGCCACCGGCAAGATCAACCAGGTGCTCGGCTTCAAGGGCCTGGAGCGGGTCCCGGTCGACGAGGCCGAGGCCGGCGACATCATCATCATCTCCGGCCTGGAAG
>JAJZTS010000028.1 GCA_021848725.1 Pseudomonadota bacterium
GCTTCCTCACCAACTCACTAAGCGCCTGGCCGCGATGGCTGATCGCATTCTTGTCGTCTTGCGGCAATTCCGCCCCGGTCTTGCCCAGTTGCGGCACCAGGAAATACGGGTCGTAGCCGAAGCCGCCTGCGCCGCGCGGCGTGTCGATGATCTCGCCGTGCCAGGCGCCTTCGGCGATGATCGGCTGCGGGTCGTCGGCATAGCGGACGTAGACCATCACGCAGTAGTAGTGCGCCTTGCGGTTGGCCTGGCCGTGCAAGGCCTCGATCAACTTCTGGTTGTTGCGCTCGTCGCTCTTGGGCTCGCCGGCATAGCGAGCGGAATAGACGCCGGGCGCGCCGTTCAGGGCATCGACGCAGATGCCGGAGTCGTCGGCCAAGGCCGGTAGGCCGGTGTGGGCCGAGGCATGGCGCGCCTTGGCGATGCAGTTCTCGACGAAGGTGACGTGCGGCTCGGGGCATTCAGGCACACCGAAGGCGCCCTGCGGCTGGGCTTCGATGCCGAGCGGCTCCAGGATGCGGCCGATCTCGCGCAGTTTGCCCGGGTTGTTGGAGGCGATCACCACTTTCTTGCTCATCGTCTACTCCTTGATCGCGGCCTGCTGCTTGCTCACCAATTGGCCGATACCGGCCTGGGCCAGATTCAGCAGGGCCTCCAACTCGGCCCGGCTGAACGGCGCGCCCTCGGCCGTGCCCTGCACCTCGATGATGCCGCCGGAGCCGGTCATCACCACGTTCATGTCGGTGTCGCAGTCCGAGTCTTCGACATAGTCGAGGTCGAGCACCGGCACGCCTCGGTAGACGCCGACCGACACCGCCGCCACCGGCTCGCGGATGACCGAGGCCGGCAGCTTGCCTTCCTTGACCAGCCATTCGATGGCGTCGTGCACCGCGACATAGGCGCCGGTGATGCTGGCGGTGCGGGTGCCGCCGTCGGCCTGGATCACGTCGCAGTCGATGTGGATGGTGCGCTCGCCCAGCTTGGCCAGGTCGACCACCGCGCGCAGACTGCGGCCGATCAGGCGCTGGATCTCCTGGGTGCGGCCGCTCTGCTTGCCGCGCGCCGCCTCGCGATCGCCCCGGGTGTGGGTGGCGCGCGGCAGCATGCCGTATTCGGCGGTCAGCCAGCCGCCGCCGGTGCCTTTGACATGGAACGGCACCTTCTCCAGCACGCTGGCGGTACAGATGACCTTGGTGTCGCCGCACTCGATCAGCACCGCGCCCTCGGCATGCTTGGTATAGCGGCGGGTGATGCGGATGGCGCGCAGGGCGTCGGCGGCGCGGCCGGAGGGCCGCTGGATAGTCGCATTCATTCGGTGGACTCGCTCAAATCGAAGCTGTGATTCTACCCGAAGGCCGGCTCGGGCCCGTAGCGCAGGGCCAGCACCGACAGATTGTCGCAGCGCGCGCCGCCACGCGTTTCGGCCAAATCCATCAAACACTGCACCGCCTGTTGCAAAGGCTTGGCCTTGAGTTCGGCCAGCATCTCCTCCGGCGTCAGGCTGTCCCAAAAACCATCGCTGCATAGCAACAGCAAATCGCCAACGTGTAATGGCGTCGCGTCCGACACCTCGATATCGGGCAGCATCGCGCCGCCGACGGCGTTGTAGAGGTAATTACGGCCGGCCTTTTGCTGCGCCTCGTCTTCGCTGAAGATGCCGCGATCGATCAAATCCTGCACCATGGAATGATCGCGGGTATGCCGGCGAAAGCGATCCCGGCCGAAGTGGTAGAGCCGCGAGTCGCCGACATGAGCCCAAGTCGCCATGCCCTCTTGCACGACGCAGGCGACGCAGGTCGTGCGCGGCGGCTCGGCCATATCCGCCTCGAGCGCATGCGCGTTGATCGCATCGTGCGCGGCATAGATCGCGTCGAGCAAGAAACCGGAGGGATCCGCCAGGGCTGGCTTGGCCTCCTCGTTGAACATGCGACCCAGGGTATCGACCGTCAATTGCGAGGCCACCTCGCCATGGGCATGGCCGCCCATGCCGTCGGCCACCGCCATGACCAAGGCCGCATCGCTGTGGGCATAGAGCAGACGATCTTCGTTGTAGGGCCGGCCGCCCTTGCGGCTGGCCTGATAGATGCCGTAATTCATGACCACCCCATTCGGCTGCGCAGGATCGCCATTAAATTCGGCTTGGCCTGATCGTTCTGCCGCGCCAATTCCACCAGGCGCTTTTGCACCGAAAACACGCTCTGCGGCCGATCGACATCGGGCAAGCGCAACATCTCATCGATCAAGTTCAAAAAACCCTCCGAATAAAGTCCGGCATAGGCCTGCGCGGCCGGCACCATCGTATCCGCTTCGAGCCGCTGGTCGGCCGCCGGTGGCCCCTGCTTGGCCAGGCAGGCATAGAGGCTGGCACCGATGGCATAGATGTCGGTCCACGGCCCCATGCGGTCACGCTGCTTATACAGTTCCGGCGCAGCGAAGCCCGGCGTATACATCGGTGCGATTGCGCTCGGCCCATGGGCCAAGGCCTGACGCGCCGAACCGAAATCGATCAATACCGGCGAACCATCGGTGCGGATGAAGATATTGCCCGGCTTGATGTCGAGGTGCAGCAACTTGCGGGCATGCACCTCGCGCAGACCATTGAGCAAGGGGATGAATATCGCGCTGATGAACGGTTCGAGCAGCGTCGTTGGCTCGGCATGGATCAAGCGGTGCAAGGTATCGCCCTGCTCATAGCGCATCGCCATATAGACCGTGTTGTTGGCGCGGAAGAAATTCAGCACCCGGACCACGTTCGGGTGGTTCAGGTTCGCCAGCGCCCGGCCTTCCTCGAAAAAACAGCGCATGCCGTAACGAAAGGCGCCCTGATCGGCCTCGGTAATGGGCTGCACGCTGCCATCGCCCTGGCGGGCAACCACGCCCACCGGCAAATACTCCTTCAACGCGACCGCTTGACCCTGCGCGTCATGCGCCAGATAAACCAGGCCAAAACCGCCACCGCCGACCTTGTTCTGGATGGTATAGCCCTCGAGCTGGAAACCTGCCGGCAGCGGGTCGGTGGGGGATGCGGTCGATTGAGCAGCCATGGAGCACAGGTTAAGATGCTTGCCCTTCAAGGTTTCAGCAAGGATAACCAAAGGTGGCTGCATTGCACAGCATGACCGGCTATGCCCAGGCCGTGGCCGAGTTGCCGGCCGGCAACCTCTCACTGGAATTGCGCGCGGTCAATTCCCGTTTCCTCGAACTCAACTTCCGCATGGGCGAAGAATTCCGCAGCCTCGACCCTGTCTTGCGCGAACGCATCGGCGACCAGGTCAAGCGTGGCAAGCTCGAGTGCCGCATCAATTTCAACCCCAACGAAGGCGCCGGCCTGCCGAACCAGCTCGATCGCGAGGTATTGGCCAAGCTCGCGCGCCTGAGCGAAGAGGCCATGCAGGCCATGCCCAACGCGCGCCCGCTGACGGCCGCCGACATCCTGCGCTGGCCCGGCATCCTGGGCCAACAAGCCCTGGATATCGAGGCCCTACAAGCTACCCTGCTCAAGTTGCTCGACCAGGCCCTGGCCGACTTCAACCAAAGCCGCGCGCGTGAGGGCGACAAGCTCAAGACCGTGTTGCTCGAGCGGGTGGCTGCGATCCGTGCCCAGGTCGCCGCACTGCGCCCGAAGGCACCGGCCATCGTCGCCGCCTTCCGCGACAAGCTCACACGCCGCATCGAGGAACTCATGGCCAACCCCGACCCCGAGCGTCTGATGCAAGAAGTCGCGCTATTCGCGCAGAAGGCCGACGTCGACGAGGAACTCGACCGGCTGGAGACCCATCTTTCCGAGGTGGAGCGCGTGCTGTCGGCCGGTGGCGCCGCCGGCAAGCGCCTGGACTTCCTGATGCAGGAACTCAACCGCGAGGCCAACACCCTCGGCTCCAAGGCCGCCGCCAACGACCTGTCGCAGACTGCGGTCGAACTCAAGGTATTGATCGAGCAGATGCGCGAGCAGATTCAGAACATCGAGTGAGCAACAAGTCATGAGCCAAGGCAACCTATTCATCGTCACCGCCCCGTCCGGCGCCGGCAAATCCAGCTTGGTCAAGGCCATGCTCGAGGCCGACCCGCAACTGAAGCTGTCGATCTCCTACACCACCCGCGCGCCGCGGCCGGGCGAGCAGGACGGCCGCGAGTACCACTTCGTCGACCGCGCGCAATTCCAGGCCATGCTCGACCGCAACGAGTTCCTGGAGAGCGCCGAGGTCTATGGCAACTGGTATGGCACCTCGCAGGCCTGGATCGAGGGCGAGATGCGCTCCGGCCGCGACATCATCCTGGAGATCGACTGGCAAGGCGCACGCCAGGTGCGCAAGCTGATTCCCGGCGCGATCGGCATTTTTATCCTGCCGCCGTCGGTCGCAGAATTGGAGCGGCGCCTGACCAGCCGCAGCCAGGACAGCGCCGAGGTCGTCGCCAAGCGGGTCGCTGCCGCGCACGAGGACATCTCGCACGCGCAGGAGGCGGACTTCCTGGTGATCAACGACCGGTTCGACGAGGCGCTGCAAGACCTGCTGGCGATTTGCCGCTGCCACCGGCTCGGCGTGGCCAAGCAAACCCAGCGCCATGCCGGCCTGCTCACCGCATTAAGCCGGTAAACGCTCACGCCGGCCTCGCGCGCGGGGCCGATCGCGGCTAAAATCGCGAGTATTCGCCATTCCTTCAGGAGTACCCATCATGGCCCGCGTGACCGTAGACGACTGCATCGACCACATCAGCAACCGTTTCGAAATGACTCTGGCTGCCGCCCAGCGTGCGCGCCAGATCTCCATCGGCGCCACACCCAAGGTCGAGGCCAACCGCGACAAGCCGGCCGTGCTGGCGCTGCGCGAAATTGCCGCTGGCCTGACTGGCCTGGAAGTGCTGCAAAAGGCCGCGTCCTGACCTTTCGGGCGACCGAGGTCGCCCGTGCAACATGCCCACAGGCTCGATTGAAGAAGTCGCCCCTTATCTAAAGCCCGCCGATGCCGAGGCGCTGGCCCGCGCCTACGACTTTTCCAAAAAGGCCCACGAAGGCCAACTGCGCAAAGACGGCAAACCCTACATCACCCACCCCCTGGCGGTCAGCGAAATCCTCGCCGGCTGGCACATGGATGCGCAGACCCTGATGGCCGCGCTGCTGCACGACGTGGTGGAAGACACCGGCATCACGCCGGAAAAGATCGCCGAGGAATTCGGTGACTCGGTCACCAATCTGGTGGTCGGCGTCACCAAGCTCGACCAGATCCAGTTCGAGACCAAGGCCCAGGCCCAGGCCGAAAACTTCCGCAAGATGCTGCTGGCCATGGCCCAGGACGTGCGGGTCATTCTGATCAAGCTGGCCGACCGCCTGCACAATATGCGCACCCTGGACGTGATGCGGCCGGAGAAACGCCAGCGCATCGCCCAGGAAACCCTCGACATCTACGCGCCGATCGCCAACCGCCTGGGGCTGAACAACCTCTACCGCGAATTGGAAGACCTGGCCTTCATGCACCTGCACCCGACCCGCTACCGGGTACTGGAGAAGGCCGTGCAGGCGGCGCGCGGCAACCGCGACGAAACCCTGAACAAGATCGGTCGCACCATCGAGGACAAGCTCAAGGAAAACGGCATCGAGGCCGAGGTCTACGGCCGCGAGAAACACCTGTACAGCGTCTACCGCAAGATGCAGGAGAAGAACCTGACCTTCTCCGAGGTATTCGATATCTACGGTTTCCGCGTCATCGTCGAGAAAGTGGCGAATTGCTACTTGGCCCTCGGCACCCTGCACGGCCTGTATAAGCCGATCCCGGGCAAGTTCAAGGATTACATCGCCATCCCCAAGGCCAACGGCTACCAATCGCTGCATACGACGCTGTTCGGCCCGTTCGGCGCGCCCATCGAGGTGCAAATCCGCACCCGCGACATGCACCGCGTGGCCGAGGCCGGCGTCGCCTCGCACTGGGTCTACAAGACCGACGACAGCACCTTGTCCGAGGTGCAGAAGCACACCCATCAATGGTTGCAAAGCCTGCTCGACATCCAGGCCGACAGCCGCGACTCGGTGGAGTTCCTCGAACACATCAAGGTCGACCTGTTCCCCGACGAGGTCTATGTCTTCACACCCAAGGGCAAGATCATGGCCCTGCCGCGCGGCGCCACCGTGGTCGACTTCGCCTACAACGTGCATACCGATATTGGCAATCGCTGCATCGCGGCCAAGGTCAACGGCGAGTTCATGCCCTTGTCGACGCCACTCAAGAACGGCGACCGGGTCGAGATCGTCACCTCGGGCAGCGCCCACCCGAACCCGGCCTGGATTCATTTCGTGGTCACCGGCAAGGCCCGTGCCCATATCCGCAACGCCTTGAAGAAGACCCATCAATCCGAGTCCGAGGCGCTGGGCTTGCAGCTGCTTAACCAAGCCCTGCGCGGCCTCGGCGTCGAACCCGCGGAAGTGGCCGATGCGCAGTGGGACCGACTGGTCAAGGAATCGGGCCGAGGCAAAGACGAAATCCTGTCCGAGATCGGCCTGGGCAAAAAGCTGGGTGTCGTTGTCGCCTTGCAGTTGCTTGCGCGCGAGACGGAAAACCAGGAAGAACGCCGACTCGCTGCGCCGATGCTGATCCACGGCGCCGAGGGGGTGGCCGTGCGCCTGGGTAAGTGCTGCCGGCCCATCCCCGGCGACCCGATCATCGGTCAGATCAAAAAGGACCAGGGCCTTATCATCCATACCCACGACTGTTCTCATGTCCGTCATTACCGGGAAGACCCGGATAAATGGGTCAACGTCGAATGGGCGCCGGACATCGAAAAGATGTTCGAGGTCGGCATCCGCATCATCGTCGCCAACAAGCGCGGCGTCTTGGCCACCGTGGCGGCGACCATCTCCAACGAGGGGTCCGACATCGACAACGTCGACATGGACGAACAGGACGGCGGCGCCTACACCGCGCTCTATTTCACCGTGCAGGTGCAAAACCGCGTGCACTTATCGCGCCTGATGCGCAGCCTGCGCGGCCTGCCCGAAGTGGTGCGCATCTATCGCATCAAGGGCCATGAAACCCGGCAGGCCTGATTGGCCGCCACCACACAACAAACAGGAGTCCGTATGAGCAAGACCATCATCAAGACCGACCAGGCCCCCGCCGCCATCGGCACCTATTCCCAGGCGGTGAAGGCCGGCAATACCGTCTACCTCTCCGGCCAGATCGGTCTCGACCCGGCCACCATGCAGATGGTCGACGGCATCGAAGCACAGATCCATCGCGTATTCAGCAATCTGAAGGCCGTGGCCGTGGCCGCCGGCGGCAGCCTGGCCGACGTAGTCAAGCTCAACGTCTTCCTCACCGATCTTGGCCACTTCGCCAAGGTCAACGAGATCATGGCCCAGTACTTCAGCGAGCCCTACCCGGCCCGCGCCGCCGTCGGCGTCAAGGAATTGCCGCGCGGTGCCCTGGTCGAGGCCGATGCTGTGATGGTGCTCTAACGCCGACACGATGCCGGCCAAGGTGGCGAAGGTGCACGAGAAGCTCGGCTACGCCACGGCGGCCGAGCTGATCCTGCACCTGCCGCTGCGCTACGAAGACGAGACCCGGCTCACCCCGCTGCGCGAGCTGCGCCCCGGCCTGCCCGCCCTGGTCGAGGGCGAAGTGGCCCAGGCCGATATCCAGTACCGGCCGCGCCGGCAACTGGTGGTGCAAGTCGTCGAGCCGCCGCCTCTCCCCTCCCCCGCCGGGGGAGGGGTCGGGGGTGAGGGAAATACCCGACACCGACCACTGCCCTCTGAGACACTTGAGTTTGCCCGCCAACTCAGACGCAACCATACCGACGCCGAACAACTGATCTGGTCCTTGCTGCGAGACCGCTGTTTGGCCGATGCCAAGTTTCAGCGGCAAAAACCTGTCGGCCCCTATTTCATCGACTTCTACTGCCACGAGCACAAGTTGGCGATCGAACTGGATGGCAGACAGCATGCGGATCGAACTGCACAAGATGCCGAGCGTGACGCCTACCTTAAATCGCAGGGCATCCGCACCCTGCGTTTCTGGAACAACGAGGTACTACAGCAAACTGAAAGCGTTCTCGAAACCATCTGGCAGGCGCTGAATCCCTCACCCCCGCCCCCTCTCCCGGCGGGAGAGGGGAGACGTGACATCTTTGCGCCGACCCTGTTCTTCCGCCTGCTCCACTTCTATCCCAACCAACAGGCGCAACTGAAGCCGGGCAACCGCATCCGCCTATTCGGCGAGCCGCGCCAGGGCTTTCACGGCCTGGAGATGGTGCACCCGCGCTACCGGCTGGTGCGGCCGGACACCCCGCTCTCCGAAACCCTGACCCCGGTCTACCCCACCGTCGCCGGCCTGTCGCAAACCGCGATCCGCAAGGCCATCGCCGCCGCCTTGGCCGAGGCCGATCTTGGCGAGGTCTTGCCGGCGCCGCTACTCAAACGGCTCAAGCTGCCGACCTTCGAGCCGGCCCTGCGCCGCCTGCACTCGCCACCGCCGGAGGCCGCACTCGCCGCCCTGGAAAACAAGACCGACCTCGCTTGGCAGCGGCTCAAGTTCGACGAGCTGCTCGCCCAGCAGCTCGCCCTCAAGCGCTATGCCCAGGCCCGGCACCGCTTGTCTGCTCGGCCGCTGAAGGACGAACGGCAGTTGATCGAGCGCTACCTCGCCAGCCTGCCGTTCCAGGCCACCGGGGCGCAACGGCGCGCGATCAAGGAGATCTTGCACGACCTGACCGGCCGCCACCCGATGAACCGCTTGCTGCAAGGCGACGTCGGCAGCGGCAAGACCCTGGTCGCCGCCGTCGCCTGCCTGGCCGCAGTCGGCAGCGGCCACCAGGCGGCGATGATGGCGCCGACCGAGATCCTGGCCGAGCAGCACTACCTCAAGTTCCGCGACTGGCTGGAGCCGCTCGGGCTCAAGGTGGTCTGGCTCGCCGCCGCGTTGAAAGGCGCGGTCAAGCGCGAGGCCCTGGCCCAGATCGCGGACGGCAGCGCCCAAGTAGTGGTCGGCACCCATGCCCTGTTCCAAGAAGGCGTCGAGTTCCACGCGCTCGCCCTGGCCGTGGTCGACGAGCAGCATCGTTTCGGCGTCGCCCAGCGGCTCGCTCTGAGAGAGAAAGGCAAGCACAAGGCGACTCAGCCGCATCTGTTGATGATGTCGGCCACACCCATCCCGCGCAGCCTGGCCATGAGCTACCTGGCCGACCTCGACGTCTCGGTCATCGACGAGTTGCCGCCCGGCCGCACGCCGGTCAGCACCAAGCTGATCACCATGAACCGGCGCGACGAGGTGGTCGAACGCTTGCGCCACTATTGTGCCGACGGTGCCCAGGCCTACTGGGTCTGCCCGCTGGTCGAGGAATCGCAAAAACTGGAACTGAAGGCGGCGCTGGATACCTACGAGGAAATGCAGGCCGCGTTACCGGAACTGAAGGTCGGCCTGGTCCACGGCCGGATGAAGGCGGACGAGAAGGCCGCGGCGATGGCCGCGTTCAAGGCCGGCGATATCCAGTTGCTGGTCGCCACCACGGTGATCGAGGTCGGCGTCGACGTGCCCAACGCCTCGCTCATGGTGATCGACCACGCCGAGCGCATGGGCCTGGCCCAGTTGCACCAACTGCGCGGCCGGGTCGGCCGCGGCAGCCGCGAATCGACCTGCCTGCTCTTGTATGCCGACGCCCTGTCGGACCTGGCCAAGCAACGTTTGAAAATCATCCGCGACAGCCAGGATGGCTTCGCCATCGCCCGCGAGGATTTGAAGCTGCGCGGGCCGGGCGAATTCCTCGGCGCCCGCCAGTCCGGCCTGCCGCTGTTGCGCTTTGCCGATCTGGAGAACGATGTCGAACTGTTGGAGGCCGCGCGCGACACCGCCGACGAGTTGCTCAAGCACGACCCGGACACCGTGCAGCGCCACCTGAATCGCTGGCTGCCGCATGGCGCCGCCTTCATGCTGGCATAATGCGCCCCACGACGGGCACGCTATGAACATTCCCTCCAGTTGGCACTCCCCTCTTTGGCAAGCCGGCCCCTATCGCGACTGGCTGACCGATCACGGTTCGCTCACCCGCCGTCTACAACTGCGCTGCCCGGGCTTTGCCGTGCAGCGGCTCAGACAGGAGATCGCCCGGCCGCATCGGGACGAGTGTGGCGAGATCGCGCTCGCCCCCGGCCGCTTGGCACTGGTACGCGAGGTCTTGCTGCAATGCGACGGCAAACCGGTGGTTTACGCCCACAGCGTGGTTGCCTTGGCCGGTTTGCGCGGGCCCTGGGTCGGTTTGGGTAAATTGGGCAATAAACCGCTGGGTGCCGCCTTGTTCGCCGATCCCCAGGTACAACGCCGCCCCTTGGAATTTCAACGGCTGGATGCGCGCCAGCGGCTATACCGTGCCGCCATCGCACACATCGGGACTGCGCCGCGCAGCTTGTGGGCGCGCCGTTCGCACTTCGAACTCGCCGGCTCGCCTATACTGGTGACCGAAGTCTTTCTGCCGGAGGTGTTATGCCTGCCCTGAGCCTGACGGAGCGCCTAACCGTTTACGAAAAGCTGATGCGGCTGGACAAGCCGATCGGCATCTTGCTCTTGGCTTGGCCGACGCTTTGGGGCTTGTGGCTGTCCTCCGCCGGCCACCCCGACCCGATCATTTTTTGGATCTTCGCCTTGGGCATCGTCTTGATGCGCAGCGCCGGCTGCGTGGTCAACGACTATGCCGACCGCGACTTCGACGGCCATGTCGCCCGGACCAAAGATCGGCCCCTGGCCGCCGGCAAACTAAAGCCGAAAGAGGCGCTGGCCCTGGCCGCCGGCCTCGCCCTGCTCGCCTTGTCGTTGATCCTGCCCTTACACAATGGCTTGCTGATCAAGCTGTCCGTCGTAGCCGCGCTGCTGGCCGCGACCTATCCGTACACCAAACGCTTTTTCGCCATCCCGCAGGCCTATCTCGGCATCGCCTTCGGCTTCGGCATCCCGATGGCCTTCGCCGCGCAACTCGGCACCGTGCCGCCGGTGGCCTGGCTGCTGCTGATCGCCAATATGTTCTGGAGTATCGCCTACGACACCGAATACGCACTGGTCGACCGCGAGGACGACCTCAAAATCGGCATCAAGACCTCGGCCATCACCTTCGGCCGCTATGACGTAATCGCGATCATGGCCTGCTATGGCACCAGCCTGCTGTTACTGGCTATCGCCGGCTCGCAGCTGAATATGGGCAAGCTCTATTACCTGGGTTTGCTGGTCGCCGCCGGGATCGCGGGCTATCACTACACCTTGATCCGCGATCGCCAGCCGGCCAAGTGCTTCAAGGCCTTTCTGCACAACAACTGGCTCGGCGCGGCGGTGTTCGCCGGCATCGTGCTGGACTTCCTGGCGTAAGGTGCGCTTTACGCACCCTACAAGATCAACCAGCCGGTTTTTGGGCCGACTTGGGCCGGAAGGCCTTGACCACCTCTTCCCGCGTTTCCAGATACGGCCCACCGATGAGATCGACGCCGTAGGGCACGGCGGCAAACACGCCATCCAACGTCTCTTTGATCGCCTTGGGCTGACCGGGCAGATTCAGGATCAAGCAAGCCCCACGCGTCACCCCGACCTGGCGCGATAGGATCGCCGTCGGCACGTATTTCAACGAAACCGCGCGCATCTGCTCGCCGAAGCCGGGCAAGACCTTGTCCGCCACGGCCAGGGTTGCCTCGGGCGTGACATCGCGCGGGGCCGGACCGGTGCCGCCGGTGGTGAGCACCAAGCAGCAGCCCTGACGATCGGCCAAGTCCTTCAAGGTATCCTCGATCCCCCCCTGTTCGTCCGGGATCAGTCGCTCGACGAAGCTGACCGGGTTGAGCAAGGCGCCAGTCAACCATTCTTTCAGGGCTGGCAACCCTTTGTCTTCATAAACCCCCTGGCTGGCCCGATCGCTGATCGAAACGAGCCCAATAATGGCCTGTGCCGGCATTTCCGTCGAATCCTCGTCTTGTCAAGATGATGCAATATGGTGATTATATGGGCATAACTAACGAAAACCGTCGGGCAACGAGTCAGAAGCCCGGCAGGTGGGACACGCTCTGGAGCTATGAAACGCGTCAAACAAAGCGATATCGTCGTCGGCAAGCCCATTCCCTTCGACTGCTACGACCAGGCCAATAATCTGTTGCTCAAAAGGGGCACGGTGCTGGCCAGCCAAGGGCAACTCGCTATCCTGATCGAACGCGGTCTCTATAGCGACGATTTGATCAGCACAGCGCGCAAGGCGGAAGCCCCCAAGGAAGCGCCCTCGGTCTTCACCCAACTGACCATGATCGAAATGCACTTGGAAAAGCTGTTCCAAGGCGTGATCGCGAAGCAGCCGGACCCGGATTTCCCCACCACAATCCTGCAACTCGCCCGCGACATCCAAACCTTATGCGCGTTGGACGCCGATGCCGTCTTGGGCGCCCTGCATCTCAACCAGAAACGCCGCTACACCGTGGTGCATCCGATCGACGTGGCCGTATTGTGCGAACTGATCGGGCTGCGCAAAGAAATGCCGCGCGAAGCCCGCTTGCCGATGCTGGCCGCCGCGCTGACGGCCAACATCTCCATCCTCGATCTGCAGGAACGCATGCACACCCAGGTGGAACCGCTGAGTGCTGGGCAGCGCGACACCCTGCACATCCATCCCATCTTGTCGGTCGATCTGCTGCTCGAACTCGGCGTCAAGAACGAGGACTGGTTCGCCGCCGTCTTGCACCACCACGAGAAACTCGACGGCAGCGGCTATCCCGGCGCCAAGCGAGGCGAGGATATCCCGCTCTCCGCCCGTATCGTCGGCCTGGCCGACACCTATAGCGCCATGGTCACCACGCGCCGCTATCGGCAGGCGATTTTGGCCAAAGATGCGCTGCGCGAGGTCTTCATGCAGCGCGGCGCCGAGATCGACGCCGAACTCGCCGGCCTGTTCATCAAGGAAATGGGCATCTATCCGCCGGGTGCCTTCGTCAAGATCGCCAATGGCGACACGGCCATCGTGCTCAAACGCGGCAAGAACGGCACCAGCCCCATCGTCAAATGCATCATCGGCCCGCGCGGTGCGCCGTTGCCTTTCCCGCTGGTGCGCGACACCAGCCAGAGCGGCTTCGAGATTCGCGAGATGGTGCAACGTGACCCGACACTGAAATTGACGCCGCGCCAAGTATGGTCTTGAATCCATTGGTATGCGCCTACGATCTCACCTTCGTGCCCTCGTCTTCGGCTGTGTCCTGGCAAGTGGATCCGTCTACACCCCGGCCTGGGCGGAGCCGCCGGAAGGCTATCCCTTCGTCGATTACAACACTGGCTTAGCCCAGGCCAAGCAGGCGGCCAAGCCCATTCTGCTCTACTTCGGCCGCTACGGTTGCGGCTGGTGCGCCTACACCAATCGCGAAACCTTCTCCAATGCCGAAATCAAGCGCCTCTACACGGAGAATTACGCGCTGATCTATGTCGATGCCGAGGGCGGCAAGCGCATCACGCTGCCCAGTGGCGAACGCATCACCGAAGCCGATCTCGGCGCGCGCCTGGGCGCCTTCGCCACCCCCCTATTCGTGTTCATGACGCCGGAAGGCCGCGTCATCGCCAAGATTCCGGGCTACAAGACAGTCGACGACTTCAAGGATTTCGACCGCTACGTCCGCGGTAAACACTACGAGCACCAAGGTCTGCTCGAATTTCTGAAGGCTAAGCCGTGACCGGCCGCATCGCCGGCATACTGCTGGCCGGCCTGGCGCTGCCAGCTTGGGCCGATTGGCAATTCGCCGAACCGATCGACATCGCGCCGGCAAAAATCGGTGTGTTCCACCATCTCGACGCCTCGGGCCGCCGCGCCCTGGCTGTTTCCGCGGACCAGGTCGCGCTCACCTGGGAAGACAACCGCAGCGGCACGTCGCGATGCTATGTCGCCATCGGCCGTCCCCCCGCCTTGCGCGAATTCCGCTTCGGCCAGACCGGCTGCTATGAACCGGGCATCGCCGCCTTGGCTAATAGCCGCTTCGCGCTGATTTGGAGCGAAACGCAGGGCGTCCATGTCGCCCTCGTCGACCGCCATGGCGTCAAACCAGCCACGCGCATCGCCGCGTTGGGCGGCCAGGGCGTGTTGGCCTATCGGCCGCGACAAGGGCTGATCGCCGCCTGGACCCAGTCCGAGGGCCGTTGGCAGCGGCTCTATGCCATGCGCCTGGCAATACACGGCAGCCAAGTTGCGGCGGCCACAGCCAAGCCGATCGATCAGGCCCCCCTGCAAGACGATCAGATCTATCCCGCCCTGACCGCCGGTACGACCGGCCTGAGCATCGCCTGGGAAGACCGCCGCAAGGGCCACACCACCATTTACGCCAGCTGGAGCCGCGACGGCATAAGCTGGGCGCCGCCGATGCAGATCAATCAGGGCAGCCAGGCCCAGAGCAACATCGGCCGGGGCACCGGCGCGATGCGGCCGGCCCTCGCCGCATTCGGGCACGAGCGCATCGCCGCGGTTTGGCTGGATAAGCGCGATTTCCTCGCCGGCTACGATGTCTATGCCGCGCTGAGCGAAAACGACGGCGTGCATTTCGGCGCCAACATCAAGGCCCAAGACAGTTTCGGCGATGCCATCGCGCAATGGCATGCCGCCGCTGCCGGCGACGCACGCGGCGATGTGGTCATCGCCTGGGACGACGACCGTGACGGCAATGCCGACATCTGGCTGACCTGGCTCACGCCCCACGGTTTCGTCGAGAACAGTTCGCCCCCGCCGGCACACAGCCCCGCCAGCCAGACCGATCCCGTCGTCGCCTTGAGCCCGACGGGCGATCTGCACTTGGCCTGGATCGAACGCGGCCAAGACGATTCAAGTCGGATTCGCTACCTCTTTGGCCAACGTCGGCCCTAGTCCGACTCGCTCAATACCGCCATGTAGGCCGAACGACCTGATCGATATTGGGCCAGCCGGCCCGGCCTATCTTTAATTTCACAAACACATAAATTTCCCGTCTTTCAGCCAGGAATGAAAAAACACTGGAGGATGGGAAGGGCGATCTACAAAAAACGACTCGGCTAAGGCCAGAGCGTGTCGCGATCCGGGCAAAGCCTGGGTATCGCCTACTCCCACTGCATGTCTCCTATCGAACGCCTCCTTGGTCGGCGCAAAGAACCACGTGGCTTTTCATTCCGAACAAGCCAACGGAACAGCCATGACAAGGCGGGAGGTAAAAATGGAAATCGACGGCTTCAGCAGCCCGGCCCAGTGCTGCCATGAAGAGCATTTTCAACCCGATCACCCAGGCATGCCCAACCGCCCGGAAGAGGATGCCCCCGGCATCGACGCCGAGCATAGCGCGCACACCTTGATGCTGCGGTATCAAGGGTTTCTCAGGGGGCGCTGCCGTATATTGCTGCGCGGCAATCGCGACGACGCGAACGATCTGTTCAGCCAGGTCATGCTCAAGGTTTGCACCGAGCAACCAGGCCGCTTGCGCAATATCCGCCATGTCGGGGGCTGGCTCAATCGGATCGCGTATAACCAATTCATCGACGACCAGCGCGAACGCCAAGCCCAAGAGCGGCGCGACGATAGTCTCAGTTATCTCTACGAAACCGTCGGGCATCAGGCTCCTTCGCCGGAACAGGAATTTCTGAACGACGAGTTGGATCGTCACATCAGATCGGCCTTCGAATTATTGCCGGATCGATTGCGCCGAGCTGCGCATCTGCGTTTCTACGAGGGTGCCCCCTATGAAGAGATTGCGGCCGATTTGGCCATCAGCCAAGCCAACGCGCGCAAGCGCATCCAAGAAGCCAGAAAAATTCTAGCGGCCTACCTGCGCAGCTATCTCGATGGCCATAACGAACGACATGCCCAGTTGGACACCCGGTGAGGCGGGCGACTCATCACCATGCCAGCAGAGAAGACATCATGAGTGAAGCAAACACGGCAAGCCTGGATAGAACTCGCCAAGGTGCGGACACCATCGGCAACCTACAAATCGGTTGGCTAGCCACACGGTCGCCATCGTCCGGCTGGCACGTACGCTGCAACCTGCAACTCGGCTCGGCCAGCGATGCGCTCGAACTGTCCGATGACGCGCCCAGACAAGACTTCGACTTGCACAGCGAAGGCGAAAGCGCCTGGGGGCACGTGAAGCTGACCTCGGATGGGCGCGACACCATCCTATCGATCGATTGCCATAACGGCGGCCTGGTCGATCAGGTCGCGACGCTATGTACTTGGCGCGTCTGTCGTGCCTGCGACCACGTACCGCCGACACATGGCAGCAACTTTATCGGCGACGGCAATTGGCTCAAGGTGAATTGGACCGTCACCGGCTCGCAGGATGCCTGCCAAAAAATCGAACTCAGGCTGGATACGGCCAGCGGCGCCCCGATCGGACGCGCGACACTGACCCCACAGCAACCGGAATGGAGCCAGGCCATCCGGCAAGATGGCCGCTATGCCGAAGTCCATTTCGTCCAACGCTTTCTCCCAGACGGCCGCATCGTCGTCGATGCCGCCTTAAGTCAGGCCCTCTCGCCCGAGCAGCACGTAAGGCTAGCCATCCTACCTGGCGACACCCCGATTCCGCCTCAGCCGACACCCGAGCCGGGCATCGGCGATCGGCCGGGCAATACCCTGGTGCTCGGTCCGCCGCGCACCTTTGCGTCGTTCACCTATCCGCGTGCCTTGCAGCCCCCCAGCCCAAATCAGTTAGCGCGCCGCTTCTTCGACCTATCGAACAATGCTTCCTCATTTCAAAAACAGTTGGCCACCTTACAGGCCGCGGCAAATCGTACGGGCATGGTGGCCGAGGCCCAGGACTTCGTCTCGCCGAATTCCAAGACCTATCCCGGCCAGTTCGTCACCCGCATCGCCGATCTGCAAGGGGCCATGGGCCGGCTGCACGGCCCGCCGGTGCGGACCTTTCTGGCCCTGCACCCGGCCACACCGGAGGAATTGAACACAGCGCTGGATGCCCTGCTGGGCGAGCCGGTGGCCACCTTCCTGCAAGACCCCAACTACGCGACCGAATTGGCCCGCCTGCAAGATAGCCTGATCGCGCTGATCGTTCTCGGCACCCGGCTCGGCCATCACGAGGCGGCGCTCATCCGCGCCCTGACGGTCTGTCATGCCGCCGCCTGGATGAATGCACGAGGCCAGACGCCCGTACCCAGCCATCTGCCATCACCCCGGCAACTGCGCGAGGTCTTACAAGCCAATGCGCTGCTGCCAGCCAACATCCTGCCGCTGCCGCAGCCACCCGCAACCGCCAGCGACATCGGCCCGCTCGGTTATGCCGACATCAAGGTCATCCGGCAACGGCTGAAGCGCTATCGCCTGGGCGAACTCGCCCATATCGAAAACGTGATGCGCGGCGAGACCAAGGAAGAGACGCAGCGGCATAGCCGGCAAACCGAATCGCAGCAGAACGACAGCAAATCCAGCCACGACCACGACCAACGCCGGCTCGAGTACGACGGCCGCGCCAACCAGGCGGAGACCAGCGCCAGCAGTCCGATCAACGACCTGAAACGCGAATTCGACAGCCTGAAAAAACAATACGGCAGCGACGGCCTGTCGGTCGAGGTCAGCGGCGGCTGGACCGATACGCTGGATGGGCCGGCGACGCTGAGCGACCAGGCCACCGGCTATGCCCGCAGCCTGCTCGACCGCGCTGCCAGCCGCATGGCCCGACGTATCGGCAGCGTGCGCCGCCAACGCACGCTGGAGGAGTTCAGCGAGCAAAAGCAGCGCCGCTTCCAGAACGAAAATGGCAACGCCCCCCTGATCGGCCTCTACCACTGGATCGACGAGATTCACGTCGCGCACCTGGAACACGTCGGTAGCCGGCTCATCCTGGAATGCACGCTCGCCAACCCATCGGCCAACTTCCTGCAGCGCAGCAACGCGCTGCATGGCATCAACCTCAACGTGCCGGTGCCACCGTGGGAGGCGGCCAATGGTGTCGCCGCGGTCAGCTCGGCCAACGACATCACGCGCGACAACTACCTAAAACTGGCCGGCCTGTATGGGGCGGACGTGCGGCCGCCGCCGCCGAAACAGCGCATCGTCAATGCGAGCCTGAGCAGCGATCCGCCGCACCCGATCGCCGCCCTGATCGTGCCGGATGGCTATCTCGCCGCCAGCGCCAACATCGCCTACGCTTGGGCGACACCGCCGAGCAGCTCGGCTAGTGGCGGCACGCCACCGACACCGACCTTCGACGTGCTGATCGGCGACGCCGCGCAAAAGATCGACACCGCCAGCGACCCCAACCCCGGCAGCAAGGCGATCGCCACGGTGCAGGCCACCGACGGCACGGTGCCGGTCAGCGCGGTAGCGAGCGGCCTGGGCTATGCCGTGAACGTCGGCCTGGTCTGCCAATGCCCGGACGATTCGCCCTTGTTCCGGCAATGGCAGATCGACACCTACGCGGCAATCATGACCGCCTATCGGCGGTGCAAGGAAGAGACCAATCTGGTCATGGGCCAACTTGCCGAGGAATTCATCCGCCCCGGCCGCGACGGCCGGCGCGAAACCGAGCGCACGGAACTTCGCCAGGGCGCCATCCAGGCCCTGATCGCGCCCTTTCTCGCACTCGACACCAGTGCGTCGCCCCCCCCGCTCAGTCCGGATCAGGTCGAGTTCGACCTGATCCCCTTCTTCCGCCAGGCCATCGAATGGCCGGAGATGAGTTTCAGCTATTTCGGCCGCTACCCCTCCGGCACGCCGAGCGATTGGCTGAACATGGCGCAGACCGTCGGCCGCGACGACGGCTTCCATGAATTCCTGCAGGCCGGCACGGCCAAGCTGCTGTTGCCGGTCAGCCCGGCCTATGTACTGCCGATGCTGTTTTACCTGACCTCGGTCGGCTTCTTCTGGTTCGGCGAGCCCGGACTCTGCCCGGTGTTCGAACACGACCTGTGGCTGGCCAACGAATTGAAATCGCTGGCGCACCGGCCGATTCCGCTCGACACGGCCGAGAACTGGGAAGTCGAGGTCGCCACCTCGATGTTGATGCTCAGGCAGGACGGCAAATTGCCGGGGATCGAGGCAAGGGAGGATAGCGATGCTGCCTAATGCGCTGCCCATCGGCGCCGTCATCCCTTATGCCGGCCCGACCGACAATCCGAACAATCCGAACGGCGCGAGCCCCTACCCTCAATATGACTCCAAGGCCTACAACCTGTATTTGGAGCAACATGGCTGGCTGGTCTGCGATGGCAGGACAGTGCTGGTCGCGAAATATCCTGACTTGTTCCGCGTAGTCGGCTTCATCTACGGCCAAGCCAGCCCAGGCAAATTCATGCTGCCGGACTACCGCGGCTATTTTCTGCGCGGCGTCAATCTCGACGCCCAGGGTCCGGACAATCTGACGCGCGACCCGAATGCCACGGATCGCACCGCATCGGGGAGCGGTGGCTGGACCGGTAATCAGGTTGGCTCGGTGGAACAAGACGCGTTTCAGGCGCACGACCATCTTTACCAGAAAGCCGTTGCACTAAAACCGCTGGGCTACACGGGCAGCGGCGCATTCAGCGATTACGCGACCCCCGAAGCGCAAACCGATGGCGCGGTGATGCCGACTGGCTACAAGCCGGCCATCACCATCCGCCAAGCGCCGGAAACCCGGGCCAAAAACGTCTATGTCAATTTCATCATCAAGTACAGCCACCGGCCACGACTATTCGGTTCGCCGCTGGATGGTCTGATCGATCGAGTCGATGACTTCGGTGTCTGAACAGGCCGATTTTTTCACGCGCGGGCGCCCAACTGCGTCTTATCGGCACAGAGTAAATCACGATGAGCGTGACCGTGAGCCACGCCGAACAAGCATACGAAAGGGATGACGATGGGGATGAACTACACGCTGGTCAACACCAACGCGAACACGGCAACCGCCGTGCTGGTGAAAAACCTCATGGATAGCAAACCGACCAGCCCCTGCGGCACACCGACGCCGACGCCGACACCTGCGCCGACACCTGCGCCGACACCTGCGCCGACACCTGCGCCGACACCTGCGCCGACACCTGCGCCGACACCTGCGCCGACACCTGCGCCGACACCTGCGCCGACACCTGCGCCGACACCTGCACCGACGCCTGCACCGACGCCTGCGGCCAGCTTCGTCTATTGCCCGTGGCAATTCCTGAACCCCTCGTTCGGCGCCGAAGAGCTGTTCACCTACAACGACGTCCTGTCCGTCGTTATCAAGAAGGCCGCTGCGGGCAGGATCATCCAAAGCAGGCACACGCCGGTCTATCCCGGCACCAGCTATATGGTGGTGGTCGGCGAGAGCGATATCCAGGTCGTGGTCTATCGCCCGAACGGCAATGCCTATGTCGAGGTCATCACGCCGACGCCCTCGGTCGACCCCTATACCTTGGACATCGACTGGTATCTAGGCGGCCTGAACATCGCCGACGGCCTGAAGATCGGCACGACCCAGAACATCGGTCCCGATACCAGCGCCTTCTTCCAGCCCGGCAACGGCACCCTGATGTTCATGCCGGTCGCCGCCGGTAAGCGGACGCAGACCTACGCGCCGTCCGATATCCCGCCGACTACGACGACCTATCAGCCGCCGAGCTATGTCACCAAGGTCGGCATCGTGCTGACAAGCAACGACACCACGGGCGCATTCGGCTACAGCTTCGACCAGCCCAATGCACTGACTCAAGGCTGAAGGTACCTCGTTTTGTTTTACCCGGCGCCGGGAGAGATCGCGGACTCGGCTCCCTGCGCCGGATTTTTATCAAGAGTCCAGAATACATTCAACCAAGGAGTAAACAATGGCTACCCAGTTCAACGTCACCATGGACGTGGAGGACATGCAGGGCAAGACCGTCCTGGTCTTCCTCAAGCCGCAGAACCCGCAGCGCAACTACATGATCCATGCCTGGCAGGTGCTCACCGGCTCGGCCGGCGCAACCGAATCGTTCATGTACGAAGCGATCATCTCCACCGATGTGACCAGCACCGGCGTCAACAACAACACCATCATCTCCGGCCGGCAAACCGTGCAGCCGGGCCAGTTGCTGTCGGCGATCAGCCCCAACAGCCTGTCGCCCATGCTGCAGCAGGCGCCGACCTCACTGGCCCAGGCCAAGTTGACACCCGCGCAATGCGGCGTGATCAACCAGACCAACCCGTTCATCCAGTTCAACAGCAACTGGTATGTCAACGACAAGCCGGTGGTGACCATGCCCTATGTCGATGCCAACATGACCGTCAGCTTCGAATACGAGCCTAACTTCTATTTCATGGTGGCCTCGCCGCCCCTGGTCGGCCAGACCTACATCGTGCAGAACTTCTCGGACATGACCCAGTATGTGATGCCGATCACTGCCACTGAAGTGGATGTGAGCCTGACCAAGGTGCAGGGCCTCTGGACCTTCGGCTTCGACGCGAAATAAGCGCCGGCCGGGCAGCCCTTGAAACAGGCTGCCCGGCGATCAAATCCAATCGTAATCAGGTGACCTTATGCTTGAATGCAGCGTTCATTCGGATGTCGAAGACATGCATGGCAAACGCGTGCTCGTTTTTCTGCGCCCGTCCCAGCCGAAGATCGACTATCTCGTGCATGCCTGGCAGGACCTGGAGATCTCATCCGGGGCCACCGCCTACTTCCACTTCGATACCAAGATCAGCGCACGCCTGCTCACGCATGGGAAGCACGACACCAACCCGACCCTGTCGGCCGAGCAGATCATCCACCCTGGGGAACTGTTCCTGGCCACCCGGCCAGAGTATTTGTCGCCCACCCTGACCATGGCACCCGTCGGCATGGCGCGTGCCCGGCTAACGCCGCAGCAGTCCGGCGTTTACAACGACACGTTTCCCTATACCAGCGTCGATTGCATTTGGCAGGTCAGCGGCAGCCCCGTCGTCACCATCCCTTACCTGGACTGGGGGATGACCTCGACCTTTCAATACGATCCGGTCTTATATTTCTTGATTGCCGCACCCTTGGTTACGGGGGAGAATTTCACCGTTCAGGCCTTTACCGATATGACGCCCTATCCCGTTGTCCCCGAAATCTCCCGCCTCGATGTGGAGATCACGCGCGACAAGGGGCGCTGGATGTTCAACTTCAAGACCGACCTGGACGAATAAGACCAATTCGATCGACAACAAGGAGGTAACTATGATGAAGCACCCGTTTTTCTTATTTTTTGCCTGCGCACTGAGCGTCGTCTCGATTGAGGCCATAGCCGATTGCGCCGATCCAAACTTCGATTGGAGCGCGACCAACCCGCCGGTCAACGTGCGCCATGTCTTCTGCGGCGAATTCAACGCACAGGGCCGCCCGACCGGCGTGCACTCGATGGCCATCGTCAACACCTCGGCCATCGTCCTCGGCGTCAACAACCCGGTCCCATTGGGCAACGGCATCTTCAATGCCACCGTCACCTTCACCAACAATGGCATCCAGAGCCAGAAAATGTCGACCTTCTTCCCCAACACGTGCAGCGAGGCGCAGGTCACCCACTCCATCGTCTACGCCGCCAACAACCAAACCGGCCCGGCCCTGCCCTGGGGCGTGCTCGGCCCCTCCGCGCCGCAGGCCAACGACAACACCTATTGCCTGGGCAGCAACGGCCAGCCGATCACCATCCGCATGGGGCTGATCAATAACAATACCCAGGTCAATACCGCGTTCCCGAACTGAGCATTTGAATAATGCCTATGGACAAGCGTTACATCATGTATCGCGACGCGACCGGCCGCCTCCGTGTGGAGGCGGCCTCCACGGGCAACCCGGTCGTCACGGATTTTCTGTTCACCGACATCCGAGAAGACAAAGACCGTTGCGACGCGGTGCTCGAGTTGATCGAACGCGCTCAAGCCGATCCTGCCGTTAGACTGGAAAGCATCGGCAATCTCTACGTCCTGATTCTCGACCGAAAAGGCGCCCGCATCGAAAACCTCTACGACGACAAGGCCCCGTCGGCCGAGCTCCCGCTCGACGAACTCATCGCCTTGCTGCACGACTGGAAGCGGCAGCTGACCTAGTCGTTCCCTTTCCGCTCGGCATTCGGGCAACCTCGCTGCAACCCTGCCAACGCCTTGCCTGTAATCGGCAGGGCCATCTATCCACACCCCTTCGACCGCCCGACCACAAGAAAGCAACGCAGCGCTCACATATCGGGCCATAGCCTCGTCTTTTAGCTGGCATGACACCCGCCATCGTGAACAAAACGCGACGACACCCATCAACCGAAGGAGATATATCCCATGGCCCTGACAGGCAAATTCACCGACATACCGAGCGGCAATCTGAAGCCATCCTTGAATGGCAATAAACTCGGCGCCGCCTTCAATATGAAGGCGCAATTCACGGTCGACGGCAACGACTGCGGCAAAGGCGAATACCGGCAGTATGTCGAGGGCCAGTTCAAGGTCAACGACATCGTCCTCGCCCATCGCCTCTGTGACAGTACTTGGCTCGAAGTAGGCACGCTGCATGAAGACGGCTGCGGCCCGCACGGTTCCAACCCCGGCCCGTGCACGGCCTACGGCCACCGGGCCTGCCCCGACCACCCCTATGACGTATACAGCCCCGACCCCCGTAGCAAGGGCTGCACCTATGCCGGCTGGGATGAGCCTGGAGTAAGCGGACAACCGGGTGATAAGCTGGAAGTGGATTTGAGCTTCCTCGCCAACTTGGTCAATGTCGAAACCGGCGAGGTCTTGGCTACTGCCAGTTGGACCGTGAAAGGGACCGCGACCGTGCCCACAAAAACCCTACATAGCACGACCACCACCCAGCTCGCCGCGGCACAGCACGTGGATGCCAAACTGGAGCACTACAAGGAAGAAGGCCACTGGAAGCTGACCTTGCTGATCGCACGCCCGGCCCAGGCCCTGGCGCTCGACACCGGCGACATCCAGGTCAGTCTGCTCAGCTCGGAACGCCAGCCCCTCGTCATGCGTGCCGGCCACCAGGGTAGCCCCTATGTGGCGGGCGGCAGCAAGGCCGTAACCGAAACCCGGTATTACTACTTCGAAGACAGCGGCCCGGTGCCCAGCGCGCTCCAAATCGAGTACGGCGGCAACGCGATCACCCTCGATCTCAAAGAAGAATAATCCCAACGCCGACGGTATTCGGAGGACGTGGCAGACCACAGCCATCCGCATACCGTCGTGCACGCTGCCCGATGGCAGTCCATTCGAAAATTACATTCGGGAGATGCAAAATGCAGAAAAGATTCGCCGTGCCGCTCATTGTCGGCACAGCATTGTTCGGCTGCGCCACAGCGGCCTTCTCCGCCGCCGGCTACGAAGGTTATGCCGACTTGTTGACCGAAGCGCCTTGGTTCGATGGTGCCCGCTCCACCATCGATTACCAGGCGACCATCGTCGCCGACGATGTCGCCGTCTGGTCTGGCATCGACAACAACGAAGAAGATGACGACGACCTGAAGTGGATTCAAGGCGGCTGGGGCCAGCGCGTCGGCGAAGACGCCAAGATCTATTGGGAATACACCGACGAAACCGGCACCTATCGGATCGGCTACGACCAGGCCCCCGGCGCCTCGGAGACCTACGAACAAAGCCGCAACAACGACAACGTCGAATGGAAACATGGCCCCACCATCTACAAGACCGAAGCCTGGGACAAGTTCGACACCATCGAATTCCGCAAGGTGCAATACGGCGCGGAAATGGCGGATACACCGAACGACCACACCCCCGGCACCGCCGCGAGCAAAAACAAATGCGCCGCATCGACCGCGCGCAAAGCCGGCGGCGCGTTTGCCTTCACCGGGCTAGCCTATGAGAACAACGACGCCGTCAATGGCAACGTCGAGAAATACGACCCCGCCGATAGCGGCAACTTCCGCACCTGGGATAGCCGCAACTAATCGCCCCCGGCTCGTTCAAAATTGAAAGGATTTTTCCCATGCGCCACCCACTCCCCATCGCCTGGTTCCTATCGCTCTGCCTGCTGATCCTAAGCAGCGTCTCGTCCGCGACCGATGTAGCGCCCAACAGCGTCGGTACGCTGAGTTGGAAACCCACACAGGTCCGGCCTACCTTATCGATCGAGACGGCCAAACAGGCCGCCACCCAATACCTAGGCCAGACCGCGACGACCGATCAAGCCGCCTTCGTGCAAATCACCGACTCCGCCCGCTATGGCAACGTGACCGGCACCGTTTTCTCTGGCTGGCAACTGCACTATCCCAACATTGCGATCAAGAATGCCAAGACCGGGGAAAGCGGCACGGTTGGCCTGACCTTGCTGATCAACGGTGCCGACCAAGTCAGTGGCGGCTGGCCGCCTAAAGCCTTGGTCGCTGCCTTCACCGACCTCAATCTGGCAACCTGGCAACCGCCCGTCTTGGCCCAACGCGACTACACCCAAGAGATGCAGGCCGATGGCTGGAACGTTTCGCGCCCGCAAACCAAGGCGCCGCAATCCTCGATCAGCCAAGTGCTCAACACCTTCTGGGCCAGCAACGGCATCGACCCGCGCCAGGCCGGCCAGGCCCTGCTGCAACCCATGCAGGCCAGCCCACTGCTGCCGGCCACGCGCAGCGGCAACAAACTCGTGCCGTTATTGAGCAGCGGCCTCTACTGGACGATCCTGGTCAACGGCACCAAGACCCATGTGATCACCGGCCCGAAATCGATCTCATCGAGCGCCACGCCCGGCAAATCCG
>JAJZTS010000029.1 GCA_021848725.1 Pseudomonadota bacterium
CCGCCGGACAGGCCGAGGATCACCTCGTCGCTGCCGACCTGCGCCTGCACCTTGGCGATGGCCTCGGCGATGTAGTCGGGCATGTTCCAGTCCTGGCCACAGCCGCAGATGTCATGCACGAAGCGGCCGAGCATGGCCTTGCCCTGAATCGTGTGGGTGACCTCGGGGTGGAACTGCACGGCGTAGAAGCGGCGATCGTCGTCGAACATGCCGGCGATCGGCGTCGAGGCATTCTCGCACATCACCTTGAAGCCGGACGGCAGGCGCTCGACCTGGTCGCCGTGGCTCATCCAGACATCCAGCCAGCACTTGCCATCCGGGTCGGCGCGGTCCTGGATGTCAGCCAGCAGCCGGGAATGACCGTGGGCGCGGACCTCGGCATAGCCGTATTCGTGGTGGCTGCCGTTGATCACCTTGCCGCCCAGCTGCGCGGCCATGGTCTGCATGCCATAGCAGATGCCCAGCACCGGCACGCCCAGTTCGAACACCACCTGCGGCGCGCGCGGGGTCTCCGCCTCGGTGACCGAGGCCGGACCGCCGGACAGGATGATGCCAGCCGGCGCGAAGTCGCGGATGAACTGCTCACTGACGTCATAGGGATGCAGTTCGCAGTAGACGTTGTGCTCGCGCACCCGGCGGGCGATCAGTTGAGTGAACTGGGAACCGAAGTCGAGGATGAGTATTTTGTCGTGCAGCATGGTTTATCGCGGCAAATGACAAGGGCGCCCGCGGCGCCCTTGTTGGTTAAACGTGGTAGTTCGGTGCTTCCTTGGTGATCTGCACGTCGTGCACGTGCGACTCCTTGATCCCCGCAGCGCTGATCTCGACGAACTGGGCGTTGGCATGGAAGTGCGCGATGTCCGGCGAGCCGAGGTAGCCCATCGACGAGCGCAGGCCGCCCATCAACTGGTGCAGCACGTTGAGCACGCTACCCTTGTACGGCACGCGGCCCTCGATGCCCTCGGGCACCAGCTTCTCGACGTTGGCCTCGTTGTCCTGGAAATAGCGGTCCTTGGAGCCCTTCTGCATCGCGCCGAGCGAACCCATGCCGCGATAGGACTTGAACGAACGGCCTTGATACAGCTCGATCTCGCCCGGTGCCTCTTCGGTACCGGCCAACAGGCCGCCCAGCATGACGGTGTGGGCGCCGGCGGCGATGGCCTTGGCGATGTCGCCGGAGAAACGGATGCCACCGTCGGCGATGACCGGCACGCCGGTCTCGCGCAGCGCGTCGGCCACGTTGGACACCGCGCTGATCTGCGGCACGCCGACGCCGGCGACGATACGGGTGGTGCAAATAGAACCCGGGCCAATGCCGACCTTGACCGCATCAGCACCGTGATCGACCAGGGCACGGGCGGCGTCGGCCGTGGCGATATTGCCGCCGATCACCTGCACATGCGGGTATTTGTCCTTCACCCAGCGCACGCGTGACAGCACACCCTGGGAATGACCGTGCGCGGTGTCGACCACGATGACATCGACGCCGGCCTCGGCCAGAGCGGCCACGCGCTCGTCGGTGTCGCCGCCGACGCCGACCGCCGCGCCCACGCGCAAGCGGCCCTGGGCATCCTTGCAAGCGTTCGGATATTCGCTGGCCTTGACGATATCCTTCACGGTAATCAGGCCGGACAGCGCGAAATTCTCGTTGACCACCAACACCCGTTCCAGGCGATGCTTATGCAGCAGTTGCAGCACGTCGTCGCGGCTGGCGCCCTCGTTCACCGTCACCAGGCGATCGCGCGGCGTCATGATATTGGCGATAGGTTGGTCCAGATTGGTCTCGAAGCGCAGGTCGCGGTTGGTCACGATGCCGACCACCTTGCCCTGATCGACCACCGGCAAGCCGGAAATCTTGTGTTGCCGGGTAAGGCCGAGCACGTCGCGCACGGTCATCTGCGAATTGATGGTGATCGGCTCCTTCACCACGCCGGCCTCGTAGCGTTTGGCCTTGGCCACTTCGGCCGCCTGCTGCTCGATGCTCAGGTTCTTGTGGATGATGGCCATCCCCCCCTCTTGCGCCAGCGCGATCGCCATGCGCGCTTCGGACACGGTATCCATGGCGGCGGACAGAACCGGGATGTTCAGGTCGATGCTGCGCGTCAGCTTGGTACGCAGCGTCACGTCGCGGGGAAGAATATTGGAATAAGCGGGGACGAGCAGGACGTCGTCGAAAGTGAGTGCTTTTTGAAGAATACGCATTGCAAATGCCCTACGCACAAAAGCGCATTATACAGATTCCGGAATTCAAGAACGAGTGCTGTTGGTCAATATCTACCAATCCTTGCAAAATGGATTGACGCCCTTCCGGCCCCGATTTAAGGTTCGATAGCCGCACGAGTGTGCTCTAGGCTTAATGTCGCACCACGAAACAATGAGGAGATCAAATATGCGTAAACAGCTCGCGTCCGCCGCACTAGTAAGCCTGATGGCTTTGTTCCTGTCCGCCTGCGCCACCACCCAGACCGCCGCCATCAACGATAATGCTAAGGCCGCCCTGGCCCAGGCAGAAAAAGACGTGAAAGAGGCCAAGACCAAGTTCGCATTGTGGACCACTGCCGACGGCGCACTGAAGGCTGCCCAAGAAGCCGCCAAAAAGGGCGATAGCGACGGCGTCGTCAAGGCATCGCATACCGCCTCTGAGCAGGCCAAGCTGGGCATTGCGCAAACCAGCTATCCTGAGATCACCGTCAAGTAAACGGTCCGCGCGCAACCGGAATCAAATTGGGCGGCCGATGGCCGCCCAATTTTTTTGCCTTAACCCAATGGAAGCATCAGTGAATGGTGTAAATCACGGCATATTTTTGGCCTGACACCATATCCGATTCACTCCTGCCATAACCGACGATGATGGCCGTACCGACGATACCGCTCACATCCAGCCCACTGAGCACCTGGAGCGACGTATCGGCCAGCGTTCCGGAAGCGTAGATCGGTAGCGGACCACCGTCCCAAGCCAGCCAATGCACGCCGTTATGGAAATACCAGCCGCCACCAAGCGTGGACGGCAACTGGGCGGCAACGTAGACGTAGCCGAATTGGCCGGCATCGCCAGAGGCCACGCTGATGGTCGCAAGCAATGACAAGCTGTTGTTGCTACCGGAGGCACTGCCGGAAATCGTCGCACCACCGCCACTGAGCCCATAGTTATAGATGTTGTTGTCGGCACCGGCGTAAATCACGCCATTGGCTACCGCCACGGCCTTCAAGTTGCGGGCGCCGGTGGGATATACCGGGTTCTCTGCCGGCATACCCTCGTTGAAGGCGGCCCAGCTCGCCCCGCCGTCCGTACTGCGGTATACGCCGGTGCCATACGTTGCCAGATAGATGGCACCGCTCGAGCTGTCGATCGCCAAACCGCGGCCATCGACATTGGTCTTGCCATTGGCACTCGGCAGGCCATTGTTGACCGCGGTCCAGCTGGCACCGCCGTCCACACTCTTGAATACGCCGTAAGTGCCATCTGTCGCCCGCAGGCTCGGGCGGCCAGCGGCATAGAGCGTCGAGGTCGCCGGGTCGATGGCCAAGGCATAGACCCCCTCGCTCGCCAAACCGGCGGCAACCCAGTTGGCGCCACCATCCGTGCTTTTCCAAAGGCCGTTGAGTTCGGTCGCGGCATAGAGGGTCGCATGGGCTTGGGGATCGATCGCGATGGCCTTAATCGCCGCGGCCACCATGCCGGTATCGCTCTTGGTCCAATTCGCGCCGCCATCAGTGGTCTTCCACAGGCCATAGCCAGCGTTCAAACCGGCATACACCGTCGAAGGCGTGACCGGGTCGACCGCCAAGGCGGTGACAAAGTTCATGTAGTAGCCGAAGCCGTTGCTGACCTCGGCCCAGCTCGCGCCGCCGTTGGTGCTTTTAAATACCCCGTAACTACCGGCATACACCACGTTCGGATTGGTCGGGTCGATGACCAGCGCCTCGATCGTGGAATTGGTGATACCAGTATCCGAGGCCTGCCAGGAGACCCCGCCATTTGTGGTTTTCCATACGCGATAGCCAGAGGCGTAGGCCGTCGTTGGGACACCGGGCTGGATCGCCAGCGCCGCCGCGCCCAGCACCCCGCCGTTCTCAGTGGCCTGATTTGAGGCTGTCCAAGCATTCGTCGCCGCCTGCACGGCGGCAGGCAGACACATCAGCACCGTAAGGAATACACGTAATTTGATGTTCATAGCGGCCTTCGATTTACAAACATTGCCATCACGCTAGCCGAGCACAGTATTGGCCAGACCACACCACGAAACAGGACATCAAAGTCCATTGTAGACAATGCACGGGGCAATGCAGAGGATGACTTGACACTCGGTCGCTGGCCGTCACGGCCAGCGCACAGGCGCAGCGTTATGCCAGATAGGGATGATTCAGGGGAGTTTTAGGGCAATGCCAGCACGCCCTAAAAAGACACTACGATTCGCCGCCCTCGCCAGCATTTAACTCGGCCGCGCCTTTTTTCATGACCTTGCCCTCGGCCGCACGTTGGCGCCGCACTTCTTTCGGGTCGGCGATCAATGGCCGGTAGATCTCGATGCGGTCCTTGTCGCGCAACACGGTATCCGGCTTGGACAACTTGTTCCAGACGCCCACCTTATTGCGGCCACCCAGATCGATCTCGGGATAATCTCGCAGCAGGCCGGATTCAGCCACGGCCTGGGCTATTGTCGCGCCGCCCTCGACCTGGACGTGCAAGACCTTCTGCACATCGTGCAGGGCATAGACCACTTCGACTTGGATCAATTCGCTCATCGTATCCCGTAGACCTTCTCGGCGCGGTGGACAAAGGCATCCACCAAACTGTTGGCAATCATCGAAAACACCGGCCCGACCACCTTCTCCAGCAAATGGCTGGAGAACTCATAGTGCAACAGCAGCTCCACCCGGCTGCCCTCCTCGCCCAAAGGCTTGAAGCGCCAGGCGCCCTCCAGCTTGCGGAACGGCCCGTCCTTCAAAGAAAGGTGCATGGCCTCGGGATAGTGCTTCCGGTTCTCGGTCGTGAAGTGTTGCTGTACGTGCAGATAGCGGATGTGAATCGTCGCTTCGGTCACCGCCGCGTCGCGCCGATGCAAATCCGTACCGCCGCACCAGGGCAAGAACTCCGCATAGGTCTCGACCTGATCCACCAGATCGAACATCTCCGCCGCCGTATAGGGCACCAACACGGATTTGATAACTTCAGACATAGGGGAAGGCAGCAGGGATGAGGCGTAAAGACTGTTAAAATACCACGAAATTCCGATTAGCCCCCAGCCGCAAGAACGCTTCCACTATGACCATTGCCGACAACAAAAAGGCCTTCCACGATTATTTCATCGAGGAACGCTATGAAGCGGGCATCGTCCTGGAAGGCTGGGAGGTCAAGGCCATCCGCGCCGGTCGGGCGCAATTGAAAGAGGCCTATGTCGTGCTCAAGCGGGAAGAGCTCTGGCTGATCGGCAGCCACATCAGCCCATTGCCGACCGCCTCCACACACGTCAAGCCCGACCCCGTACGCACCCGCAAGCTGCTGTTACATGCCGCGGAGATCAGCAAACTGATCGGCAAGGTCGAACGCGCCGGCTACACCCTGGTGCCGCTCAATCTGCACTACTCGAGAGGCCGGATCAAGCTGGAGATCGGCCTGGCCAAGGGCAAGAAGCAGCACGATAAGCGAGAAACCGAAAAACAGCGCGAGTGGGAGCGCGAGAAGGCCCGACTCGTCCGGGAAAAGCGCTGATGCTGTGCGACAACGGCACGCCGCCGGAAAAAAAACGCGTCGAGGTCGTTGGTGTAGCCAACATCGACGGTTTCGACGAAATCATCGACGTCCGCTCGCCCGGCGAGTTCGCCGAGGACCACATCCCCGGCGCGATCAACCTGCCAGTGCTGGACGATGCCGAGCGGGCCCGGGTCGGCACCGACTACAAACAGGTCTCCGCCTTCGACGCCAAGAAGATCGGCGCCGCCCTGGTCTCGCGCAATATCGCCCGCCACCTGGAAAGTCATTTCGCCGATAAGCCGAAGAAATACCGGCCGCTGGTCTACTGCTGGCGCGGTGGCAACCGTTCCGGTTCGCTCGCCCATGTCCTGCGCTCCATCGGCTGGCCGGCGGCCCAACTCGACGGCGGCTATAAGGCCTATCGCAAGGCGGTCATGGCCGATTTGGAGACCCTGCCCGACACCCTCCGTTTCATCGTGGTCTGCGGTCGCACCGGCAGCGGCAAAAGCCGCTTCCTCCTGACCATGCGCGAAGCCGGCGCCCAAGTGCTCGACCTGGAAGACCTCGCCGCGCATAAGGGCTCGGTGCTGGGCAATCTGCCGGACCGCCCGCAGCCTGGGCAAAAGTATTTCGAGAGTTTGATCCGGGCCAGCCTGCGTAGCTTCGAGCGGGATAAACCGGTGTTCGTCGAATCGGAAAGTAAAAAGATCGGCCGTCTGCATACGCCGGACACGCTACTCGCCTGCATGCGTGCCGCCGAATGCCTGACCCTCGAGGCCGACATCCCAGTCCGGGTAGCCTTGCTCAAGCAAGAATATGCCCATTTCCTGGCCGAGCCCGCGCTGCTCAACCGGCAACTGGATTGCCTAGTCGATCTACAAGGCCATACTCGAATTGAGCGCTGGAAAAAGCTGGCATGCAGCGGCCAATGGGATGACTTGGTCGCCGAATTGCTGGTCGAGCACTACGACCCGGCTTACAACCGTTCACTCAGCCGCAACTACCCGCAAGCCGACCAAGGCCTGCATCTCGATCTGCCAGTACCCACGACAGAAGCACTGAAAGCCTTATCCGCCCTGGCCCTGCAACACTTTGCTTGACGCCGCACCGACCAGGGGCCTAGGCTTAAACCAAAACAGAACGATACCTCAAGCCTTCTCACTCACGACAGGAGCAATGTGATGTCGACTACGTGGATTCTCGTGGCCAACGCCAGTCAAGCCAAGCTCTATGCCAATAACGGCCCGAAAAAAGGGCTGGAACTCCTCAAAGAACTCGACCACCCGGAAAGCCGGGAAAAGGCCTCTAACCTAGTCAGCGACCGCCCAGGCCATATTCAGGGCCACGGCAACGGTCACGGTTCCTATGTTCCAGCGACCGACCCAAAAGAGAATGAAGCCGACCGCTTTGCATTGGAGCTGGCGCGCGAACTGGAAGAGGGCCGCACCAACAATGCCTACGCACGCCTGATCATCGCCGCATCCGCCCCCTTCCTGGGCATGCTGAACGGCCGGCTGTCCAGCCAGGTCAAAGGCAAGCTGACCGAAAGCATCGAGAAGGACTACACACGGCTACCGATCAAGGAATTGTCCGGGCATCTGGAAAGCCATCTTTTTCTATAGCAACGGCCAACGGCCGAGCACTCTGTAGCCCGCCCCGTTCGAGGCCAAGCCCGATTCCACCAAGACGAAATCCCGCGCCGCCCAGAGGATGGGTTCCAGCGCGGGGTTTGGGTTCCGGCCGCTTCGCTTAACCTCGGCTGCGCCGGAGTTAGCCTGCACCAAAACGGCGTTTTCTTTTTTACAATCGGCGTTGCGCACCAGGGTGATGTGCGGCTTATAGGGCCGGTGGTCGAAGGCGATAGCGGCCTGCGCGGCCAGCGCCTCCAGGGCGCGGACCAGGTCGAACAAGCCTGCCGGCGGCTCGCTCGCGGTCAGAAAAGCGATGCGATTATGCCGCCAGCAGTCGGCTTGATCGAACGTCACATCGAACTGCGGCAACTGGATGGCATTTACCGCCGCTTGCAGTTCAGGCAGCCTCTCACGCTCGATCGCGCCGATGAACAGCAGGGTCAAGTGCACCGTGTCTGCCTGCATTCGACGGCCGCCATGGGCCCGATGCAGCAGTCCCGAAGCCTGGTGCAATTGCGCTTTCAGTTGCTCGTCGGGCCAGAGTGCGAAAAAGACCCGGGCAGTCGCCTTGCTGGCTATCGCTAAGCCTTGCTCAGCAGGCATACCGCCTCCACGGCGATACCCTCGCCACGGCCGGTAAAGCCGAGTTTTTCCGTGGTCGTGGCCTTCACGTTTATCGCTTCAGCCGACACGCCAAGATCATCAGCAATATGCGCCTGCATGCTTGGGATATGCGGTGCCATCTTCGGCGCCTGGGCGATGATGGTGGCGTCGAGGTTACCGACGCGCCAACCGCGCCCATGCACCAGCTTGGCCACATGGCGCAGTAGCTTGCGGCTATCGATGCCCTTGTACTGCGCATCGCTGTCGGGAAAGTGCCGACCGATGTCGCCCAGCCCGGCGGCGCCAAGCAGCGCATCGCAGATGGCGTGCAAGAGCACGTCGGCATCCGAATGACCGGCCAGGCCCTTGTCATGGGGAATCTCCACCCCGCCGATGATCAGCTTTCGCCCCTCGGCGAAGGCATGCACGTCGAAACCGTGGCCGATGCGCCAATCCATGTTCTACTCCATCCATTCCAAAAACATCTCGCGGTGCGGGATACCCGCCTCGTCGAACACGGGCCCGCGCGCCTGAAAGCCGAACCGGACATAGAACGGCACGGCGTGCACTTGGGCATGCAGGCTAAGCTGCCGTAAGCCCTTCTGCCGGGCGCGGGCCAGCGCAGCCCGCAACAAGGCCGAACCGACACCCCGCCGCCGCCAAGCCGGTAGTACCGCCATGCGGCCGATGCGCGCATCCGGCGTCAGCCGGGCGATGCCGACGATGGCTCCCGATTTGTCCCCGGCGACGAACCAATCGCACGCACCATCCCGCGCCTCCCACTCCATGGCCTCGGGCACCGCCTGCTCTTCGATGAAGACCCGGCGGCGGACCTGGGCAATGCCGGGTTCGTCCCTTGGCCACTCGGCGGCACGGACGGAGAAGGAATCGGCTTCGGCCATGGGAAGGCGTAAAATGGCGGCACTCGAAAAACAATGGATACGAGTTTGCCATGAAACTCTATGGAATCCCCAACTGTACGACGGTAAAAAAGGCCCGTGCCTGGCTGGAGGAACGCGACATCCCCTACGAATTCCACGACTTCAAAAAACAGGGCGTGCCGGCCGAACTGCTGACCGAGCTCATGGCCAGCCTGGGCTGGGCGGCCCTGGTCAACCGCAACGGCCCGACCTGGCGCAAACTGCCGGACACGACCAAGGCGAAGGTCAAGGACACCAAGACCGCCCTGACCGTGATGCAGGAAAATTCCAGCGTGATCAAGCGGCCGATCGTCGACCGCGACGGCCAATATCAGGTCGGCTTCAGCGAAGCCGATTATGCTGCCTTCTTTAAGAAATAGCCCCCTCATGTCCAACGCCGCCTTCGAATACACCCGGGAATTGATCGCCCGCCCTTCGACCACGCCGAACGACGCCGGCTGCCAGGACTGGCTCGCCGCCAAGCTGGCCCCACTCGGCTTCAGCATCGAAAAGATCGTCAGCAACGACGTGACCAACCTCTGGGCCCGGCGCGGCAGCGAGGGGCCGGTGGTCTGCTTCGCCGGCCACACCGACGTGGTGCCGACCGGCCCGCTGGAGAAGTGGTCGTACGACCCGTTCATCCCGACCCTGAGCGACGATTTCCTTTATGGCCGTGGCGCGGCCGACATGAAGGGCTCGATCGCCGCCTTCCTCGCCGCGGTGGAGACCTTCGTCGCCACCCATCCCGAGCATAAGGGCTCGATCGCCTGGCTGATCACCTCGGACGAAGAAGGCCCGGCCACGGACGGCACGGTCAAGGTAGTGGAGAAGCTCGCCGCCCGCGACGAGCGGCTCGATTACTGCATCGTCGGCGAGCCGACCTGCGCCGAGGAATTCGGCGACACCATCAAGAACGGCCGGCGCGGCTCACTACACGGCAAGCTCAAGGTCAAGGGCGTGCAGGGCCACATCGCCTATCCGCACCTGGCGAAAAACCCGATCCACCTGGCCGCACCGGCCATCGCCGAACTGGCGGCGACCGAATGGGATAAAGGCAACGACTATTTCCCGCCCACCACCTGGCAGATCTCCAATATGCACAGCGGCACCGGCGCGACCAACGTGATCCCCGGCCAGGCCGACATCGTGTTCAACTTCCGCTTCGCCACGGCGAGCACGGTCGAGGGCCTCAAGGCCAAGGTCCACAGCATCCTCGATAAGCACCAGCTGGACTACGAACTGGGCTGGGATCTCGGCGCCAAGCCCTTCCTCACCCCGCGCGGCAAACTGGTCGAGGCGCTATCCGACGCGATCCAGGACACGGTCGGCCTGACCCCGACCCTGTCGACCACCGGCGGCACCTCGGACGGCCGCTTCATCGCCGATATCAGTAAAGAAGTGGTCGAGTTCGGCCCGATCAACAAGACCATCCACAAGATCGACGAATGCGTCGGTGTCGACGAGTTGGTCAACCTCGCTGCCATCTATCGCCGTACCCTGGAGAAGCTCCTTGTTTAAAGACGCTGTCGGTCAATTGCTGACCGTGCGCGACTGGCTGCGCTATGCGGTGTCGCGCTTCAACGAGGCCGGCCTGTTCTTCGGCCATGGCACGCAGGAGGCCCATGACGAGGCGGCCTATCTGATCCTGCATACGCTGAAACTACCGCTGGATCGGCTGGAGCCCTTTCTCGATGCGCGCCTTCTGCCGGAAGAGGCGCAGCGCGTGGCTGCCGTGCTCGACCGCCGCGTGGAAGAACGCGTGCCGGCCCCCTATCTCACCCACGAGGCCTGGCTGCAAGGCTATCGCTTTTATGTCGACGAACGGGTCATCGTGCCCCGCTCCTTCCTGGCACCGCTGATCCTGGATCAGTTCCAGCCCTGGCTGGTAGAACCGGAACAGGTGAGCCGTGCGCTCGATCTCTGCACCGGCTCGGCTTGTCTCGCTATCCTGCTAGCCCAGTCCTTCCCCGATGCCGCCATCGATGCCGTCGATCTATCGGAAGACGCCTTGAAGGTGGCCCAACGCAACGTGGCTGACTATCGACTGGAAGACCGCATCGATCTCGTGCAGTCCGATTTATTCCAAAACCTACGCGGCCGGCGTTATGACCTGATTGTGTCCAACCCGCCCTATGTCGACGCCCAGGCCATGGCCGAACTGCCCGCGGAATACCGGCACGAGCCGGAAATGGCCCTGGGTTCCGGCCACGACGGTCTGGATGCGGTGCGCGTAATCCTGCGCCATGCCGCCGAACACTTGAACCCCGGTGGCCTACTCGCGGTGGAGATCGGCCATAACCGTGCCGCGCTGGAAGCGGCCTTCCCCGACCTTGAATTCTTCTGGCCCGAGGTCGAAGGCGGCGAAGACATGATTTTTATCGTGACCAGAGAACAGTTGTAACGCCGCCATCCCTATAATCGCCAATATTGAGGAGATAACCTATGGAGTATGCCATGCAGCAGATCGACATTTTCGTCGCGTCCTTGACCTCGTTCTGGACCGAATTTGCCCGCTTCGTGCCGCAATTGATCGCCGCCGCGATCCTGCTGCTGCTGGGCTGGATGCTCGCCAAAGTGGCCCGTTCCGCGGTGATGCGCCTACTCAAGGTATTGCACTTCGACAAGGCGACCGAGAAGTCCGGCCTGGAATCCTTCCTCAAGCACGCCGAACTGGATCTGTCGGTGGCCTCCATCATCGGCAATCTGGTCTACTGGCTGATCATTTTGGTCATGATCGTGACTGTCGCGAATAGTCTAGGTCTGCAAATGGTGGCCGACCTATTCAACAAGGTGGTGTTCTACATCCCGAACGTGATCGTCGCAATCCTGGTCTTGGTGTTCGGCACCATCCTCGCCCGCTTCATCAACCGCCTGGTGTTCGCCTGGCTGAACAACGTCGGCTTCGACGGTGCGCTGACGGTTTCGACCTTTTCCGAATATGCGATGCTGGTCTTCGTATTCTTCATCGCAATGGAGCAACTGCAGATTGCCAATGAGCTGCTGACGGCCGCCTTCATCATCGCCTTCGGCGCGGTGGGCTTGGCCTTCGCCATTGCATTCGGTTTGGGCTCGAAAGACATCGCCGCCCGCGCGATCGAACAGATCATCAGCAAGAAGAAATAAGCTTACGAAACAGCCTGCTTAGCCGGGCTGTTTGCCGCCGCGCGTAGCCAGCCGGCGGCGGAAGGGGTGGACGGCTTTACTGCCCTCTTCGCCCGGTTTGGCCTTCGGCTGTTGCGGCTTAGCTGCACGCGTATCCTTTTTTGGTGCATCGCTCTGCTGCGGCCTGGACTGCCGCGGCTTAGACTCCGGCCTCGGCGGGGCTTTACGCGATGCTGCCTTCTCGCTCCAAGCCAGCAGCTTGGCCACCTCGTCCGGCGTCAGCTCGAGGCGCTGGCCACGCTTCAGTCGGGGCGGCATGTTGACCGGACCGTAACGCACGCGAATCAAGCGGCTCACGGTCAAGCCCAGGGCCTCGAACAATCGACGCACCTCGCGATTGCGCCCCTCCTTGATCGCCAAGCGATACCACTTGTTGGCCCCCTCGCCGCCGCTGACGACGATGCTTTCCACACGGGCCGGACCGTCTTCCAGCTGCACGCCGCGCTTGAGCGACTGAATTTGCTGTTCGCTCAGTTCGTCGCCGAGCACGCGCACGGCGTATTCGCGTTCGACATCGAACCGTGGATGCATCAAGCGGTTGGCCAAGTCGCCACTGGTGGTGAACAGCAGCAGGCCCTCGGTGTTGTAGTCGAGCCGGCCGACCGCGATCCAGCGCTCGCCCTTCAATTTCGGCAATTGATCGAACACCGTCGCGCGTTGCTTCGGATCGTCGCGCGACACGATCTCGCCTTCCGGCTTGTGATAGATCAGCACCCTCGCCTGCGGTGCATGCCATGGCAAGGGCACGACCTTGCCGTCCACGCGCACGACGTCGTTCTCCGTAACGCGATCGCCGACCTGAACGATCTGGCCGTTGACGGCGACCCGTCCGGTCGCAATCAGCATTTCCATGTCGCGGCGGGAGCCCAGCCCGGCCGCGGCCAGCATCTTGTGCAGCTTTTCGCTTTTGGGCAGTTGACTGTGCTGCTGCCTAGGCGCGGCATTGCCCCGGTTTAAGTAAGGCGGCTTAGACATGCTGCGCACCCGATTCGCCTAAGCCGGCATCGTGCGCCTCGACCGATTCAACAACAGACTCAGGGACCATCTCTTCCGCTCTCTCCACTTCTTCGGCCAGGACATCGATGCCTTCCGCCTCCAAATCGAGCGGTACATCCTCGAACAGATCGCGTGCCACCTCGGGCAAGGGCGGCAACTCGGCCAGCGAACGCAGGCCGAGATCGCTCAGGAAACGCTTCGTGGTGGCATAGAGCGACGGCCGACCGGGTACCTCCTTGTGGCCGACCGACTCGATCCAGCCGCGCTCTTCCAAGGTCTTGACGATCTGGCTGCTGACCGCCACACCACGAATCTCCTCGATATCGCCCCGGGTCACCGGCTGGCGATAGACGATGATGGCCAGGGTCTCTAACACGGCGCGGGAATATTTCGGCGGCTTTTCCGGATTGAGCCGGTCGAGGTGTTCCTGCATCTCGGTCCGGGTCTGAAAACGCCAACCCTCGGCCACGCTGACCAGTTCCACGCCCCGGCCCTGCCAATCCTCCTGCAGCGATTCCAGCGCGCGGCGGACGAAGTCGCTGGTCAGTTCCACCGGGAACACCTTCTTCAGCTCGGCCACGGTCAGAGGCCCGGCGCTCGCCAGCAGCACGGCCTCGAGCACGCGCTTGATGTCGTCCAGGCTGTTGACGCCAGGGATGGCGTCTTCCTCGGACAGCGCCGCGGACTGTTCGGCGGCCTCAGCCTCGGCGACCGGCTGTTCCAGCTCGGTCACGACCTCGGCGGCCTCGATCGCCATTTCGGCCTCGCCATTCGGATCGGTCACAGCGGCCTCAGTGCTCATTGGGGGTGTAGGCAAGTCTTGCATGGATCGGGGCAAAGGGTTCATTTTGGACAAGGTCGATCAGGCGCTCGCGCGTGAGCTCGAGCAGAGCGAGAAAAGTGACCACCATCTCCGACCGGCCGGCCTCGGGTTTGAACAGGTCGGTGAACAGGGCGAAGTTCGTCTCCTGCAGCCGCTTGAGGATGCGGCTCATGTGTTCGCGCACCGACAGCTCCTGGCGGCCGATGCGGTGGTGCTTGTGGCGCGAGGCGCGCTTGAGGATATCGCGCCAGGCATTGAGCAGATCGTCCGGGTCGACCGTGGGCAGGCGGCGGACCGCCAGCTTCTCGACCCAGGTATGGACCGGCATGAAGTCACGGCCGATCAGCGGCGCGGCGTTCAGATTGTGCGCCGCTTTCTTCATCTGCTCGTATTCCAGCAGGCGGCGGACCAGCTCGGCCCGCGGGTCGAGCGCTTCGCCCTCGTCCAGCTTCTCCGGCCGCGGCAGCAGCATGCGCGACTTGATCTCGATCAGCATGGCCGCCATGACCAGATATTCCGCCGCCATATCCAGGCGGGTGCGGCGCATGGCCTCGATATAGTCGATGTACTGTTTGGTCAGATCGGCCATCGGGATGTCGAGCACATCGATGTTGTTGCGCCGAATCAGCCAGAGCAGCAGGTCGAGCGGCCCCTCGAAGGCGTCGAGGATGACCTCCAACGCATCGGGTGGAATGTAGAGATCCTGCGGCATCTCCAGCCAGGGCTGGCCGAGCACGCGGGCAATGACATGTGCCTCATCTTCAGCCGGCTTAGCTGCCGGGGTGGCCTCGGCTTGCGCAGCTTCGGCAGCGGTCTCGGTATCGGTCATCTCGTTCATCCGCGCAGGTGCGTCGGTATGGGGTTTTTATTCAGTTCGGGACGGCCTGACGGCCGCGAATTCAGTCGGACTGGGCTCCATCTTACCCGGTTTTTTCGGCCCTGGATTATTGCTTACGAATCAAATCGATACACCGAATTTCCGGAGCAAAGGCAGGGCGGCGAAGTAGACCCCGACGGTGGCCAGCCCAGCCCCGAACAGGCTCAGCCAGAACCCCGCCCCCAGTTTGAGCAACCACGGCAGCAACAGAAAGAAGGCTAAGGATGGCAAGACCAGCCAAAATATCTGCTGGGACAACTCGGCGATGCGCGCCTCGCCCGCTGCCTCCAGGTGCAGCCAGACGAAGGCCAAGAGCGAGGTCAACGGCAAGGCCGCGATCAAGGCGGCAAAACCGCTGTGGCGCTTGGCCAGCTCGGACACGACCACGATGACCAGGGCCGAGAGCAAGACCTTGATCGCGTAGTACAGCATCAGCCGTAATTGAGGCCCATGGCCTCGCGCACGTCGCGCATGGTCTCGCGCGCCAGGTCGCGCGCCTTCTCGCAACCGTCGGCAACGATGTTGCGCACCAGGTCCGGCTCCTCGGTATAGGCCCGGGCCCGCTCCTGGATCGGCGCCAACTCGCGCAGCACCGCCTCGATCACCGGCTGCTTGCACTCGATGCAGCCGATGCCGGCCGAGGTGCAGCCCTGGGTCACCCAGCTTTTGACCTCGTCGTTGGAATAGACCTGGTGGAACTGCCAGACCGGGCACTTGTCCGGGTTGCCGGCATCGGTGCGCCGCACCCGGGCGGGGTCGGTCGGCATGGTGCGGATCTTCTTGCTCACCGTCTCCGGGTCTTCGCGCAGGGCGATGGTGTTGTGGTAGGACTTGGACATCTTCTGCCCGTCCAGGCCAGGCATCTTCGAGGCCTCGGTCAGCAAGGCCTCCGGCTCGGTCAGGATCATCTTGCCGCCGCCTTCCAGGTGGCCGTACAGCCGCTCCTTGTCGCCCAGGCTCAGGTTCTGCGCCTCGCCCAGGATGGCGCGGGCCGACTCCAGGGCCTCTTCGTCGCCCTGCTCCTGGTAACGGTTGCGCAGTTCCGAATAAAGCTTGGCCTTCTTGCCGCCCAACTTCTTCACCGCGGCCTCGGCCTTTTCCTCGTAGCCCGGCTCCTTGCCATAGAGGTGATTGAAGCGACGGGCAATCTCGCGCGAGAACTCGATGTGCGGCACCTGGTCCTCGCCCACCGGCACCTGGTTGGCCCGGTAGATCAGGATGTCGGCCGATTGCAGCAAGGGATAGCCGAGGAAGCCGTAGGTCGACAGGTCCTTGTCGGTCAGTTTCTCCTGCTGGTCCTTGTAGGTCGGCACCCGCTCCAGCCAGCCCAGCGGCGTCATCATCGACAACAACAGGTGCAACTCAGCGTGCTCGATCACCTGCGACTGGATGAACAGCGTGGCCCGATTGGGGTCGACCCCGGCGGCCAGCCAGTCGATCACCATCTGCCAGGTATGCTCTTCCAAAGACAAGGGATTGTCGTAATGCGTGGTCAGTGCATGCCAGTCGGCCACGAAGAACAGGCATTCGTACTCATGTTGCAGTTTCAGCCAGTTCTTCAACACGCCGTGATAGTGGCCAAGGTGCAGGCTGCCGGTGGGGCGCATGCCGGAGAGGACGCGATCAGCGTACATGGTGGTTCATTCTCTTCTTCAAAAATTCAGACCGAACAAGGCCAGCGCAACCGTCTGGACCAATTCGTACAAAGGCCCGATCAAGGCGCCGAGCAGACCGGTGAACAACAAGCCGAGCAGGATGAATAGACCATAAGGCTCGACGCGCGCCAGCATATAGGCCGCGCGCGGCGGTAGCAGCGAGACCGCAATGCGGCCGCCATCCAGCGGTGGGATCGGCAGCAGATTCAGCGCCATCAGGATGGCGTTGATCGATACGCCGGCCATGCCCATCAGCCGCATCGGTTCGGCATAGTCGGAACCCGGAATGAGATAGGCGAATTTGATCAGAGCCGCCCAGAACACGGCCATGACCAAGTTCGCGGCAGGACCGGCCGCCGCCACCCAAAACATGTCGCGTTTGGGATGGCGCAGATTGCCGAAGTTGACCGGCACCGGCTTGGCCCAGCCGAACAGGATGCCGCCGAGGAAGATCGTGATGGCCGGCACCAGAATGGTCCCGATCGGATCGATATGGCGCAAAGGGTTCAGGCTGATGCGGCCCATCATCTCGGCCGTGCGGTCGCCGAATAGGCGTGCGGCATAACCGTGCGCCGCTTCGTGCAAGGTGATGGCGAAAATCACCGGCAACGCGAAGATGGCAATTTTTTGGATGGCATTGAGTTCCATATTCTCCCTTAAAGGCCGAGCCGGCTGGTGTCGCCTTTGCCCTGCCTGATAATTTCGAAGTCCTCACCGGTCAGGTCAATCACCGTCGTCGGCTCGATACCGCAGTAGCCCGCCTCCAGAATCAAGTCCACCGGCTTTTCCAAACGTTCGCGTATCTCGTCCGGATCGTTGAGCGGGTAGTCGTCGCCCGGCAGGGCCAGCGTCATCGACAAAATCGGCTCGCCTAACTCTTCCAGCAAGGCCGCCACCACCGGATGCTCCGGCACCCGCAGACCGATGGTGCTGCGTTTGGCGTGGAGCAGGCGCTTGGGCACTTCCTTGCTCGCTTCGAGGATGAAAGTATAACTACCTGGCGTGATGCCCTTAAGCAAGCGATATTGGCGGTTGTCGATCCGAGCGTAGTGGGCGATCTCCGACAAATCGCGGCAAATCAGCGTGAAGTGATGGCGGTCGTCGACGCCGCGAATGGCACGAATGCGCTCCATCCCTTGCTTGTTGCCCAGCATGCAGCCCAGGGCATAGCAGGAATCGGTCGGATAGACGATGACGCCGCCGCCCTTGAGGATTTTGCCCGCCTCGCGAATCAGACGCGCCTGGGGATTGTCCGGATGGACGGCGAAGTATTGCGCCATGGCCGCCTACCAGGCCGACCAGACCGGGCGGCAACGCTCCGGCAGCGGCGGCAACTTGCCCAGCTCGCGATTGTTCTCGCCGGGGGCGTGGAAGTCGGAACCGATCGAGGCATAGAGGCCGAACTGATGGGCCAAGTCGGCATAGACTGGCACTTGGTCCGGGGTATGGCTGCCGGTGACCACCTCGACCGCCTCGCCACCGGCCGCCTTGAATTCCTCGAACAGCAGATGGCGCTTGTCCTTGCCCATCAGGTAGCGGCCGGGGTGTGCCAGCACCGCCATGCCGCCGGCCTGGCGAATCCAATCCACCGCCTCGGGCAAGCTCGCCCAGTCGTGATGGACATAGCCAGGCTTGCCCTTGACCAGGTATTTCTTGAACACCGCCTTAATGTTGCGCACGTGGCCCTTGTCGACCAGGAAACGAGCGAAATGCGAGCGGCCGATCAGTTCCTTGTTCTCGGCAAAGGCATAGGCACCTTCCAGGGCACCGGCGATACCGAGCTTGGCCAAGGCCTCGGCAATCTTTTCCGCGCGCAGGGCGCGACCGGCACGATTGCGCTGCAGGCCGGCGACGATCTGTTCATGGCTCGGATCGACCTGAAGGCCGACGATATGCACGGTATTGCCGCCCCAGGTCACCGACACCTCGACGCCGGCGACCAATTCGATGCCGCATTCCGCCGCTGTCGCGCGCGCCTCGTCCAAGCCACGCACATCGTCGTGATCGGTCAGGGCCAAGACTTTTACGCCCTGAGCATGGGCGCGTTGAACCAATTCACGCGGAGAGAGGGTACCGTCGGAAACTTTGGAGTGACAATGAAGGTCGTAGGGCGACATGGAAACGCGCTTGAGAATCAGCGGCAAATCATAGCAAAATGCTCAACTTCCGGCCACGTACGACCGCCTACCGACCTATAAGCGACACATTGTGAAACTTCTGTTCGACCTGTTCCCGATCATCCTGTTCTTCATCGCCTATAAATGGGGCGGCGCCAATCCCGATCAGGCCTCGGCCTTGCTGACCGCCCTAGGGCTGCAGCTGAACGGCGCGGCCAAGCCCGGGGTATTGCTTGCCACTGTCGTCGCCATCGTCGCCACCTTCGGCCAGATCGCCTGGGTCTGGGCCAAGCACCGCAAGGTCGATGCCATGCTCTGGGTCAGCTTGGTGTTGATCGTGGTGTTCGGCGGCGCAACCCTCTGGCTGCAGGACGAGGCCTTCATCAAGTGGAAGCCGACCGTGCTCTATTGGTTGTTCGCATCGGCGCTGACGTTGGCGCCCGTCCTCTTCAAACGCAATTTGATCCGGCTGATGATGGAAAAACAACTGGCCCTGCCCGACATCGCCTGGACCCGTCTCAACCAAGGCTGGGCCGGCTTCTTCACCTTGATGGGCGGCGCGAACTTGTTCGTCGCCTTCAACTACACGACCGATGCCTGGGTGAACTTCAAACTGTTCGGCTCGCTCGGTCTGATGGTCTTGTTTATCCTGGGCCAGAGCGTCTATCTCGCCCGGCACCTCAAGGAAAATGCATGAACCGGCTGTATGCCATCGTCGGTGAAGATATCGCCGACAGCCTGGAAAAACGCCTGGGCGTCCGCCCAGCCCACCTCGCCCGGCTGGAGGCGTTGAAGAACGAAGGCCGCCTGGTGCTGGCCGGCCCCTTCCCCGCCATCGACAGCAACGACCCCGGCCCGGCCGGATTCAGCGGCAGCCTGATCGTGGCCGAATTTGCCAGCCTCGAAGCCGCGCAGGCTTGGGCCGATGCCGATCCCTATATCGCCGCCGGCGTCTACGCCAAAGTCACCGTCAGCCCCTTCAAAAGAGTGTTGCCCTGATGAGCGACACCACCCTCGCCCTCATGCGCGAACGGCTTGCCGCCCTGGCGCCCGAATCGCTCGAGATCGAAGACGAGAGCGCGCAGCATGCTGGACACGAAGGGGCCAAAGGCGGTGGCGGCCACTATCGGATGACCATCGTGACCAAACAATTTGCCGGACTCAACCCGGTGGCTCGCCATCGGGTAATCTATCAGGCGCTGGGCGACCTGATAGGCAGACATATCCACGCCTTGAGCATCAACGCCTTCACCCCCGAAGAGTTTTAACACCACAAGCAAAGGGAACATCGACATGCGCAACACACTTCTTGCCACTCTCGTACTGACAGCGACTTTGGCTCTGGCCCAAGCCGCCCAGGCTGCGAATGATTCTGTCGCCGTCACCGTCAACGGTGTCGCCGTGCCGGCCGCACAGGCTGAACTCCTGCGTCAGGAGCGACTGGCGCGTGGCCAACCCGCCGACACCCTGAACGAACAAGCCATCCGCGAGATGCTGGTGACCATGGAAGTGTTGGCGCAAGAAGCCATGAAGCAAGGCGTCGACAAACGGCCGCAGGTCATCGCCGCCACGGAACTGAATCGTAAAGACATCCTCGGCCGCGCGCTCATCGATGATTACCTAAAGAGCCACGCGCTCAAGGAAGAAGAGATGAAGGCCGAATACGACAAACTCAAAGCCGGCGCCGGTAGCAAGGAATATCACCCCCGCCATATCCTGGTGCAGACCGAAGCCGAAGCCAAGGACATCCTAGCCAAACTCAAGAAGGCAAAATTCGACGTCGTCGCCAAGAAGTATTCCAAAGACGGTTCTGCCAAGAACGGCGGCGACCTCGGCTGGCAAACCCCTGGCAATCTCGTGCCCGAGTTCAGCAACGCAATGGTGAAACTGAAGAAGGGCGAAGTCGCCAGTGCCCCGGTGAAGAGCCAATTCGGCTGGCACATCATCAAAATGGACGATGTGCGCGACCTAAAATTCCCCGACTATGAGCAAATCAAGCCGCGCATCGCCGCCCAGATGCAGCAAGCGCAAATCCGCCAATTCCTGGCCGACCTACGGGCCAAGGCCAAGGTCGAGTAAAGCTCGAATCGCTGCGTTTCCCAAGGCTCAGTCCTTGGGAAACTGCGGGCGCGGGTCGAACCTCGACAGCGCCTGCAACTGCTCATAGAGCCGCTTCTCTTCTTCGCTCAACTCGCTCGGCAGCACGATCTGCAAGAGCACATAAAAATTCCCCGCCCCTTTCGCGCTAGGCATGCCCTTGCCGGCCAGCCGCAGCTTTTGTCCGCTACGGGCCCCCGCAGGCACCTTCAGCCGTACCGAGCCGGTCAAGGTCGGTACCGTGACGGTTGTGCCTAAGGCCGCTTCCCACGGCGTAATCGGCGTTTCCAGAATGATGTCCTTATCGTCCAAGCGATATAGCTTATGCGGGGTCACATCGATCGTCAGATAGAGATCGCCGGCCGGGCCATGCGCACTGTGGCCGCCCTTTCCCGGCACGCGTAGCCGATTGCCCGGCAGGGCACCGGCTGGGATGCGCACATTGACCGTCCGCGCTGCCTGTCCCGGTGCAGTCAAGTTCAGGCTGCGTTCACAGCCGTGGAATGCCTCCTCCAGGCTAATACTGAGGCTGGCCTCGACATCACGGCCCTTGGCCGCGCCACGGAAACCCTGTGCTCCGCCGAATCCGCGGCCGCCATGCATGCCACCGCCGAACATCTGCGCGAAAAGGTCGCTGAAGTCCATGCCGCCCATATCGGCCCCGCCGAAGCCGCCACCGAAGCGCTCGCCCCACCCTGGCGGCGGCCTAAACTCCTGGCCGCTCTGGTAATAGCCGAGTTGGTCATAAGCCGCCCGCTTCTCCGGATCGCTCAAGACGTCGTTGGCCTCGTTCACTTCTTTGAAGCGCTCCTCCGCCTCCGGCTCCTTGGACACGTCCGGGTGATATTTGCGGGCCAGTTTGCGGTAGGCCTTTTTGATCTCGTCGGCCGAGGCCTCGCGCCCCACGCCGAGAATCTTGTAATAGTCCTTATATTTCATATTGTTGCAATATATCCAGTATCGAAAGACAGAAGTGGGGGCGGCCGTAATAATTGCAAGCAGCCAACAAGCCCTATGCTATGATGCAAGCTCTTTACAGACCCGGTTTCCACAAAAATAACATGAGCGATAAAGAACGTCTGAACTTGCAGGACTTGTTCCTCAACACCCTGCGCAAAGAACACGTCACGGTTTCGGTCTTTCTGGTCAACGGCATCAAGCTAGTCGGCCGCATCGAATCTTTCGACCAATACATGGTACTGCTGCGTGGCCATGACCAAGCGGTGCAGGCGATCTTCAAGCACGCCATTTCCACCGTTTCACCGTCTAAGCAGATCAACCTACCCTTACCTGGCGCCCCCGCACCGCGGGCGAACAAAGAAGCCGAGTAAGCACACCCCCAAACAATAAAAAGGGCGACCAATAGGTCGCCCTTTTTATTTGTGTCCTCGCCGTTCCCAATAAACCTACCAGTCGTAATGGTTATTTTGTTCCATTAAAACCGGAGCAGGTACATAGCCAGACTGCGACATCTTGTCACGGCACTGCAATTTCGTCGCGTCAGGACGCAACAAAGATAACAAATCATCCAAACCACCACTAGGAGATATTATGGAAAGGAGAGCCTTTTTAAAGGCTGGAGGAGCAAGCCTCGCGAGCGCGCTCATGGGATCGGGCATGTTGACCTGGTCGGCACGCTCTGAAGCGGCGACGATTTCGCAAACCCTGTACATCACCGACGGCACGAAAACCATGCCGGATGGCGTCTCGGTCTATGTCAAAGGTTATGGCACGACGGCCAATACGCCCCTGATCCCGGCCCCGTCCATCATTTGCCAGGAAGGCGACACGCTCAGCATCACGGTGTACAACATGTTATCGGTGACGCATAACCTGGTCATCGGCGGACTGGTGAGCGGCAGTGCGCCAATCGCCAGCACAGGCGACATTGCTCCCGGTGGCAACAAGACCCTGACCTACACCATCCCCAGCGGCGCAGCAGGGTCTTATCTGTTCTACGACAACAAGACCAGCTACAACCGTTTCCTCGGCCTGCACGGCGGTTTGGCAATCATGCCGGCCGGCATCAGCAATCAGCTGTACTCGGGCAGCCCGACCTTCGTCAAGCAACAGTTCTGGATCTTGAACGATATCGATCCGGCTTTAAACACCGCCGTGAAAAATGGCACGACGATCCCCACCAATTTCACGCCGCGTTACTTCACCATCAACGGTCTCTCCTCTCGACCGCCCGGTGCCGCTGGACACGGCGACCCCACGATCGATGCATTGTACGACCCCCGCTCCCGGCTCTCCGGCCATGTCGGCGACCGCACCCTGGTACGCATGCTCAATACCGGCATGTGCTCCCACGCCGTGCACACCCACGCCAACCATATGGAATGGCTGACCGACCGTGGCACGATACGGCCCGCCGTATGGAAGAAAGACACGCTCTACCTGCGCAACAACCTTGGCAAAATCGATGCCATCTTCCCGTTCGAAGCCCCGCCCGACGCTTATCCGCCCGTGACATCGGGACATTTCCCGATGCACCTGCACGATGAGATGTCGCAGACCGCCGGTGGCGGCCTGTACCAATTCGGTTCGATGACTGAACTTGAATTTCTATAAGCGCGAGAGGAGAACGATATGGGAATGAATGGTGGTAGTGGTGGTGGTGGCGGCGGCATGGGCAGCGCCTGTTACGTCTATCCGGGGGCGCCGGCAACGCCCGGTTTCGTGACCCCAGACGTGCTGTTCCAGCGCGGTATCTACATGAATGGCTCGATGACTTTCGACGATGGCAACTCGGTGACCATCTGGGGCTTTACCGATCTTGCCGCAGGTGGCGGCGGTGGCATGACAGGCGGGTCTTTCCCGTCGCCGGCCATGCGTGTGACCGAAGGGCAGATTGTGCATACGGCGCTGACGGTGAACATGATGTGGATGCATACCGTGCACCACCATGGCATCGAACCCAGCCAAGAAAACGATGGCGTGGGGCATTTCTCCTGGGATGTCACGAACGGTACCTATACCTATCAATGGCGCCCCTCGCATGCGGGCACTTATTTTTACCATTGCCATACCAATACCCCGTTGCATGCGGAAATGGGCATGTATGGCGGCTTGATCGTCGATCCGGTGCCAAATCCGAACGACCCGCCGGGCACCAAGCGCGCCTTCGCCAACGGTCCGATCTACGATGTCGAGGCGATCTGGGCGGCGGACGAGATCGACCCCGCTTGGCATACCCTGCAATGGTCGGCCGGCACCTGCGGCGGCGACGTGGGTCTGAACAACCTCAACCCGCGTTACTTCATCATTACCGGCGTCGACGGCGCGAGCTCGGCGTTGACCAATCCTGGCGTAGCGGTGACGATGCAGAAGGGCCAGCGCTTGCTGGTACGCTACATCTGTGCCGGTTTCCATCCGCAGAAAATCGACTTCGGCGGACTGACCGCCACCGTGGTGGCCTCCGACGGCCGGCCGTTGCCGCAGGCTTGGCAGACGACCTCGATCGAAGCCCACTCGGCTGAGCGCTACGACTGCATCTTCCAACCCACCACGACCGGCACCTGGACTGTGACCGTTACCTACTATCACTGGCGTAGCGGTGCGGTGCTCGGGACAGCGCGCACACGGATCAACGTCGTCTGACGAGAGCGACGCGCACGCGGCCGGGGAGGCCTAGCCTCCCCCGCCTTTTTATGCCTGCCTGCGGCTGCCAGCCGCCGGTATCGGACTTGGCTTGACCCTATGAAACACGCAATCGTCACCTTGCTGATCGCGCTTGCCATTGGCGCCGTCGGCTATGGCCTCGGCCAGCAACAAACGCATGCACCGGCACCAGCGGCGCAAGCACCGGCAAAGCCGATCTATGTCTGTCCGATGCATCCCCATATCGTGCAAGACCACCCTGGCAACTGCCCCATCTGCGGCATGGACCTCGTCGCCGCCGACAAGGCCGGGGACGCCGCGCATCAACTCCATGTCGACACCGCCACCCTGCAGAAACTCGGCGTCCGGCTCGCAACGGCGCAAACCGAAACGCTGACCTATGACATCGACACCCATGCCACGCTGGTGGCCGACGAAAACGCCATCCAGCGCATCACGCCCAATGTGGCCGGCGTTGTGACCAAGCTGCACGTACACGGTATCGGCCAGCACATCGCCGCCGGCCAAATGCTGTATGAGATCTCGTCCCAGGATGCCTTGAATCTGCAATATGAGTACCTCGACATCCTATACCGCGGTGCCCCTACCCAAAGAATGGCCGACGAACGCCGCGAGCAAAATCGAAAGCTCCTGGCTGGAGCGAACGACCCCGCCAGACGCGAGCAGGCCGAGCGCATGGTGCATCAGAGCGAAGAGCAGCTTTGGTCCATCCTGCAGCCACTTCAGCGCGACCGCGACCGGGTAAACCTGCGTCTGAAGCAAATCGGTTTCAGCAATGCGATGTTGCACCATCTGAGCCAGAGCAGGCAGGCCTCGGCCGTGATCGCCATGCGCGCCCAACGCCCTTGTGTCGTGAAAGAGGTGCTGGCTCGGCCGGGTATGCAAGTCGAGCCGATGACCGAGATTTTGACCTGTGTTGAGCCGACGCAAACGTGGCTGGAGTTGACGCTGTATCCGGACCAGCTGCCCTGGCTGCATGAAGGCGACGCAGTCGAAGTTACATTCGACGACGGCACGACCGTGACGGCACGGCTAACCAGCCTGAATCCATTGCTGGACAAGGACAGCCACACGGCGCGCGCACGACTGCCGATTGAGCTCGGACGCAGCGGCAACTTGGGCGAATATGCCTCGGTGACCATTCATGCCGCGCCGCGCGAAGTCTTGGCCGTGCCTAGAAATGCCGTGATGCGCACCGGCCACGGCAACTTCGTGATGCGCGCCGTGGGCAACGGCCATTTCATGCCGGTTAAGGTAGTGACCGGTATCGAGACGGCAGAACGGACTGCCATTCTCCATGGT
>JAJZTS010000087.1:0-3452 GCA_021848725.1 Pseudomonadota bacterium
TTCTGGCGCGACCTGGGCTACGGCATCGGCGCCCTGCTGCTCGGCGCGGTCGCGGCCGCGTGGGGCATCGCCGCCGGCTTCTGGTTCACCGCCGGGGCCATGTTGGTCTCCGGCGCCATCGTCTGGTTCTACGGCGAGGAGACACACCCTCGCCTGAACCCCGCCACTTGAGGAGATCGCCATGAAACTCGGCCTCGTCATCAGTTCGAACGACCCTGAAACCGTCTGGAATGCCTTCCGGCTCGGCGTCTATGCACTCAAGGCCGATGATACTGTCGCCGCCTTCCTGCTCGGCAAGGGCGTCGAGGCCGCGCAGTTGCAACAAACCGGCTTCGATGTGCCCGACATGATGGGCCAATTCGTCGCGGCCGGCGGCCAGGTCCTGGCCTGCGGCACCTGTCTCAAATTGCGCCAAGAGCAAGAGACCGGCGTCTGCTCGGTCTCGACCATGAAAGACCTGCACGATCTGGTGCGCGGCAGCGACAAGGTCCTGACTTTCTAAGCAAACGCCGAAGAAAGCCGCGAGCGGGATGAAGCGCAAGGCGCACGGAGCGCAGCGACCGAGACATATCAAGTGGATAGGCGAGAGAGCGGGCACCGTGCAACGCCGCGATTCGCCCGCGCAGCAATTTATTCAGCGTTTCCTTAGGCAAGGAGCCCGATGAAGATGCAAGTACGCGTCATCTCCCAGCAACCACCCGGCGGCCGCTGCTCTCTGTACGCCGACTACGCCGAAGCGCTCGGACAATGCCTGGGCGCCGAGGTCGAGGTGATATTCAGCGGCGAACGCTGCGCCCATGGCGAGGGTTTTCCCGCCTTGTGGCTGAACGGCCAGGCGATGCAGCCGGCCGACGGCGTGATCCTGATGCCGGAAGACATCCTGCAAAAACTGGACGGCATCGCTGCCGAGCGGATGGCCCAACTCGCCGCGCGCTTGAATGCGGCGCTGGAGGCCATGCTCGTGCGAGCCGATGCCAGTTGTTAACCGATGGAGACAATTGCATGAACAAGCTCACCCTGGCCTTACTCGCCGCATTCTTTCTCGGCAACGCACCGGCCTCGCTCGCCGCCGAATCCCCGGCAGTGGTCAAGGCGATGGAGGACTACCTGGACTTCGCCGAGTACGGCAGCAGCCTGATCTGGCCCGAGCAGATCCCGACCGAGGACTGGAAAAAGGTCTTTGTGGTCGACGCCCGCGATGCCGAGCAGTATGCGAAGGAACATATTCCCGGCGCGCGCAACATCGAATGGCGCCAACTGGTGGCCCGCCGCGCCGAGTTGCCAAAGGACCGCATGGTGGTGGTCTACTGCAACTCGGGCTCGCTCTCGGCCCAGGCCGTGTTCGCCTTGCGCCTGCTGGGCATGGACAACGTGAAGGTCTTGCAGGACGGTCTGGTCGGCTGGAAGGACAAGGGTGGCTTCGACGCCCACCGGCGGGCGACCCGCCCCGCTGGTCACTGAGCCGTGGACGCCGCCGGCTACGAGGCCTGGTATGTCACGCCGCGCGGCCGCTGGGTGGCGGAGACGGAGTTCACGCTGCTGCTCGAATTACTCGACCTGCCGCCCGGCGCCAGCGTGCTCGACGTCGGCTGCGGCACCGGCCAGTTCACTCGGCGCCTGGCCACGGCCGGTTATACCGCGACCGGCATCGATCCCGACCTCGAACGCATCGCCTATGCCCGGCGGCATAGTGCCGGTACGGAGAGCTATCTGACCGGCGACGGCACGCGCCTGGCGTTCGCGGACAAGCAGTTCGATGCCGCGATCGCGGTCGCCTCGCTCTGTTTCGTCGAGGATCAGCGCGGTTTTGTACGGGAGATGCGGCGGGTGGCGCGGCGGCGTATCGTGCTGGGCCTGCTCAATCGGCACAGCTTGCTTTATCTGGAGAAGGGCCGCGGCGGCAATCAAGGCGGCTATCGCGGCGCCCACTGGCACAGCTTGGCCGAGGCGCAAGCCTTGCTGAATGGATTAAATATGGATGGAGTTCGCCACGGCAGTGCCGTGTTTCTGCCAAACGGCGGCAGTTTGGCCCAGGCCGTCGAGCGGGTGTTGCCTGCCCGACTGCCCTTGGGCGGCTTTCTGGCGATTGCTGCAACACCTGTTAGCCTACAAGTCACGCCGCCCCTCACCCCTACCCTTTATGCCCTTAAGGGTGCTCTCCCGGAGGGAGAGGGGCCATGCCCCCTTCCCCCTCCGGGGGAAGGGCCGGGGATGAGGGAAAACAAGCGCTAGTTGTTGCCCGGGAACAGCAGCCCGTTCAGCCGTTTGACGAAGCCGGCCGGGTCGGCGATCTGGCCGCCGTCGAGCAGCAGGGCCTGGTCGAACAGCACCCGGGCGAGGTCGTCGAAGCGGGCACCGGCCTCGGTTTCCAGTTGCTGCACCAGGGGATGGCTCGGATTGATCTCGAGGATGGGCTGGGTCTCCGGCGCCTTCTGGCCCATGGCCTTCAACATGCGCGCGAGGTTGGCGTTCATGTCGTGCTCGTCGGCCACCAGGCAGGCGGCGGAGTCGACCAGCCGGCGGCTGACCCGCACGTCCTTGACGCTATCCTTCAACGCCTCTTTCAGCTTCTCGGCCAAGGCCTTGGCCTCTTCGACCTTGGCCGGCTCCTCCGGCTTGTCTTCCTCGGCGGCCTTGATCGCATCGAGATCGACCTCGCCCTTGGCCACCGATTGCAGCGCTTTGCCGTCGAACTCGAACAGATTGGACACCACCCACTCGTCGACCCGGTCGGCCAAAAGCAGCACCTCGATGCCCTTCTTGCGGAAGATCTCCAGATGCGGGCTGGCCTTGGCCGCGGCCAGGGTCTCGGCGGTGAGGTAATAGATCTTGTCCTGGCCTGCCTGCATCCGGCCGAGGTAGTCGGCCAGCGACACGGTCGGCGCGTCGCTCTGGGTGGTGGTGAAGCGCAGCAGCTTGGCGATGCGCTCCTTGTTGGCCGGATCTTCGCCGACGCCCTCTTTCAGCACCAGACCGAAGTGCTCCCAGACCTTGGCGTACTTGTCCTGGTCGTTCTCGGCCAGGTCGGCCAAGAGGTCGAGCGCCTTCTTCACGCAGCCGGCGCGGATCGTCTCCATGTCGCGGGTCTGCTGCAGGATCTCGCGCGAGACGTTGAGCGGCAGGTCGGCCGCGTCGATCACCCCGCGCATGAAGCGCAGGTAGCTCGGCATCAGGCGGCGGGCGTCTTCCATGATGAACACCCGCTTCACATAGAGCTTGACCCCAGTCTTGGCCTCGCGGTCCCACAGGTCGAACGGGGCATGGGCCGGCAGGTAGAGCAGCACGGTGTAGTCCTGGCGGCCCTCGACCCGGGCATGGGTCCAGGCCAGGGGGTCTTCGAAGTCGTGGGCGACGTGCTTGTAGAAGGTCTTGTAGTCGTCCTCGGTCAGCTCGTTTTTCGGCCGCGCCCACAGGGCGGAGGCCCGGTTGGCGACCTCTTCCTCGCCCTTGTC
>JAJZTS010000087.1:3552-5055 GCA_021848725.1 Pseudomonadota bacterium
AGGTGCAGCAGTTGCTTCACCTCGGCCTGAAAACCCAAAGTCTCTTTCACGTTTTCGCTCATACGTTCTCTCCGGCAGAAATTATTTCGACCTTACATATGGTCAGACCGATCGATTTCAACGGTAGAATCCGATTCGACACCCAAGTCCGATTTATAGGGCAATAGATTCTTGAAACACGAATACGACCTGTGGCTGGTAGGGCTATCGGTCGGCGTCGCGATCCTGGCGGCCTTCACTGCCTTGACCATTGCCGCGCGGATACCGCATGCCGGGCCGAAAAGAGTACCTTACTGGCTAGCCGGAGGCGCCTTCGCCATGGGCTGCGGTATCTGGGCCATGCATTTCATCGGCATGCTGGCCTTGCATCTACCGATCCCGCTCGCCTATGACATCCCGCGCACCGGACTTTCCCTGCTGCTGGCCATTCTGGCCTCGGCCCTCGCTTTGTACTTGGTACGTTGCGGCATCGATAAACCTCTCAAGCGGCATCTCAGCGCCCTGTTGATGGGGCTGGGCATCAGTGCCATGCACTACGTCGGCATGAGCGCGCTCAAGATGTCGCCGCCGATAGACTATCAGCCGAGCCTGGTGCTGTTGTCGCTGGCCATCGCCTATGCGGCCTCTTGGTTCGCCCTGAGAACGGTCACCGTCCACCCCCCCGCCGATTCCCTAGATATGCCCGCGTTCGGCCAACCTACTGCTGCAGACCAGGGGGCAGCCAACCTGACCTCATCGCGGCAATTGCTCGGCGCGCTGTATATGGGGGTCGCCATCGCCGGCATGCATTATGTCGGCATGGCGGCGGCCCGTTTCGACCCGCGCAGCGTTTGCTTGGCCGCCCCGCTCGGCCTCGGTTCGGGCGAAATCGCCATCATCGTTTCCAGCCTGACCCTGATGGTACTGATCGTCACCTTGCTGATGTTGATGCACGATCTGAGGCTAGATGAACAGCGCGCGCATTACCTCAAGGAACTGGAAAAGCGCAATCTGCATTTGGAATCGGAGGCGATCCGCTTGGCAGAAAACATGACCGAGCAGATCCACGCCGGCGCGCAACGCGACCAACTCCTCGCCACCATCGTCAAGCAATCGGGCGACCCGATCCTGACCCTCGACCTCAGCCGCAACATCACCAGTTGGAACCAAGCGGCGGCCGATCTGTTCGGTTACCAAGCCGAGGAGATCATCGGACGCTCTTTCAGCCTGATCGAAGCGACCTCGGTCGAGATGACGCCAGACCAAGCCCTGCTCACCCTGCGCAACCGGGGCGGCGCCTTGCTCATCGCCAGCTGCACCAGCTCACCGCTGCTGGACGAGCCCGGTATCCGCGTGGGCGAAATTCTCACCCTGCGCGACGTAACCGAAGAGCGGCGGGCACACGACCAGCTCCAGTTGATGGCGCTGGTGACCGAGAACCTCGGTGAAGGCATTATGATCACCGACCAGGACAACCGGATCATCTCGGTCAACAAGGCCTTTACCACCATCACCGGCTATAGC
>JAJZTS010000088.1 GCA_021848725.1 Pseudomonadota bacterium
GTCGACCTGCCAGGCGATGATGAGGAAGCGCACGGCGGCGGCGAGCAAGGTCGCCAGCAGCACGGTCTCGACCCGCACCCGCTTGAACACGCGCGGCATGGCCAGGAACACGCCGATCTCGCAGATGACGCCGAAGGCCCACAGCCAGCCGGCCACGGTCTTGCTGTAGCCGGCATCGACCAGATGGATGGTGAAGAAGGTGTAATACGGGCCGTGCGCGGCGGCCATCAGGATGCCGGCGACCAGCAGCGCGACGACCTCGGGCCGCTTGAGCACGCTCTTCAGCGAGGCCGGCTCGGTCTCCAGGTTGACGATCTCGGCCTCGGGGATGCTGTGCGCGAACACGGCGACGCCAACCAAGAGCAGCAGCACCACCCAGAGCAGGTCGCCGATGGGCCGGTGGTCGAGCAGGGTGCCCAGGCCGACCACGACCAGGATGAAGCCGATGGAGCCCCACAGCCGGATGTTGCCGTAGCGCTCGGTGCGCTCCTTCAGGTGCGTCAGCGTGGTCGCCTCGACCAAGGGCAGCGACGCGCTCCAGAAGAAGCTGATCAGGCTCATCACCAGGAACAGCCACCAGAAGCCGGTGCCGAAGAACACGCCGACATAGACGACCAGGCTGATCAGCGCGGCTAATTGCACGATGGCCACCCGCTTGCCGGTGCGGTCGGCGATGTGGCCCCAGACGTTGGGCGCGAAGATGCGCATCACCTGCAACAATGACATCAGGATGCCGATGTGCAGCGCGTCGAAACCGAGCGAGCGCAGGTACAGCCCCCAGTACGGGGCCATCGCGCCGACGAAGGCGAAGTAGAAGAAATAGAAACCGGACAGGCGCCAGTACGGCAGGGAATGGGGCATGGAGAAGCGTTAAGGAACCCTTGAAGAAGCGCTCGCGTGTCATTCCCGCGCAGGCGGGAATCCAATATTTTCAATGCATTCTGGATGCCCGCCTACGCGAGCATGACGGTTCTTCAGAAATCCCATGTGTGCGCCAAGCATCTTGCGCACGTGGACGATCAGCCCTTGGCGGCCACCAGCATCTGGTACAGCTCGTCTTTCAGGGTCAGGCGCTGCTTCTTCTTTTCTTCGGCATAGGCGTCGGACACCGGCTCGATGTTCTGCTCGATGCGGCGCACCTCGCGGTCCACCTCGTGGTATTCGTCGAACAGCTTGGCGAAGTGGGCGTTGCCGGTCTTGAGCGTGTGGATGGTGTCCTTGTACTCGGGAAACTCGTGGGCGAGGTCGTGGGGTTCGAGTTGCATAGCCTATCTCCAATCAAATAAACGAATTTTGCCAATGGCGAAACTTGCTCCTTCCCCCTAGATGGGGGAAGGTTGGGATGGGGGTGAATCTCAAGGCGTTGCCGAATGCAGTGCTTCGCCTTGCTCTTCACCCCCACCCTAGCCCTCCCCCGTCAAGGGGGAGGGAAATCAAGGTAGCCTCCCCCGTCAAGGGGGAGGGAAATCGGGGTGCCCCCCGTCAAGGGGGAGAAAAAACAATCAGCGCGGCCCGGCGATCTTGGGCGTCGGGCAGGCGACATCGGCGTTCTGGCCGCGCTGGCGCAGGGCATGGTCCATCAGCACGATGGCCAGCATGGCCTCGGCGATGGGCGTGGCCCGGATGCCGACGCAGGGGTCGTGCCGGCCATGGGTGACCACCTCGGTCGGCTCGCCAGACAAATTGATCGAACGGCCGGGCAGGCGGATGCTCGACGTGGGTTTGATCGCAATCGACGCGACGATGTCCTGACCGGTGCTGATGCCGCCGAGGATGCCGCCGGCATGGTTGCTCAGGAAGCCCTGCGGCGTGAGTTCGTCGCGGTGCTCGGTGCCTTTTTGCTCGATACAGGCAAAGCCGGCGCCGATCTCGACCCCCTTCACCGCGTTGATGCTCATCAAGGCATGGGCGAGATCGGCGTCGAGCCGGTCGTACACCGGCTCGCCCAGGCCGACCGGCACCTGCTCGGCCACCACGTTGATACGGGCGCCGACCGAGTTGCCTTCGCGGCGCAGTTCGTCCATGTATTGCTCCAGCCCGGCCACGCTGGCGACATCGGGCGCGAAGAAGGGGTTTTCGCGCACCGCGTCCCAGTCCTTGAACGGCACGACGATGGGGCCGAGCTGGGCCAGGTAGCCGCGGATCACGGTACCGTATTTCTCGTGCAGCCACTTCTTGGCGATGGCCCCGGCCGCGACGCGCACGGCGGTCTCGCGGGCCGAAGAGCGGCCGCCGCCCTTGTAGTCGCGGATGCCGTATTTCTGCCAATAGGTGTAATCGGCGTGGCCGGGCCGGAAGGTCTGGGCGATCTCGGAATAGTCCTTGCTGCGCTGGTCTTCGTTGCGGATCAGCAGGGCGATGGGCGTGCCGGTGGTCTTGCCCTCGAACACGCCGGACAGGATTTCGACCGTATCCGATTCGCGCCGTTGCGTGACGTGGCGCGAGGTGCCGGGCTTGCGCAGGTCCAGTTCGACCTGGATGTCTTCGGCGGTAAGAGCCAGGCCGGGCGGGCAGCCGTCGACCACGCAGCCGATGGCCGGGCCATGGGATTCGCCGAAGGAAGTGACGCTAAACAGCATGCCGATAGAGTTGCCGGACATTACAGGGCCTGTCGAAAAGTTTTGCCGATTTTAACCTATGCCCCCTCGGGGCATGGCCTACTCGGCTGCATCGTGCAACAGCGCGAGGCCCAGACCGACGCCGAAGCCGGTGATGTCGGAGGCCGCCGCGCCCAACCCGCCCTTGCAACGGCTGGCCGAGAGATCGACGTGCAGCCACGGCGTATCGGCGACGAAGCGATTGAGGAAACGCGCCGCCAGGATGTGGTCGGCCTCGCCGTCCAGGGTACATTGCTTGACGTCGGCCACGGTCGAGTCGAGCGCCTCGTCGTAATCCTCGGGCAAGGGAAAGGCCACCACCCGCTCGCCCGTGGCCTGGCCGGCGGCGACCGCCCTGGCCGCCAAGGCGTCGCGGTTGGCCAGCACGCCGCTCATGCGCTCGCCCAGCGCCACCGCCATGCTGCCGGTCAAGGTGGCGAAATCGACGATGGCCGCCGGCTTGGCACGCGCCGCCAGGCTCAGGGTATCGGCCAACACCATGCGGCCCTCGGCATCGGTGTGCACGATCTCGATGGTGGTGCCGTTCAGCGCGGTGATCACCTCGTTCTGAGTATAGGCCTCGGGCGATAGATGGTTCTGCGCGATGGCCAGCCAGCAATCCAGCCGCACCGGCAGCTTTAGGCGCGTGGCCGCGAGCAGGATGCCCAGAGTCACGGCCGAGCCGTTCATGTCGTCGTGCATATTGTTCATATAGCGCGCCGGCTTGAGGTTGTGGCCGCCGGTGTCGAAGCAGATGCCCTTGCCGACCAGGGCGTAACTGGCCTTGGCCTTCTTCGGCGCATAACTCAGGTGCACGATGGCCGCATCCTCGTGCCGGCTGCCGCGCGCAACGGCGAGGAAGGCGCCGGCCTTGAGCTTGCGCAGCTTCTTGATGTCCAACTCTTCGATGCCCCACCCCTCGGCCTTGGCCAGCGTGGCGATGCGTTGGCGATAGCTGCGCGGCGTCAATTCGTTGGGCGGCAGCATGGTCAGCCGCCGCGCCAACACATTGCCCTCGGCCAGCGCGCGGGCCCGAGCGAAACCGTCGGCGCTCTGGCAGCCATATAGATGGATCTTGGCCAGCGGCTTGGCCTTCTGCTTGCTCTTGTAGTTGGGCAAGGTCGCACCGTTGAGCCAGGCGACGTAGACCGCGACCTCGGCCAGCGCCGGGCGCTCGCCGGCCGGGCCATGCACGGCGATGTGGAGTTCGGCGGGATGCTCTTCCAACAAAGGCATCAACGCCTTGCGCATCAGTTCGTGGCGGCGAAAGACATCGGCCTTGGCATCGATCACGACCCAGCGCGCGACCGCGCCATCGTCCAGCTCGCAGGACAGCGGCGATTTGAGCAACTCTTCCGCCTTCATGCCCTTGCGTTTGAGCACTGCGAGCAATCGCTCGCCGCCGGGAATTTTGTCCAGCGCGTCGCCCTTGGCCACGACATGCAGTACATGGCCGGCGGAGCCTTTTTTCAAGCTTGTGAAATCCTTTTTCGTTTCAATGAGTTCGGCAAGTGTGTTCAATTCCATTCTCTCTCAAATCCTTGACCGGACGCGGTCTTTCCGCGATCATACCGCGATTTTTTCAACCCAGAGGTCTAGCTCAATGAAGCTGAAAGATCGTAAGCGGGTACTGCGCGAGATGGTGTTGGCCCGGCGTTTTGAAGAGCGCTGCTATCAGGCCTATATCGAGCGCAAGATCGGTGGATTCCTACATCTCTATCCCGGCCAGGAGGCCTGCTGCTATGGTGTCATGGAAGCGGCCCGTCCCGGATTCGACTATGTCATTACCGGCTATCGCGATCACGTGCATGCCATCAAGTGCGGCGCCGACCCCAAGGCGGTGATGGCCGAACTGTACGGCAAGGAGACCGGCTGCTCGAAAGGCCGCGGCGGCTCCATGCACATCTTCGATACCGAGCATCGCTTCATGGGCGGCTATGCCCTGGTCGGCGGCCCCTTCCCGCTCGCCGCCGGCATGGCCAAGGCGATCCAGATGAAGGGCGGCGAAGAGATCGCCATCTGCTTCCTGGGCGACTCCGCCAACAACCAGGGCAGCTTCCACGAGACCATGAACATGGCCGCGTTGTGGAAACTGCCCGTGCTGTTCGTCTGCGAGAACAACCTGTACGGTATCGGCACCGCGCTGGAGCGCTCCACCGCCGTGGTCGACCAGTACAAGCGCATGTGCGCCTACGGCATCGAGTCCGACGTGTGCGACGGCCAGGACATCGAGGTCGTGCTGGAACATGCCCACAAGGCGGTCGAGCATGTCCGCTCGGGCAAGGGGCCCTATTTCCTGGAACTGAAAACCTACCGCTATCGCGGCCATTCCATGTCCGATTCGCGCGGTTATCGTTCGCGCGAAGAAGAGGAAAAGTGGAAGCAGCGCGACCCGATCACCATCCTGCGCGACCGCATGATCGCCGAGGACAAGTACACC
>JAJZTS010000030.1:0-2400 GCA_021848725.1 Pseudomonadota bacterium
GACGCGATGTTCGGCGGTGCCGGGAACGATACCTATGTCGCGGATAACGCGGCCGACCGTGTGCTGGAGAAGCCGGGCGAAGGCGTGGACAAGGTGCTGGCCTCGGTCAGCTTCGCTCTCGAATCGAATGTCGAGATCGTCGAGCTCACCGGCAACGCGGATATTGTGGCAACCGGCAACGATCTGGCTAACCGGCTGGTCGGCAACAGCGGTGCAAGCAGCCTGATCGGCTTGGGTGGGGACGACATTCTCATTGCCGGCAGTATGGCGACGCGGATGGTCGGCGGCGTGGGTGACGATAACTATATCGTCCGCAATGTCGATGATACGGTTGTCGAGAATGCAGGCGAGGGGACGGACAAAGTGATTTCCTCGGTGAGCTTTACGCTTGCCGACAACGTGGAGAACCTTATCCTCGCCGGGACTGCGGCTTATGGCCGAGGAAACAATCTAAATAACCTCATTACTGGCAATAATGCCGGCAATCGGCTTTTTGGCGAAGCTGGTGACGACATTTTGCTTAGCGGCAATGGCAACGATGTCCTGGATGGCGGCAGCGGGGCGGACACCCTGCTTGGCAGCGGCGGCGACGACATCTACTGGGTGGACGACGCGCGCGACGAGATCGGTGAGAAGTGGGGCGAGGGCAACGATACGGTGATGGCCAGTGTGTCATACACGCTGACCGGCAATGTCGAAAATCTCACCCTGACCGGCGCGACCGATATCGCCGGTGGCGGCAATTCGCTGAACAACATGCTGATGGGGAATGCCGGCGCCAATGCGCTCGATGGCGGCTTAGGGGCGGATACGATGCAAGGCGGGGCGGGCGACGATACCTACGTTGTGGACGACGAAGGCGATCGCGTGGTGGAAGTCGGGGGTGAAGGTACCGATACCGTTTATGCCTCGATTTCGTACGTGCTGCCGGAGAATGTCGAGAAGCTGGTTTTGACCGGCGATGGCAACGCAGACGCTAGGGGCAACAGCCAGGCCAATATCTTGGTCGGTAATGCCGGTAACAACTTTATGGATGGTGGTGCCGGCGACGACATCTTGATGGGCGGTGCCGGCGATGACACCTATTACCTCAGGGATGCGGCCGATTTCGTTTTCGAAAAAGCGGACGAGGGCGACGATACGGTGTTGGCCGAGTTCTCCTATGTGCTGCCGGAAAATATCGAGAACCTGGCATTGGTCGGTGACGGCAACCTCAATGGCACGGGCAATGCCGCAAACAACCTGATTTCCGGTACGGATGGCAATAACAGCCTGGATGGCTGGACCGGTGCGGACATGATGATCGGCGGCCTGGGCGACGACACCTACTATGTCGATAACATCGACGATCAGGTGATCGAGCAGGCCGACGAGGGCGTGGATACGATCATTACTGCCACGGATTTTGCCTTTTTCCGTCTTTCGAACAATGTGGAAAACCTCACGCTTACCGGCACGGCGGACCTTGGCGGTAACGGCAACGAGTTGGACAACGCCATCATCGGCAATGCCGGCAACAATACGCTGGACGGAAAACTAGGGGCCGATACCTTGGCGGGTGGCGCCGGTGACGATGTTTATTTCGTCGACAATGCGGACGATAAGGCGGTCGAAGCGGTCGGCGAGGGGGTGGATACCGTCAATGCCTCGGTCACTTATGCCTTGTCCGACAACGTCGAAAACCTGGTCTTGACCGGAAAGAATGATATCGACGGCATCGGCAATGCGCTGGATAACAATATTACCGGCAACATCGGCAACAACACGCTGGACGGCGGTGTCGGTGCGGACACGCTGGCGGGTGGTCTGGGCGACGATATTTATATTGTCGACGATGCCGGCGACAAGGTAGTCGAGGCAAAGGATGAGGGCATCGATACCACGAAGGCGGGCATGAGCTACACCCTGACCGACAACGTAGAGAACCTGGTACTCACCGGGCAGGAAGACATCGATGGCACCGGCAATGCGCTGGACAACCGCATTACCGGCAATGCCGGCAACAACAGGCTGGATGGCGGTCTTGGCGTGGATACACTCGCGGGCGGCCTGGGCGACGATGTTTATATTATTGGCGACGCAGATGACAAAGTGGTCGAGCAGGCAGACGAGGGGGCCGATATCGTTCTGGCATCCGTCACTTATACCCTCTCCGGTAACGTGGAAAACCTGACGCTGCTCGGCACTGCCAACATCGACGGCACGGGCAACGATCTGGATAACGTGATTACCGGCAATTCAGGCAACAACAAATTGTATGGCCATGGCGGCAATGACGTAGTGGATGGCGGCGATGGCGACGACGATATCCATGGCGGCGATGGCGACGACAAACTCTACGGCGGCGCCGGAAAGGATTGGCTGAATGGGGCCCTTGGCAACGACCAGCTATATGGCGGT
>JAJZTS010000030.1:2500-3713 GCA_021848725.1 Pseudomonadota bacterium
ATGGCGGTACGGGTGCCGACAAGCTGTATGGTGGGGCTGGCGACGATATCTTTATCGTCGACGACATCGGGGATTCTGTGACTGAAAACAAGGATGAGGGGATCGATACCGTTAAATCGAGCATTTCCTATACCCTGACCGATAACGTCGAGAATTTGACGCTTACCGGTATAGGCGATATCGCAGGTACGGGTAATGCGTTGGACAACACCTTGACCGGCAATGACGCGAACAACCTGCTATATGGCATGGCCGGTAATGATCGGCTAGATGGCGCTGCCGGTTCGGACACCATGTATGGTGGCTTGGGCGACGATACCTTCGTAGTCGAGAATGCGGATGACGTTGTGGTTGAGCTGGAGGGAGAAGGAACGGATACGGTCGAATCCAGCATCGATTATGTGCTGCAAGATACTTTAGAGAATCTAACGCTGACCGGCACGGCCGATCTGATTGGTAAAGGCAACGATCTTGCCAATATTTTGATCGGCAATGCTGGCAACAATTGGCTGGTGGGTGGCGGTGGTAATGATCGAATTGATGGAGGGGGTGGCTACGATATCCTGCAAGGCGACTCGGGTAAGGATGTGTTGCTCGCGGGTCTTGGTAACAGCGCATTGTTTGGCGGCAATGGCGACGATCAATTGACGGCTAGCGCAGGGAATCATTTTATCGCCGGCGGTAGGCAGGATGACATTATCACCACGGGTTCTGGGCATAACGTCGTCGCTTTCAACCGTGGCGACCGTCACGACGTCATTCTGCCGAGCATGGGGGCAAGTAACACACTTTCTCTAGGGGGTGGGGTTGAGTTTGATGATTTGAAGTTTAGTAAGCAGGGCAGTGACCTTATCCTCGATGCCGGTGAGAATGGCAGCATAACGTTTAGCGGCTGGTATGCAGATAGCGCTAATTGCAACTTTGTGACCTTGCAGATTATTCAGGCCGCACGTGAAGTCTGGAGTGGTGATGGTGGCAGTGACAACGGCAAGGACGACCAGGGTAAGGACGAGGATGATCATGGCCAGAACCAGGACGACCATGGCCAGAGTCAGGACGACCACGGTCAGGGCCAGGACGACCACGGTCAGGGCCAGGACGACCACGGTCAGAGCCAGGACGACCATGGCCAGAGTCAGGACGACCACGGTCAGAGTCAGGACGACCATGGCCAGAGTCAGGACGACCATGGCCAGAGTCAGGACGACCATGG
>JAJZTS010000030.1:3813-25072 GCA_021848725.1 Pseudomonadota bacterium
GTCAGGGCCAGGACGACCACGGTCAGAGCCAGGACGACCATGGCCAGAGTCAGGACGACCACGGTCAGAGTCAGGACGACCATGGCCAGAGTCAGGACGACCATGGCCAGAGTCAGGACGACCATGGCCAGAGTCAAGACGACCATGGCCAGAGTCAGGACGACCATGGCCAGAGTCAGGACGACCATGGCCAGAGTCAGGACGACCAGGGTAAGGACGAGGATGATCATGGCCAGAACCAGGACGACCACGGTCAGAGCCAGGACGACCACGGTCAGAGCCAGGACGACCACGGTCAGAGCCAGGACGACCACGGTCAGAGTCAGGACGACCACGCCGGGGTCGGCGTGGAGAACAACAACGGCAAGAAGGAAGATCGCAATCCGGATGAGTTGTTCACCCAGAAAATCGAAACTTTTGACTTTGCTTTGTTGGTGGCGCGATTCGACCAGGCACGTGTCACGAATTCTGACTTGGAAGACGATTGGAGCCTGATGGATGCTTTACTCGATGCGCACCTGAGAGGTAGCGATAGCGAGGCTCTTGGTGGTGATCTTTCCTATCAATATGGCACGGTGGGTGGGGTGTCTTCGCTGCCGTTTGCCGTTGCCCAGGAAGTGCTTAAAGATGCAAGATTTGGGGCGGCGAACCAGGCAGTGCAAGATTGGCCTAGGGTAAACGCTATGACAGGGGCGTGAGAATGGAGCCCTTTGGCGTATGCATCAGGGATGATTTTGAACTGACATATGTCCGAATCGATGGCTGGCAGCTCTTGGGGAAAGACTGTGCTAGGTAAAATGAGTAAAAAGCTTTCACAGGCAATCGAGCCAGATACGACTGATTTTATCCCGGGATTGCTGGCGATTCAGGAGAGCCCGCCGACACGATTGCCATTGGTGATTGTGTACTCCTTGAGCGCGTTCTTCTTCGTTTTTCTATTATGGGCAAGCTTTGGAAAGCTTGATATTGTCGCGAGCGCAGAAGGTCATTTGGTTCCTCAGACTTATACCAAAATCGTGCAGCCCGCTGATTCAGGTATTGTCCAAGATATTCTTGTTACAGAAGGCCAAGCGGTGGCCGCTGGCCAAGTGCTCATGCGGCTGGATGCCAAGGTCGTGGGTGCCGATGCAAGATCGATCGAGAGTGATCTGCAACTGAAAGCCTTGCAATTGCGCAGGATCGATGCCGAATTGTCTGGCGCTGGTTTGTCGCCGTTGCAGAGAGATTCGCCTGCTCTGTATGAGCAAATCCACAGTCAATATCGAGCCCATCGTCAAGCCTATATGGACGAGCTTGCCGGAGAGGAAGCGGTTCTGGAAAGGACTCGACACGAACTCCAATCGGCCCAGGAAACATTGAACAAACTACAGCAGGTGGTATCCATCTATAAAAAAACGGCTATGTCTTATGAGAAGTTGGCGCAAAGCGGGTTCGTTAGCGAGATGGCGGTCCAGGAGAAAATCCGAGATCGGATTGAAAAAGAGCAAGACATTCGAGCCCAAGAAGCGACTGTTGCCAGTATTCAGTCGGCCGTGAATGGTTCAGCAAAGAAACTTGCGCAGATTACTTCGAATTATCACAGCCGATTGCAGAACGAGCGTGTGGAGACAGAGGCTCAGTATCAAAAACTTTGGCAGGAGTTCGAAAAGATCCAGCATAGACAGCATCTTCTTGATTTGCGTGCGTCACAGGCGGGTATTGTTAAAGATTTGATTGTACATACGCGAGGTGAAGTGGTTGCGCCAGGCAGCGTGTTGATGACCTTAGTACCGATAGATGAACGTCTCCAGGCCGAAGTGTTTGTAAGAAATGAGGATATCGGCTTTGTTTACTTGGATCAGCCGGCAAAAATCAAACTCACAGCTTATCCGTTTCAGAAATATGGGATGATCGAGGGGAAAGTTATCCATATCGGCGCTGATGCGATGGAGAATCCAAACTCTGAGGCTCGGGCTAGCGATACTTTACCACCGAGCTATAAAGTATTGATTCAGCTTGATTCTCAATTTTTGTCTCTAGATGGCGAGCGCCTTAAGCTTTCTCCCGGCATGAGGATGCTGGCGGAAATACATCAAGGTAAGCGGACAGTCTTGGAGTATTTGCTGTCGCCAGTCCAGAAGGCATTTACCGAGTGGGGGCGCGAGCGATGAGCGGTTTGCCGCGCGCATATTAGCCGGAATCATCGGTGCTCCGCCAAACAACAAAGCCGACCCACGGGGGATCGGCTTTCTTGTTTGGCGGAGAGGGTGGGATTCGAACCCACGGTACGGAGAACCGTACACCGGATTTCGAGTCCGGCGCTTTCGACCACTCAGCCACCTCTCCAGATGACCTGATACTGCTATACAAGCTACGCCGTTGCCGGCGCTTTAGTCCCGGCCGCGCGCTTGGCGCGCTTAACCTGCTTTGCAGGTTAGCCTTCACTGAAATGGGCTGTGCAGCCCATTTTCGACCACTCAGCCACCTCATCCAGATGACTTGTTTCGCACTCGGTCTGGCCCGAGCGTGAAAAGTCCGGCAGTATAGTGGCCGCAGGCGGCTTGTTCAAGCTGCGCCCGGCCGAACCCCGAAGGGATAAGGGGGAGGTGTGAGGCGGTGCCTGGTTTTTGCGGTATTTGGAGGAGCCAATCTGCGGAGCCGGATTCCATGAAAGGTGTCCTTGTTTGGCGTTATGTGGCTGTATTTTTACTTGGCGCATGGCTGGTTTTTCCCGTGTTGGCGGCTGGCTTGCCGATAACGACGCGCGATCAGGCCCAGGCCGAGATCGAGCAATACGATCGTTTGCTTCGCCAGCGTCCCCAAGACCCGAGTCTTTATCTCCAACGCGGTGTGCTCTACTTCGCACAACAGGATTTCGAGCGTGCCATCGACGATTTCAACCGTGCGATCCAGCTCGAACCTCGGCTCGATGAGGCCTTTTATCAGCGTGGCCTGGCGCTTGGGCGTGCCGGTCGAATCGAAGAGGGTATTGTCGATCTGGACGAGTTTATTCGCCGGCGGCCCGATAGCTCGGCCGCCTATACCAAGCGCGGTGTGCGTTATATCTGGCTGGGCAAGTTCGAGGCTGCGGAGCGGGACCTCAAGCGGGCCGTGGAGCTGGACCCGGCCAATGCCGAGGCGCATGACGATCTGGGGGTGGTGTTGGCCAGGCGCGGAGAGGTGCGGCGCGCCGCTTATCATTTCAGTACGTGCATTCGTTTGGACCCAAGCTATCAGAAGGCTTATCACAATCTGGCGATGGCCCATTTCATGATGGGCGATAATCCCCGGGCCTTGGCGGCGATTGAGGCGGGATTGGCGCTCGATGCCGGACATCGGGGGTCGCTGCTGATGAAGGCCTTGATTGTGGAGGCGATGGGGGATCTGGCTCAGGCCAAGGCCCTGCGCCGGCAGGCGGAGTTCCTGCCCGAGAGCAATTGGTCCGAACGCTTGGAAGTCAAATAAATCCTGATTGCGAGAGGAAGGGCAGATGCAGGTATGTCGAATCGTTAACGGGCTAAGGCTGCTGGCCGTTTCATGCCTATTTTGGGCTCAAGGGGCGCAGGCGGATAAGACTTGGACGGATTTCCGCGACGAGTTGATCGCTTTGCATGAAAGGCTGACCACGGCCAAGCCAGTTCGGCTCGAAAAGAGCGAAGCGCAGCCGTTTCCCGGTGAGGCGGCGAAAGGCTTCTTCTTTCAGGATTTTTATTATTACGATCAAGTCACCGGGCGTTTGATCAGTCATGTGCGCCGTGCCCCGGATTCGCCCGCGGCCGTCTATGAGGTCGAGGTCAATGTTTATGACGAATCCGGCCGGGTGGTTCGCGATTATGCGGCGATCATGCTGCCTTGGGAGCTGAAATTACCGACCCGCACCTTTATCAACTTGCATAGTTACCCCGGAGAGCTGCATGTTTTCCGTCAATTCGATGCCTCGGGCGATATTTTCTACGAATCTTGCGAAGGTCAGTTAGACGGCAAGAAGATCGAGTTGCAATTGGAGTCGATCGACGTCGGGCCCAAGCTGCGCGCGACACCGCTATACCAAGCGTGTTTCGCCAGTCTGCCGATGAAGCCAGGGATCTATCTCAAACCGCAATAAATCAAGGCAAAACCGGGGCCCTGCGTTCCGCCTATAATTCAGCCTTATATGGTGTGGCCGTTGCCTGCCGATTCGATTCAAAGTAAGCGTCCTGCTGTCGTGAGCCCTGGAGTGAGCCAGAAAAGCCGTTTATTTCTCTTCTTGCGCGTGCTTGGCCTGTCGTCGCTTGCCTGGATGCTTGCGAGCTGCGGTCCATCGCCGCTCGCGCCGCCTGAACAGGCCGGCACCTTGGTGGTGGCGACGCGTACCAGTCCGGGTACTTACTACATCAACCCCGCCGGCGCGCCGGCCGGCTTCGAATACGATTTGGTGACCCGTTTCGCGGAAGAGAATGGCTGGAAAGTTCGCTTCGAAGTGGTGCCCAATCTCGATGAGTTATTTCGCCGCGTCGACGAAGGTAGTGTACATCTTGCCGCTGCGGGCTTGTCTGCGACGCAGGCCCGTGACCTTCGCTTTGCGCTGGGGCCGGCCTATGCCGAGGTGAAGGAGCAGGTGATTTGCCGGTCCGGCAAAGATGCCCCGGAAAAGATCAAGGATTTGGTGGGCAAGCGGATCGAAGTGGTGGCCGGTAGTAGCCATATCGACGCCTTGTGGTGGGTGAAGCTGCGGCATCCGAGCTTGAAATGGTCGGAGATCGAAGCGGCCGGCGAGGAGGATTTGCTGGAACGCGTGCAAAGCGGCTTGTCGGATTGCACTGTGGCCGACTCGACCGTATATAGCATCGCCCGGCATTTTTATCCCGATATCGAGGTGGCCTTGGATCTGGGCAAGCCACGCCAGATCGTCTGGGTCATGCCCAAGCAGACGCAGCAGAGTTTTATGGAGAAGCTCGATCGCTTTTTCGCCGCGGTCAAAAAAAGCGGCGAACTCAAGCAGTTGCAGGAACGCTATTTCGGCCATATCGAGCGTTTGGCCGAGGCCGATGTGCGCGGCGTGTTGGAGCGGCGAACCAGTCTGCTGAGCAAATACAAGCGCCCGTTCTATCAGGCCGAGATTGCCAGCGGACTCGATTGGCGTTTCCTTGCCGCCCTGGCCTATCAGGAGTCGCAATGGAACCCGAACGCGACCTCGCCGACCGGCGTGCGCGGCATGATGATGCTGACCGGCGAGACGGCCGACCGCCTCGGCGTGAAGAACCGCTTGGACCCTTTGGAAAGTGTCCTGGCCGGCGCGCGTTATGTGGTGATGCTGAAAGAGTCGCTGCCGGATCGAATCGCCGAGCCCGATCGGACTTGGTTGGCCCTGGCGGCCTATAACATCGGGCCTGCCCATTTGGAGGATGCGCGCCGTTTGGCGCAAACACTGGGCAAGAACCCGGATGCCTGGAAGGACGTGAAGGACATCTTGCCCTTGCTGGCGCAGCCGGCCTATCAGGAGCAGCTGCGTTTCGGTTATGCGCGGGGCGGCGAGGCGCGTACCTTGGTCGAGAACGTACGTATCTATTACGACATCTTGGTGAAGTACGAGCCGGCCTATAAGACGCGGCTCGCCCTCAACTAGCGGTTACTCCGCAGCGAGTCGTTCCATGCCGCCCATATACGGGCGCAGCGCCTCGGGGATGGTCACGCTGCCATCGGCATTCTGGTAATTCTCTAGTATCGCAACCAGGGTGCGGCCGACGGCGAGGCCGGAACCGTTGATAGTATGCAGCAGCTCGGGCTTGCCCTTGTCGGCACGGAACCGGGCCTGCATGCGGCGGGCCTGGAAGGACTCGAAGTTCGAGCAGGAGGAGATCTCGCGGTAGGTGTTCTGTGCCGGCAGCCAGACCTCCAGGTCATAGGTCTTGCTCGACGAAAAGCCCATGTCGCCGGTGCACAGCAGCATCACCCGATAAGGCAGGCCGAGTTTTTGCAGGATGGTCTCGGCGTGGCCGGTCAGTTCTTCCAGCGCGGCGTTGGATTCTTCCGGCCGTGCCAGTTGCACCAACTCGACCTTGTCGAATTGGTGCTGGCGGATCATGCCGCGGGTGTCGCGGCCGTAAGAGCCGGCTTCGGAGCGGAAGCAGGGCGTGTGGCAGACCAGTTTGATCGGCAGGTTCTCGGCCGGGATGATCTCGTCGCGCACGATATTGGTCACCGGCACCTCGGCGGTCGGGATCAAATACAGGCCATTGTCGAGTTTGAACAGGTCTTCCTCGAATTTCGGCAGTTGGCCGGTGCCGCGCAGCGAGTCGGCATTGACCAGATAGGGAACGTAGACCTCCTCGTAGCCGTGCTCTTGACTGTGGGTGTCGAGCATGAATTGCGCCAAGGCCCGATGCAGGCGGGCCAGCGGACCGCGCATCAAGGCGAAGCGGCTACTGGCGATCTTGGCCGCGGTGGCGAGATCGAGCAGTTCCAGCCCCTCGCCCAGATCGACATGGTCTTTGGGCGTGAAGTCGAACTGGCGCGGCGTGCCGACCCGGCGCACCTCCAGGTTGGCTTCGGCGTCGGCCCCGAGCGGCACGTCGGCTTGCGGCAGGTTGGGGATGGCGGCCAACAAGTCGTTGAGTTCGCTTTGGATGCCGTCGAGCCGCTCTTCCAAGGCCTTGAGGGTATCGCCCATGCCGCCGACCTCGGCCATCAGGGCGGAGACGTCCTCGCCCTTGCCTTTTGCTGCCCCGATTTGCTTGGACAGGGCGTTGCGCTTGGCTTGCAGTTCTTGCGTGCGGGTTTGGATGTCCTTGCGCTCGGCCTCCAAGGCTTCGAAACGGGCGGTATCCAACTGGAAATTGCGGGTAGCCAGGCGCTGGGCCACGGCAGCGAGGTCTTTGCGGAAGAGTTGTATGTCGAGCATGAAACGCAGTTCTGAAAATGGTGAAGCGAGGACTGAATTTTAACCGGCCGGCCGGCCGATTTCGACCGCGGGAGGCCAGTCGGCCGGGTTTTGCGCCCGAATTTAGGCCGAGTGTTGCAAAGAACCCGCTTCGATTTGCTCGATCTGCCGTTTTATGCGCTCGAAGGCTTGTTCCAATTCCGTGAGCCGGCTAGCGGCCGTGTCCCAGTCCTCGTCCTTGGCCAAATTCTCCAATTGCACGGCCAGCGGCAACAATTCATGGGCACCGGTGAAGGCGGCGGCGCCCTTGAGTTGGTGCGCTTCGCGTGCGAATCGGCTTGGGTCGCGTCCGGTCAAGGCTAGCTGCAGGATTTCCAACGAAGTGGCCGTGCTGTCGACGAAGACCGTCAGCATTTCGCGGATCTTGTCGGTATGGTCCTGGCAAGTGCGCCGCAGTTTCGCCAAATCGAACAATAGCTCGCCGCCGTCTGCCATTTCGGTTTCCGTATCGTGCGGCAGCGCTTCTTCGATCTCGTCGACCTTGTCCGGCAGCCAACGCGTGATGATGTTGGCCAGCGCGCTGTCCAGAATGGGCTTGGTGACATAGTCGCTCATGCCGGCGGCACGGCAGGCTTGCTCGAAACCCTCCATCGCGTTGGCGGTGAGCGCGATGATTGGCACCTGGCGGCGATTCTGTTCTGTTTCCCAGGTTCGGATCGCCCGGGTTGCGGTCATGCCATCCCATTCCGGCATTTGGCAGTCCATCAAAACGAGATCGATCCGGCCGCTTTGGAGTTTCGCGTAGGCCTCCTTGCCGTTGTTGGCCAACTCGACCTCGATCCCCAGGTTTTCCAGCATGTATTGCACGAGTTTCTGATTGACGAGGTTGTCCTCGGCCAGCAGCACGCGGATATGCTTGAACTCGAGTTGGGGGAGGGCCGGCACATCGCGTACGGTGGTTTCCTCGCTGGCGATGGCCATCGGCAGGTCGAGGTGGAAGGCGCTGCCTTGGCCGATGCGGCTTTCCACGGTGAGCGTGCCGCCCATCAACTCCGCCAGTTGTCGGCAGATGGTCAGGCCAAGACCGGTGCCGCCGTACTTGCGGCTGGTGGAGCCGTCGGCTTGGGCGAAGGCGTCGAAGATGCGGTTCAAAGCGGGTTTTTGAATGCCGATGCCGGTATCGCACACGCTGAAGCGGAAGTTGATGCGCTCGCCGGCATCGCCGGTAGTGCGGACCTTGAGCGTGATTTCCCCTTGGTCCGTGAACTTGAGCGCATTGTCCAGCAGATTGAGCAGGATTTGCCGAATGCGCAGCGGGTCGCAGACCACCCAGCCGGGCAGCACCTCGGCGCCTTCAATTTTGAAGGCCAGGCCTTTTTCCTCGGCGCGATGGGCATACAGCTCCATCACGTCCTTGAGCAAATCCCTCGGGTCGAACGCGATCTGTTCGATGGTCAGCCGGCCGGCCTCGATCTTGGAGAAGTCGAGGATGTCATTGATGATGCGCATCAACGCGCTGGCCGAGCGCGAGATCGATTCGGTGAATTCTTGTTGCCGGGTATCGAGCGAGGTATTGAGCAGCAGGCGGGTCATGCCGATGATGCCGTTCATCGGGGTGCGAATTTCGTGGCTCACGTTGGCGACGAATTGCGATTTCATCTCGGCCGTGGCCAGCGCGGCTTCGTGCGCAGCGAGTTGGGCCGCTTCGGCCGCCTTTTGGCTGGTGACATCGCGCATGATGGCCTGGATATAGGGCTTTTTATCCAGCTCGATTGCATTGAGCGTGATCTGCAGCGGGAATTGGCTGCCGTCGGTGCGCTTGCCTGCCCATTCGAACGTGGCATGGCCGGATTCGATCGCCTGCTGGATGTGGCGCCGGGCCATGGCTCGCGCCGCCTCGCCATTGGGTTGGGGGTCGACCCCGAGATCGCCGGGGCGTTGACTTCTAAATGTCGCGACCGAATCGAACTTGAACATACTCAAGGTGGCCGGGTTGCAGTCGATGAAGCCCTCGCCGTCCAGGATCACGATGCCGTCGGTGTTGGCCTCGAACAGGGTCAGGTATTTGGTCCGCTCGCGGTCGGTCAGGGCCGCCTGCGAGGCCGTGCGCTGGATGACCAGCACGGCGACCGAGCCGCTCACCAGCGCAGCGGCCAGGCCGAGCAGGATCAGCAAAAGCCGCGTGTTGTTGTAGGCGGCCGCAGCCTCGTTGGCGGCCTTTTGCGTCATGCTGCGCTGAATGTTGATCAGGATGTCGATCTGATCGACCAGTTGCCGCTGGATCGGGATCGATTCGTTTTGCAGCAGCTCGAAGGCGAGGAAGGTGTAGCCATCCATACCCAGGTCGACCAGGCGGGCGAGGATGGGGCGGTTGATCCGGGTCAGGGCGTCGATGCGGGCGAGGGCGGCCTTTTCCTCGGGCTCGGTGAGCATCGCGGCCAACTGAGTGCGGGCATTCGAATAATCTTCGGCATAACTGTAGAAACGCAGCATTTCCTCCTCTTTTGCGAACTCATCGCTCATGACCAGGATGGAGTGCATGGAGACGGTGCGGTCGCGTAGGTTCTCGCGCATCTCGTTGGCCAGTCGAGTCTTGACGTTGTTTTCGTTGACGATGCGTTCGAGCCGGTCGTTGATGCCGGACATCTCGCGTAAGGCGACGTAGGTGATCGCACCCATCAACAGAAGGGCCAACGCGAAGCCGGCCCCGACCATGTAGATCAGGCGGCGAGCAAGGAGGATTTGGCTGGAGAACATGCGCGCAGTTTAGCGCACGCCGCGCTCTGACTTAGAAGCCCAGGCCGCGTGCGCCCTGATAAAACAGGAAGCTGACCACCCAAGCGAGTAGCAGCGGCCAAAAGACAGTCAGCAAGGTAAAGCGCCAACTTTTGGATTCCTGCTTGATGGTGGACAGCGTGGCTAGGCAGGGCGTGTAGATCAGGGTGAACAGCAGGAAGCTGTAGGCCTGCACCCAGTCCAGTTTTTGCGCCAGCAAACGGGAGAGATCGTCGCCGCCCATGCCGTAGATCACGGCCAGCGCGCCGATCACGATCTCCTTGGCGACGAAACCGAAGATCAACGCGATCGACAGCAGGCTGTCCAGGCCCAGCGGCGACATGACTGGCGCGGCTAGGTCGGCCAAGCGGCCGGCAAGGGTCGCGGCGCTAGCGGGCTCGGCCTCGAAGGGGTAATGGGTGAGGAACCAAACCAGGACGACACCGGCGACGATGAAGATGCCGGCGGCCTTCAGGAAATGACCGGCGCTACGCCAGCCTTCGAGCAGCAGGAAACGGAAGGTGGGCAGGCGATAGGGCGGCAGCTCCAACATCAGCGGCTCATGGCTGCGATAGCGGCCACGCCAGATCAGGGCGGTCAGAAAGACCAGCACGAAGCTCATCAAATACAGCGAGAACAACACCAGCGGCGCTGTGCTCGGCGCGAACACGGCGCTGATGAAAAACAGAAAGACCTGCAACCGTGCCGAACAGAGCGACAACGGGATCACCAGCATGGTCAGCCGGCGCAGGGCCTGCGACCGCATCACCCGGGTGCCGAGTATGGCCGGCACATTGCAGCCGAAACCCATCAACTGCATGACGAAGGCGCGGCCGTCGAGGCCGAGGCGGCTCATCAGCGCGTCCATCAGGAAGGCGGCGCGCGACAGGTAGCCGCTGTCTTCCACCACGGCCATGACCATGAAGAAGATCACGATGATCGGCAGGAAGCTGGCGACCGTACCCAGGCCGTCGTAGAGACCGTCGACCAGAAAGCTGCGCAAGCCCAGCGGTAAGTGGGTGGCGGCCGGTGCCAGCCAAGCGTCCTTCAGATAGCCGAACAGCCAGTCGAGGCTGTCCTGCAAGGGGGCGCCGACGGTATAAATGACCTGGAAGGCCAGATACATGATGGCGAAGAACAGCGGCAGCCCTAGCCAGGGGTGCAGCATGAACCGGTCGATGCGGTCGGTGACCGTGGCCGGCATCTGGATCGGCGTGGCGATGCTTTGGCTGACCAGCGTGGCCAATTCCTGTTCGATGGAATCGTCGTGCTGGAACGCGGCCTTGTCGGCATGCTGCAGCTTGGGATGCAGCTTGAGCTGTTCGGCCAATGCCTGCTTGGCGATATCGAAACCGCTGCCGAACTTGGCCGAGAGCAGGCAGACCGGTGCGCCCAGGGCTTGCGTCAGGCGCTCGGTGTCGATACGGATGCCGAGCTTTTTCGCTTCGTCCGCCATATTGAGCAAGATCAGCATGGGCAGGCCCAAGGCCTTTAATTGCAAGGGCAGGGCGAGTTGACGGTCGAGCTGGCAGGCGTTGAGCACGACGACGAACAGGTTGACCGGCTGGGTTTCCAGAAAACGCCGCACCACCAATTCATCTTCGGAGAAGCCGTGCATGTTGTAGATGCCGGGCAGATCGACCACCTCGACCATCGCATCGTTCAGCAAAATCTTGGCGGACAGCAAATCGACCGTGATGCCGGGCCAGTTGCCGATGCGGGCGCCGGCCCCGGTGAGTCGATTGAAGAATGTGGACTTGCCGGTGTTGGGCATGCCCAGCAGGGCAATGCGCTTCATACGGCGAGACAGACCGAGATATGGGCGGCCTCGCTGCGGCGCAGCATGAGGTCGGTATGACCGACACGGACCTGCATCGGGCCGTTGAACGGGCCAACCCGGATCACTTCGATCGTGCTGCCGGGCCTCAGGCCCAAGCCGGCCATGCGACGGGCCAGGTCCTTGCCGACGTCGAGCGCGTGTATCGTGCCGCGCATGCTGGGTTTGAGTTGATCCAAGTGTGTCATTGTCGGCCGTCAATCATGAGAATGATTCTCATGCTACTAAAAAACATCAGTGGATGTACAGGTCTTTTTAAAAGGTATTTGGAATCGTCATTCATTAAGACACAGCGAATCTGGTGCCATCGGCGCGTCGATCAAGTTCTAGACGGTGACTCAATTCTTGGTCTGGGGGCAGGCGGTGGCAGCTCGGCGATGAGCCGGGGCCAGTCGGCCGAGTCGGCGGCACGAAACGCCACGACCCGTTCCGACTCCGCTCCGGTGAAGGGGTCGATGCCTTGCAACTGGGCTTCCAACACGGCGAGGTCGGCCTCCGAGGCGTCGCTGGCCTCAGCCATGCGCTGCCGTACCCGCTGGCGCAGCAGGCTCGGGTCGGCCTGCAGGGACAGGATGCGCAACGGCACCGGCAATTGCTCGGCCAATTGCACGAAGGGCGCACGGTGGCCCTGCTTGAGAAAGGTGGCGTCGACGATCACGGTAAAGCCTATTTGCAGCAGGCCGTGGGCGAGATCGCGCAAATGCTGGAAGGTGCGGGCGCTGGCCGCCTCGGTATAGATGCCGCCCGGGATGTGGCGGCTGTCGGCCAAGGCATCGAGGCCGAACAGCCGTTTGCGCTCGACATCGGAACGCAGGTGCACGGCACCGATTTGTTCGAGTACCCGCTGCGCCAGCCAAGTCTTGCCCGAACCGGAGACGCCGTGCATCAACAGCAGGGCGGCCGGTCTGGGCCGGCTCAGGTGTTCGGCCAATGCCAGGTAACCCGGTAGTGCGCTGTCGCCTGCATTGGGCTGCTGATGTGCGCGGATGGCCGCGACCTTGGCCCGGACCATGGCCCGGTAAACCAGATAGAAGCGAAAGACATCGAGGCCGGGGTAATCGCCGGTGTGTTCGAGATAGCGGTTGAGCAGGCGCCAGGCGAGGTCGGCGCGCTCGCGATGCACCAGATCCATGAACAGGAAGGCCAGCTCGCTCAGCACGTCGATCCAGCGCAGGCGGGGATTGAATTCGATGCAATCGAAGATCAATGGGGCATCGGCTACCCAGGCGATGTTGCCCAGATGCAAGTCGCCATGGCATTCGCGGATCGCCCCGGCCTTTCGTCGTTCGCTGAAGACGTGGGCCAGGCGTTCACCCTCGGTCCGGGTCCAGGTCTCCAAACGGTCGAGCAACGTTTGTGTCTCAACCGATGGCCCAAGTGCCCGAATCTGAGCGAAATTTTCCAGGGCGGGCTGCAGCACGGCCGCCGGCTCGCCAGAGGAACAATCGGCCGGCGCTGGGGACAGGTTGCGATGGAAGCGGGCGACGGCATCGGCGATCGCATCGATTTGTGCCGTGCTGATCGGGTGGGTTTGATCGAGCGTGCTATCGGCCGGGAAGGCACGCATGCGCACCGCCCATTCCAGCACCGGGCCATCGCCGCCGATCTTCGGTGCCGCTGCGCTGCCGGTGATGGCGACGGCGTCGAGATAGATCTGCGGCGCCAGCCGGCGGTTGAGCCGAACCTCTTCCTCGCAATAATGCCGGCGCTTGTCCAAGCTACTGAAATCGAGAAAACCGAGGTCGAGCGGTTTTTTGACTTTGTAGGCGAAGTCGCCGGCGATCAGCACCCAGGAGATGTGGGTCTCGATCAGCCGGACTTCATGGACCGTATGCGGGTAAGCGCAGGGCTCCAACAGATGGGCGATGAGTTCGGGCAGGGGCATGGCGCGTTTCCGGGTCGCGTCCCCCATGATAGCCGCGCCATGCTACGGGCGTCTAAAACTCGTATTCCATCTGCAGCCGGAAAGTCCGGTCGGCTGCGGCGTCGGACAGCCCGAACAGTAGGGCGGCGTTGTACCTGAGTGCCTGCCGTGCCGCCAGCGGCAGTTTGCCGAATATCGCCGGGCCGGCTCGATGGGATTGTTCGCGCCGGTCGGCCCAGTGGTTCCATTCGCCGATGTCGCCAAAGCCCTGCAGGCCGTATTCGAAGGCCGGCTGGGCGCGGTATTTGACCTGCCACTGGTAGCCCATTTCGGTTTGTTCCGGCCCGGCCGCATCGAAATGCCGCTCGAACAGCACGTTGCCGTTCCATTGCAGCAGCCCCTGGTCGACTTGGAACAGCGGGCCGACTTTGAGTTCGTAGCCCTCGCTGCGGTCTTGCGGCCGTTCGATTTCGACAATCAGGCCGACATCGACCGGATACTCGCCCGGCTCGGTCAATTGGAATTTGTTTTCCCATTCGATGGCGTCGTATTTGAGGCCGTCGTTGCCTTGCTTCTGATATTTGACGTAGACCTCGGTGAACCAATTCTCGCTCGCACCGTAGCCGAAACCTAGGCTGCTTGCGGTTTGGCTGGGCGAGTTGCCGCCGTTCTGGCGGCCGAATTTGAAATCGATTTCGCGTTCGCCGGCCTCGACGTGCGGTGTGTAGACATAATCGGCGGGGCCGGCGATGGCGTTGTGCAGGCAAAGTAGGGCCATGGCCGCACTGGCGGCGATTGTGTACTTCATTGCTTTCCTTTCAGCGGGTGCGAAGTGTGGCGGCTGGGGATGGCGTGCGTGTCCAACGCATGCCAAAGCCGATGAGGGTCAACGTGGCGAGATAAAAGATCACTTGCATGGCGGTCGGTTGCGCCTCGTAGCCGGCGATGAGGTGCAGCAGCGAGCCCAGGGTGGAGGTCATGGGTAGGGCCGCGCTGGTGTCCCAGATCGGCGTCGCGATGCTGGGTAGGAGGTCGGCCTGGATCAGGAATTTGGCCATCTGCCCGGCCATGCCGGCCGCCAGCAAGAGCAACAAGACAGCGGTGATGTCGAATACCCGCTTCAGTGGGATGCGGAGCAGGCCCCAATAGATCGTGGCGCCGGCCATGGCTCCGGCCAATAGGCCCAGGCTGCCGCCCGTCAGGGCGTGGCGCAGGTCGAGCCCGCCGCCCGAGGCTAGGCCATAGAGAAATAGTGCCGTCTCCGAGCCTTCGCGCAGCACGGCGACGGCGATCAGAATCGCGATAGCGGACAGCTCGCGTCGTCCATCGCGCACGGCATGCGCGACGTGCTTGGCGTCGGCCGCCATTTCGGCCCCGTGTTTGGCCATCCAGATGTTGTGCCAACCCAGCATGACGACGGCAACGCCGAGCACGCCGGCATTGAACAGTTCCTGGCCGATGCCGTCCGCCCATTGGGCGATACTGTCCATCAGGCCGGCGACCAACAGCGCACCGAGTATGCCGGCCACGATACCTGCGCCGATCCAGCGGTTTCGGCTGGGCACGGCCTTGGTCGCCGCGGCGATGATGCCGATCAGCAGCGCGGCCTCAAGGGTTTCGCGGAAGACAATGAGCAGGGTGCCGAGCATGATGCTTTACTCCGCGATCAGCGTGCCGCGCGCGGTCTTCTCGTTGAATTCGCCGACGAAGGGATACTGGCCGGGCGCGAGCGGGCCGATGAAGATGACGGCTTTGGATTTGCCGGGGATGACCTTTTCCCGGTTCAGCTTATGGCTTTCGAATTCCTCCGGCGTGGCGTCTTGGTTGTTGACGATCAATTTGAGCTTCTGGCCGCTGGGCACCCGTAGCTCGGCCGGTTCGAAACGGTGGTCTTTGATGTTGATGGCGAATTCGGCGTCGGCGGCTAAAGCTGCGGGAGAGGCCAGGAGCAACAACAGGGCAGGCAGAACAGACTTCATGGCGAGTTCCTCGATGGAAATGGTGTTGATATTGAATCACGAATGAAAACGATTATCAACTGTATTGCATATGAGAATTATTATCATATAAGATGAGGCCATGATGAATCGTCAAAAATGCGTCGGCCAATCGGCGGACAAGGCCCATACGCCGCCGGCAGAACAGGCCATACCGGCCGAGCGCTTGTTCGGTACAGGCAGAGTGGTGCTGATCGAGCACCGGGGTGAGCTGTATCAACTCCGGCTAACGCAAAACGGGAAATTGATCCTGACCAAATGATTTTTTAGCCAGCCAACGGGCAGTTTCGCCCCTGTAGCCAGCCAGCGTGATAACCATGGAGCATGAGCATGAAGCGATACGCGAGCTTGCTATTGGCTATGGCTGCCGTTTGCGCAGTTCCGGCCGAAGCGGATGAAAACCTGCTGGGCTACACCACGGGAGCGGAAACGCTGCCCAAGGGGGCGAAGGAGCTTTACCAGTACATCACCCTGCGCCAAGACAAGAGCGTGGGGCAATACCGGGCCGTGGACTACAAGACCGAATTCGAGTAAGGCTTGACCCATCGCCTATCCGGCGCCATCGCGGCGAAGGCGATGAGCCTGGATACGAGCGGCCTCTTGATCGACGGTTATCTGCCTGGCGACCGGCAGTTCGGTCCGCGCCTCAGCGGCATCGAGGCCGGCCTCAAGTACAACTTCCTGAGCCCGGTCAAGGATGGCATTGGCGTGGGCATGGCGGTGGAGGCCAGTTACAACTGGATCGACGCCCATTCCGGCCAGGATAAGGACACCCTTAACCTCGAGACTAAGTTGCTGCTGCAGAAGAACTACCTGGACGACACCTTGTTCTGGGCGACCAATCTCGGCCTCGAGGCGACCTATGCCAAGCGCGGTGCCATCGCCGGTCTGCCGGCCGGTTTCGATTGGCCGACCGACCCGGAGATGGAGATCGAGTTCACCGGTTCGACCGGCTTGGCCTACCGGTTCGCGCCCAACTGGTTCGCCGGCGTCGAGTTGACCTATCAGACCGAGTTCGAGACTGAGATCGGTCAGGAGCGCTGGTCGCTGTTCGGCGGGCCGTCGCTGCACTATGGCGGCCGGCAATGGTGGGCCACGCTGACTTGGTATCCGCAGCTCAAGGGCGGTGGCGAGGCCTTCCCCGGCCAAAAGAGCGGCCTGCACCTGATCGAGAAGACCGAGCAGGAGCTGCGTTTCAAGATCGGTTACAACTTCTGAGGGGGAAGTCATGCAGAACAACTGGTTCATTCCGCTCTTGGCAGCGCCGGCCTTGGTCTGCGTCGCCCCTAGCTATGCGGCGCAATACCTCACGATCGAGCAAGCGCAAAAACTGATGTTCCCGAATGCCGACGGCTTTGCCGCGCAGGCCGTCGCACTCGATGCCAGGCTCAAGCGCGCGATCAAGGAGCGCTCGGGGGTGGCGGTGCGCAACGATTCGCAGCCGGTCTGGCGCGTGCAGGCCGGCGGCAAACAGCTCGGCTGGTTCATCGTCGATGAGGTGATCGGCAAGCACGAATTCATCACCTATGCCCTCGCGCTGGATATGAGCGGCGCCATCCTGGGCGTGGAGATCATGGACTATCGGGAGACCCACGGCCACGAGGTGCGCAACGCCAAGTGGCGCGCCCAGTTCAAGGGCAAGCGGGCCGGCGAGGCCTTCGAGCTGGACGAGGACATCCAGAACATCTCCGGCGCGACCCTGTCCTGCAAGCATATCGCCGATGGCGCGAAACGCCTGGTCGCGCTGTACGAGGCGGCGCTGAGATGAGCGGCGAGTTTGCCTTGCGCCGGGCGCGGCCTTTGCTCGGCACGCTGGTCGAAATCGGATTGACGGCGGACGATGCCGACCGCGGTCAGCAGGCCATCAATGCGGCCTTCGAGCAAGTAGCCCGCATCCAACGGCTGATGAGCTTCCACGATCCGGCCTCGGAGTTGTCGCGCCTGAACGGGGCCATGCCGGGCGAGGTGCTGTCTGTGACACCGGAATTGTATGCCGTGCTATCCGCGGCGCTGCGTTTTGCCCATCTGTCCGATGGTTTGTTCGATCCGACCGTGGCACCGCGCTTGTGCACACTCGGCTATTTGCCACGCCACGGTTTTATCGGTGACGGCGTGGGCGATTGGCGGGATATCGAATTACTGCCGGGGAACCGGGTATGCCTGCATCGGCCACTTCATCTCGATCTCGGCGGTATTGCCAAGGGTTATGCCGTGGACCGGGCCCTGGCCTGTCTGCGCGAGCGAGGTATCGACCAAGCGGTGGTCAATGCCGGTGGCGATCTCGCCGTGCTGGGTGAGACCGCGGTGCCCGTGCATGTCCGTCATCCGCATGATCCGATCCGCTATCTGCATTTGGCTGAGCTACGCCGTGGTGCGGTGGCCAGCTCGGCGGGCTACTTCAGCGCCCGCCAACACCTCGGCGCATGGGTGACGCCGCTGCTGAATCCTCGTAGTCAGGCGTGCTTGGGCCTGGATGTCAGCATCAGCGTATTCGCGGCCGACTGCATGACGGCCGACGCCTTGACCAAGGTGGTGGCGGCCGACCCGGATGGGGCTGACGCTGTTCTCGCAAGTTGTGCTGCACATGCCTGCGTATTGCGGATCGATGAGGATGCCGCGGTCATGCCGACGTGGTTATCGGGCCGCGCCTGGCGGGAGCCCTGTGCGGTTGGCAGGGAGGCGGTGCGGCGTGTCTAGATTCGTGATCCGTTTGCCAACCTGGCAGCGCCAGGCCGTGTCGTTGGCGCTCTCGGCGCTTTGGCTCAGCGGCGGCTGGTGGTTGCTGCTGCATTACTACATGGCTGCCGACGGCGATTTTGGTCTGCGCCCGCACTGGCTGGAGCCTTGGGCCTTGCGTCTGCATGGCCTGTCGGTCCTGATCGCCCTGATCGCGCTGGGTGGCCTCGTGCCGGTACATATGAAGCTAGCCTGGGAGCGGGGCAGGAACCGTACCGGCGGCCTGGTCATGTTGACGGTGTGCGTCTGGCTGGCGTTGACCGGTTATGCCTTGTGGTACTTCGCCAGCGAGGAAAACCAGGCTTGGCTGCCCGTGCTGCATTGGGGGTGCGGTCTAGGGTTCCCCCTGATCTTGGCCTTGCATGTACCCCTCGGTCGCCGGCGTGTCGCGGCCCTGCTGGCTTTGGCCGGGCTGGGCGCCCGCTGACCCGCTCGGCGGGCGGTTATTCTGCCGCAGGCAGGCGGCGGGCGCCGCTGAAGCGCTTGGCCCAATAGCTGTCGTTCATGCTGGAGATGGTGACCTCCTTTTCGCCTCGGCTGCTGGCATGCACGAACTTGCCTTCGCCGGCATAGATGCCGACATGGGAGAACGGCTTCTTCAGGGTATTGAAGAAGACGAGATCGCCCGGTTTGAGTTCGTCTTTGTTGACGGTCTCGCCGGCTTGGCTCATCGCTTTTGCGTTATGGGGCAGGCTGACCTCGGCGGATTGTTTATAGACCTGGCGGACGAAACCGCTGCAATCGAGGCCTTTTTCCGGGTTGGTGCCGCCGAACTTATAGGGCGTGCCGAGCAGGCTCAGGGCATAGAGCAGCGGCTTCGCTTTTTCCTTGATGCCATCGGTGAGTCCATCTTCTGCTAGGCTTGGGGCCGTGAGCAGCAAGGTGGCACACGAAAGGATGACAGGCGCAAGACGTCGCATGGCGATCCGATGGCTGAAAACGGCCACATTAGGCCAGTACGCGCGCGGCTTGTCTACTATTGAAGGTGTCAGACGATAACCAGTGTGGGAAAGGAGCCGATGATGAGCACGGAAAATCCGCAAGACGTCATGGAACCGGTACGTGAGGCCGTCAGTCGCGACGACGATCTGCGGGCCAAGGTGAGACAGTTGGTGACCGATGCCATTCTCAAGCGCGAGGCCGATCCGAAGGCGATCCGCTCGGTCATGCAAGCGGCGATGGAAGGCTTGGGCACTGGCCTGGCCCAACGCGCGGGACAGACTGGCAATGCCCTGAAAGAGGCCGTGGGCGGCCTGGATCAGGCCATCGCCAAATCGGCCTATGCGATGCGTATGGCGATCGAGGAAGCAGCCGGGCAGGGCCGGCAATTTTCCGAACGGGATTTGAACGAGGCCCTCGATGCCCTACGGCGTATGGAGGCCGACCTGATGGACCTGCTCAAGCAGACCGGCGAGAAGACGCAGGGCACCTTGAAAGGCGAGTTCGATCGCTTGCGCGAGCATTTGTCGCATAACGGCACCGACACAGGCGCCCAGGTGCGCGATATGCTGGACGTATTGAAGGGCAAGCTCGCGGCTGCCGGCGCAGGTGCCGCCGGCGAGGCAGGGCAGACGGCGCGGGAGGCCAGTGGCCGCTTGGCCGCGGTGACCTCGGGTATCTTGCGCGGCTTGGCCGACGCGATCGACGCCAAGACCCGTTAAACCGAATGCTGCGGGAGACGCTTTCCGTGGTGCGGGACCTGCCGCGCCTGCATGACATCGCCACCGTTCTGATCCGCTACGGCTGGGGCGATATGGTGCGCATCCTAGGCCTGAGCCATATCTTGGAGCGGGCGGGGCGTCTGCTGCATTGGCAGTCGGCCAGCGACATCGGCCAACTCGATTTGCCGGTGCGTATTCGTCTGGCATTGACGGAGCTGGGCCCAACCTTCGTCAAACTCGGCCAGATTCTGGCGACGCGGGTCGATGTGTTTCCGCCGGCGTGGATTGCCGAGTTCGAGCAACTGCATAGCCGGGTGCCGGCGGTGCCGTTCGCCGACATCCGGCCCGATTTGGAACGGGCCTTGGGTGCGCCTCTAGCCGAGGTGTTCGCCTCCTTCGACGAGGAGGCCTTTGCCGCGGCCTCGATCGCCCAGGTGCACCGGGCGGTGCTGAAGGACGGCAGCCGGGTCGTGGTGAAGGTGCGCCGGCCGGGCATCGTGCCCAAGATCGAAGCCGATCTGCGCATCCTCGGCCATTTCGCGCGTTTGATCGAGCTGGAGATGCCCGAGTCGCGCCGCTACCATCCGCTCGACATCGTGTTCCAATTGCGCCGATCCTTGATGCGTGAGCTGGACTTGATCAAGGAGGCGCGCAATATCGACAAGTTCGCGCACAACTTCGCGGCCGACCCGGCTGTCCGCATCCCGCGTGTCTACTGGGACTATTGCAGCGAGATGGTCAACGTGCAGGAGGAACTGATCGGTGTCCCGGCCAGCCGTCTGGCGGAGGCGCGCGAGGCGGGGCTGGATTTGACGTTGCTGGCCGAACGCGGCGGCAATGCCGTGCTCAAGATGATCTTGCTCGACGGGTACTTCCATGCCGACCCGCATCCGGGCAACGTGGTGTTTCTGCCGGACAATGTCGTGGGCATGATCGATTTCGGCATGGTCGGCCGTTTGACCGATCGGCGGCGCGAACAGTTGGTCGATTTTCTCAAGGCCCTGGTGTTCAAGGACGAGGAGGGACTGGCCAATGTGCTCGGCCAGTGGGCCGGCGATGTCGACATCAATGAGGACCGGCTCAGCTATGACATATCCGAATTGATGTTCGGCTATGACAATCTGTCGCTCAAGGACATCCAGATCGGTCCCTTGCTGTCCGAGGTCACCGCGGTGATGCGCGATAACAATCTATCGCTGCCGCCCGACCTGACCTTGATGTTCAAGGCCTTGATCACGCTAGAAGGCCTGGGTCGCCAGTTGGATCCGGATTTTCATATGGTCGATCGGCTGGAACCGTTCCTGCAAATGATGATCGAGCGGCGCTATACGCCGGAGGCCTTGATGGGGCGCGCCCGGCACGGTCTGCGTGAAATGATGGAGATCGTCACCGGCCTGCCCAGGGATTTGGCGCATCTGTTCCGTAAGGCCCGGCGCGGCCATTTCCGGGTCGATTTCGACCTCAAGCGGCTGGATCATTTCGGCCACCAGCTCAACCACGCGGCCAACCGCTTGACCATGGGTATCCTGACCGCCTCGCTGGTGATCGGTT
>JAJZTS010000089.1 GCA_021848725.1 Pseudomonadota bacterium
TTCGGCTCGGTGTTCTGCGCACCGGCCACGCCGAAAAACCGTTCCTTGATCCGCTTCTCGATCAACTGTTCGCTCACGCCGGCAGAACTCGATCGGATCGTGCAGGCCTGTCGCGACATACGCGAAGAAGTCGACCTGGCCAACTGGCCGTCGACCCGGCGCAAGCAGATGCGCACCACCTCCCCCTCGGAAAGCGGCCGAGCACTGCGCGAAGACGTGCTCGTTTGAATCGATACAGAAGGGCTCAGGCCCCGCCTTGAGCCCCGCCCCAACCTTTGGCGTCGAGTTCTTCCAGATAGCGATAATAGGGATAGACGTAATCCATCTTGAAGGCCGGCGGCTGCTTAAGCAGCGCGTAGGTATACCATTGCAGCCCGACGAATTCCGTGGCCGGGTGCAGATACTGGGCCCAATCGTTTTGATGTTCCGGGCTGTATTCCCCGCGCGAGCGCCAGAAGTTCGGCACCATCCGGCCGCTTTTCAGGGCTGCCAGCAAGCCCTCGGGCGCGGCTTGGTCATGGGCGATCTCGAAATGGCTGAGCATCGCCTGGTCGGTCTTGACGATGAGTTGATGCGCCCTGCCGTTCGCATCGATCATCAACATGCCGTCCGGCTCGCCGCACAGGTAATACTCGACGATATCGAGTTCGGCGCAAATCTGCCGAAAGCGGGCCGCGAACAGGGGGTCGTGCAAAAAGGCCTGCTTGCCGATCTTGAGCGCCTCGCGCAGCATGCGCGCGACATAGTGGAAGTAGCTATGCTGCATCTCGACGATGGCTTCGTTCAGAATGGCGGTCGCCTTCGGCTCCCGCTTGGTGATGAAGCGATCGATGATGCCCTCGTTGAAGGCGCGCACCGCGATCTTTTCGTCCGCCTTGCCGGTGAGCAGAATCTTCTTCACCGCCGGGTCCTTGATGTTGCGGCAGAATTCCAGGCCGTCGATGCCCGGCATTTCGTAATCCACCACCACCACCGCCACCTGCTCGAAGCGGTGTTCGTTGTGCACCTCGCGATGGATCAGGTCCACATTCAAATCGATGGCGCGGTGCCCATAGGGCAACTCCTCCGGGAACGGATAGGGCGCGAAATAACGGCCGGTTTCGGGCATGACCCGGCCATCCATATTGACCGTCATCAACGCCTCGGCCACCGAGTCGAACAAGCGGAAGGCCAAGTTCGGCGCGATATGAAGAATGAGGTTGTCCAAGAAAGACGCGCTGTCGTCGACGAAGACGACCGTGGTCGGGAAATAGAAGGGCAGTATTTCGTAGCGTTTCATGCCTTGGGCAACCTCAACGTGAATTCCGTGTATTCGCCGAGTCGCGAGCCGCAAACGATATCGCCATCGAAGGCCCGCAGCACGTCGCGACAGAAGGCCAGGCCGATACCGCCGCCCATCAGGCTGTCGCCGCCGGCCGGCCAGGAATAAAAGCGGGTGAAGACATGGGGCAAAACGGCCGGCGCAATGCCCGACCCCGTGTCGCGAAAAATCAGCAAATTGCCTTTAGGCGTGGTCTCGAAGTGTATGGCGATCGTGCCCTTGCCGGCCCGAGCGATGTGGCGCAAGGCGTTTTTCAACAAATTGAACAGCACGTGCACCATGAGCAATTCGTTCCCCTTGAAGACGAAATCCGGCCCTTTCTCCCATGAAACCAAGGCGCGCTCCCTGTCGGCTGCAAAAGGGTAACGCTGCAAGGCCGTCTCCACACACTTGGCCATCGAACAAAGGTTTCTATCGCTGCTCCTCAAACCTGTCGGATAAACGCTGGTCAGCAACATGTCGATGATGGTGTTGGAGTAATACGCCTCCATGCCGATGCGATCGAGCACGCCTTCCATGGACTTCAAATGCACGGCACGTATCGCTTGCACATCCAAGCCATGCGCCTGGGCTTGGCGATAGGCATCGAGTAAAGGCGGCAGATAGCTGCGCAGACCGGCCGCCCCGCTATTGATGCCGAGCAAAGGGGTACGCAACTCATGGGCGATGCCGCTGGCTGTGGCCAGCATGGCGCGCGCCTGCTCTCGCGTTATCACTTCTGTACTGTAGTTCGCCATGGAGCCAACAAGAAGCGCAAAAAGATAGATGGGTAAATACTCCTGTTGCGCAATGTGCATCACTGCCGGCTCTGTCGTCAGAGCATACGCCAACACTGCCATAGCGATGCCCAGCACAAAATGGATAATTAAATTTAACCAATCCAGAACCAGTGTCATAGCGAATACGGCAATCAGGCTAGACATGAGCCACACTGTCGAGCCATCGTTCATCAATAACATGTATGTAAAGAAAAACGGCAGCGCATACAAAATAGCGAAATACCAGTACAACGGTAAAAATCGATAGCAGCGTTTTGGCCAATATTTTGTAAACACCATAGGCAGGAATAGGATCATTCCCACCAAACGTAACGTCAGGCTCTCATACGGCTGGGGGTATAGGTCGTGCCAAACAAAATAGTAAAGTGGAAAGCCCACCACGCCGATCATCCCCAACGCAAAAATCCGTGCCTCGAGATACTGAACATTTCGTTCATGCGCCCCGTAGACCCTGCCCCATATCTTTTTTAGTGTGTCTTGCACTGTACTTTCCTGTAATGCCTTGAAGGCTTATCCGTCCCTTAGCCGGATTTTGGCAGAAAGGCGCTCGGATTAGGAGTGCGCCGGCCGGCCGCGGCGCGAACCACGCCTTGCGATGGGCGCGGCCCCGCGGGCAGCCGGCCCATCGGCCGCATGCCGGCCGGTTCGATCTTTTTCTTGACAGCCCCCTATCATTTCCATGATTATCGAACCATGGAAATCAAACAAACCGTTCAACGCCTTGCCGCCTTGGCCCAAGAAAACCGCCTGGGCATCTTTCGCTTGCTGGTCGAGGCCGGCCCGGCGGGCATGGCCGCCGGCAAAATCGCCGAGGCCCTGGGCCTCGCCCCGGCCACGCTGTCGTTCCACCTCAAGGAGCTCACCCACGCCGGCTTGGTGCAGGCCCGCCAGGAAGGCCGGTTCATTTTCTATTCGGCCGATTTCGCGGCGATGAACAACCTCATCGCCACCCTCACCGAGAACTGCTGCGGCGGCGAGCCCTGCCTGCCCGCCTGCGGCTCCAACTGCAAGGAGTGACACCATGAAACGCCTGCATATCCATATCGCGGTCGACGATCTCGGCCAGAACATCGCTTTCTATTCCAAGTTGTTCGGTCAAGCGCCGGCGGTGACCAAAGACGACTATGCCAAGTGGATGCTGGACGACCCGCGGGTCAACTTCGCCATTTCCAACCGCGGCCGGGCCAAGGGCTTGGATCACCTGGGCCTGCAAGTCGAGTCCGATGCCGAACTGGAAACCGTGCACGCCAAGATGAACGCGGCCGGCGGCCAAGTCGTCAGCCAAACCGGCACCGCCTGCTGCTATGCCGAATCGAACAAGCATTGGACGGTCGATCCGCAAGGCATCGCCTGGGAGGCCTTCCATACCCTGGCCGAAGTGCCGATGTTCGGCGGTAACGATCTCAGCACGAAAAAAGGCATCGGCATCGCGGTGCAGTCGGCCTGCTGCGTGCCCGAGCTGAAAGGGGCCAAGAGTGGCTGTTGCTGACCGTCCCTATAACGTGCTGTTCTTGTGCACCGGCAACTCGGCCCGCTCGGTCATGGCCGAAGCCATCCTCAACAAGCTGAGCCGGGGCCACTTCCATGCCTATAGCGCCGGCAGCACCCCGGCCGGCCAGGTCAACCCGATTACGCAGGAACTGCTGCGACGCGACGGTTTTCCGACCGAAGGCCTGCGCAGCAAGTCCTGGGACGAATTCGCCGCGCCCGGCGCGCCGCACATGGATTTCGTGTTCACTGTCTGCGACAAGGCTGCCGGCGAGGCCTGCCCGGTCTGGCCCGGCCAGCCGATGACCGCGCACTGGGGCTTCGAGGACCCGGTCGCCTTTGAGGGCAGCGACGAAGAAAAGCGCCGCTTCTTCAGCCATATCTTCATGCAGATCTCTACCCGCATTCACCTGTTCCTCAGCCTGCCCTTCGACAAGCTCGACCGCCTGCGGCTGCAGGAAGAACTGCATGCCATCGGGCGGAAGGCGGCGGTATGAGCGCGCAGTGCGACGTTGCGATCAAGCAGGCGGCCGGCGCCGAGCTTGGCTTCTTCGAACGCTGGCTCACGCTTTGGGTGTTCCTGAGCATCGCGGTCGGCATCGCGCTCGGCCAGTGGCTGCCGGCCCCGTTCCAGGCCTTGGGCGCGATGGAAGTGGCCAAGGTCAACCTGCCGGTGGGCCTGCTGATCTGGGTGATGATCGTGCCGATGTTGCTCAAGATCGACTTCGCCGCGCTGCACGAGGTGAAGCAGCATTGGCGCGGCATCGGCGTGACCCTGTTCGTCAACTGGGCGGTCAAGCCGTTCTCGATGGCACTCTTGGCTTGGATCTTCATCCGCCATCTGTTCGCGCCCTACCTACCGGCCGAACAGATCGACAGCTATATCGCCGGCCTGATCCTGCTGGCCGCCGCGCCGTGCACGGCCATGGTCTTCGTCTGGAGCCACCTGACTAAGGGCGAGCCGCACTTCACGCTGAGCCAAGTCGCGCTGAACGACGCGATCATGATCGTCGCCTTCGCGCCCATCGTCGGCCTGTTGCTCGGGCTGTCGGCGATCACCGTGCCCTGGGCCACCCTGTTCCTGTCGGTGCTGCTGTATATCGTCATTCCGGTCGTCGTGGCCCAGGCTTGGCGGCGCTGGCTGCTGGCCCGCGGCGAGACCGCGTTCCAGGCCACCTTGAAGCGGCTGCACCCGATCGGCATCTCCGCCCTGCTCGCCACCTTGGTGCTGTTGTTCGCCTTCCAGGGCGAGGCCATCCTCAAGCAACCCGCGATCATCGCGCTGCTCGCGGTGCCGATCTTGATCCAGGTCTA
>JAJZTS010000031.1 GCA_021848725.1 Pseudomonadota bacterium
TCGCCGCCGCCGCCGTCGAGATCGCCGCCGCCAAGAAGAACGTGCGCGTGCTCGAGTGCGGCCAGTGGCCGGCGCAGCCGGGCGCCCGCCTGGACTACAAGCGGGTCAGCGGCGGCCTCTTGGTGCAAGACGCCGACCTCGCGCTGTACAACGAACTGAAAGTGGTGACCCGACGCGCGCCGAGCGAACAGGAAATGGCCGATCTGCTGTTCGCTTGGGCTGTGGCCAAGTTCGTCAAATCCAACGCCATCGTTTACGCGAAAGAGCGGATGACCATCGGAGTGGGCGCCGGCCAGATGAGCCGGGTCAACTCCGCCCGCATCGCCGCGATCAAGGCCGAGCACGCCGGCCTGGTGGTGCCCGGTTCGGTCATGGCCTCGGACGCCTTCTTCCCCTTCCGCGACGGCATCGACAACGCCGCCCAGGCCGGGGTCAAGGCCGTGATCCAGCCCGGCGGCTCGATGCGCGACGACGAGGTGATCGCCGCCGCCGACGAGCACGGCATGGCCATGGTCTTCACCGGCATGCGCCACTTCCGGCATTGATGGCACGGTGGGATTGAGATGAAAGTCCTGGTTATCGGTTCCGGCGGCCGCGAGCACGCCCTGGCCTGGCGGCTCAAGCAGAGCCCGCGCATGCAGAAGGTCTACGTCGCGCCAGGCAACGGCGGCACCGCCATCGAGGAGGGCGTCGAGAACGTCGCGCTGACCGACTTCGCCGAATTGATCGAGTTCTGCCAGCGCGAGACCATCGCCTTCACCGTGGTCGGCCCCGAGGCCCCATTGGCCGCCGGCATCGTCGATGCCTTCCGCGCCAAGGGCCTGAAGATCTTCGGTCCGACCCGCGCCGCCGCTCAACTGGAAAGTTCGAAAGATTTCGCCAAGGCCTTCATGGTCCGGCACCAGATCCCGACCGCTGCCTATGGCACCTTCACCGACGCGGCCGAGGCCCATGCCTACATCGAGCGCCAGGGTGCGCCCATCGTGATCAAGGCCGACGGCCTGGCCGCCGGCAAGGGCGTGGTGGTGGCGCAGACGCTGCCAGAGGCGCACGCCGCGGTCGACGCCATGCTCGCCGGCAACAGCATGGGCGAGGCCGGCCACCGCGTGGTGATCGAGAAATGCCTGCTCGGCGAGGAGGCCAGCTTCATCGTCATGGTCGACGGCGAGCACGTGCTGACCCTGGCCAGCAGCCAGGACCACAAGCGCCTACTGGACAACGACCAGGGCCCGAACACCGGCGGCATGGGCGCCTATTCGCCCGCGCCGATCGTCACGCCGGAGATGCACGCCCGCGTGCTGCGCGAGGTGATCCGCCCGGTGGTCAATGGCATGAAGCAGGAAGGCATCCTGTTCACCGGCTTCCTCTATGCCGGCCTGATGATCGACGCGCAGGGCACGCCCAAGGTGCTGGAGTTCAACTGCCGCATGGGCGACCCGGAGACCCAGCCGATCATGATGCGGCTGAAGACCGACTTCAGCCAGATCCTGGAAGCGGCCATCGACGGCAAGCTCGACCAGATCGAGGCCGAGTGGGACCGCCGCTTCGCCCTCGGCGTCGTGCTGGCGGCCGGCGGCTACCCGGACAGCCCGCGGAAGGGCGATGTCATCGACGGCCTGCTGGCAGAGGGCGAGGACTACCACGTGTTCCATGCCGGCACCGCGCTCAAGGACAACACGCTGGTCACCGCTGGCGGCCGCGTGCTCTGCGTCACCGCGCTGGGCGACACGGTGAAACAGGCCCAGACTCGCGCCTACGAGATCGCCGAGCAGATTCATTTCGACGGTTGCCAGATGCGGCGCGATATCGGTTATCGCGCCATCCACCGCAAAAAATAAACCTTTTCTACCGCGAAGGCCGCGAAGACTCGCAAAGAACAATTTTTCTTTACGTCCTTTGCGCTCTTTGCGGTGAAATTTTTTTCGACGATACAATCGACCGGTGACCCCGCTGCCCGACATTGCCGCCGTCCGCCGCCACCTCGAGCGTGGCGGTGTCATCGCCTACGCCACCGAATCCTGTTACGGCCTGGGCTGCGACCCGCGCAAGCGCAACGCGGTCAGAAAAATCCTACGCTTGAAGGGCCGACCGCAGGCCAAGGGTCTGATTCTGATCGGCAGCGAATTCACCCAGTTCCGTCGCTATCTTGCGCCGGTCGAGCCCGAGCTCGCGGCCCGCTTCAAGGACTACTGGCCCGGCCCCACCACCCTGTTATTGCCTACCTCACGCCACTGTCCGCCTTGGCTGACCGGCCGCCACACCAAGCTCGCCGTACGCGTCACCGCTCACCCCGAGGCGGCACAACTGTGCCGGCAACTGGACATGGCCCTGGTCTCCACCAGCGCCAATCGCACCGGCCGCAAACCGCTGAAGACCGCAGCGGCCTGCCGGCGCGCATTCGGCAGTGCCGTCTGGGCTCTGCCCGGCCGCATCGGCCGGCGCCGCCGGCCGTCGACCATCCTCGACCCGGCCAGCGGCGGCGTGCTGCGCGTCTGAAACTCAGTAGGTATAGCTGAGCTTGGCCCAGGCGAAGCGGCCCGGCTCGTTGACCCGGGTGCTGGCGCCGGCCTCGAAGCTATTGTCGCGCGCCAGGTGTTCGGCATAGGCCTTGTCGAACACGTTATCGATCCCCGCCGTGAACAACAGCCCCTTGCCCGCCTTGTACGCGGCGTTGAGCGCCAAGGTGGCGAAGCCGGCGGTGCGGCCGTAATCCTGACCGACGATGTTGCCGTAACCGATATCGTAGCGATCTTGCGCGGCGACCATGCGCAGCACGCTGCCTAGGGTCCAGGCACCGAGCGTGCGCTCGATCCCCAGCCGCCCTTCGAGCGGCGGGGTCTGGGCCAGGGGGCGGCCATGGCTGTCGTTGTCGCCGTGGACGTAGGCCAGGCTGCCGCGCAGGGTCCAGGCCGAGGCGAAGCGCCAAGCCAGGTCGGCCTCGCCGCCATAGCGGCTGGCGTCGATGTTGCCGCTGCAATACCAAGTGCCCATATTGGCCGCGCAGTTCGACAGGCGCGTGCTGGCGACCGGCCCGGCATAGGTCAGGATGTAGTCGGCCGCCTTGCCGTAGAACACGGAGATCGAACCGTGGGCCTGGCCGCCCTTCCAGATCAGCCCGGTATCCAACTGGGTGTTGGTTTCCGGCGCGAGCCGGCCGCTGGCCAAGATGCCGTTGTAGGTCGAGGCCTCCCAATAATCCATGGGTCGCTGACTGCGGCCCAAGCCAACGAAGACCGTGGCCGGCCGGCCAAGCAAGTCCCTTTCATAACGCAGAAAACCGCTATGCAAGGCTTCATCGGCCCCCGCCAAAAAGCCGCCGCTCGTGCCGTTGTAGCGGTCGGCGGACCAGGCGTCCGCACGCAGGCCGCCGATCAAGCGGGCATTGCCGCTCAGATCGTGACGTAGTTCGCCGAACAGGCCCCGGATCGCGGTCTCCATATCGCGCACTCGCACCAAGCCTTGATAGCGATAGGCAACCGCGCCGCTGGCCTTGCGCAAGGTGTGCGCGTTGCCTTGCCAGTCGGCACCGACGGTCAGCACAGTGTCGGCGCTCAAGGCCAAATCACCGGCGACGCGCGCGGCTTTGGTCTCGCGGTCCGGGTTGTTGACCATGGCCATGCCGGTCAGCGCGCGCTGGCTGTAGTTGTCCATCACATGATCGATGTAGTTGTAGTTCAGCTGGACCTTGAGCTGGCGCAAGACCGGGCCGAGGTTGGCCTGCTCCAGCTTGAGGCCGTAGCCCTCGCGGTCGAACTTCACGCCGTCCATCGTGCGGTCGGCATAGGCCGCCTCGGCCCGACTGGCGCTCGCCGAGAGTTCGAGCCGGGTGTCGCGCTGCGGCAGCCAGCCGGCCACGGTATTGAGGCTTTGGCGTCGATAAGCGGCATGCACGCGCTTACCGGCACCGTCCTCGTAGTCGCCCGATTCGGCATGACTGGCCGTCGCCTCGACATAGGCCCGTTCGCCGGCGGCGGCGGCGTTGGCCACGCCATCCAGCCGGCCCCAGCCACCGGCCATCAGGCTGGCGAAACCCCGCACGCCGGGCGCACCGGCCGGTTGCGGCGTGCGCTCGAACAACACCACCCCCGCCGCATTGCCATTGCCGTAACGCACGGTCTGCGGACCCTTGATCACCGTGACCTGGTCGAAGGCCTCGGGGAAGACGTAAGCGGTCGGCGGATCCATGCGCATGCCGCAGCCGCCGAGGAACTCGGCACCGTCGAGCAACACGTTCAGGCGCGAGCCGGTCAGGCCGCGTAACACCGGATCGCCATCGGTACCGCCCTTGCGGATCATCGCAAAGCCAGGGATGTTCTTGAGCAGCGCCGCGCCGTCATTGGCCGGCACCGGCTGTTGCGGCGCCCGCGGATCGAGCGTGACGGCGAGCGGCTCGGCCATGCGCGGCGCGGTGACCACCACCTCGTCGAGCCGGTCGGGCTCTTCGGCCGCAGCTGGCGCCGCGAGGACGGCGAGGATAAGACAATGGCGAGGATGCAGGCGGTAGGAATGCATATCGGTAACGGCACGATGCCAAGCATTGGAGAGGCCGCAATCTTATTAACCGCAGGCGCCGTCCGGAATGTGACAAATTGCCGCTGCCACGCCGCGGTATCGGCGCGGCGCCTGTTAGAATCGGGCCATCACCTAAGCGATGGACATAATGGAGACAAGCAAGGTCAAGACGTTCCTGCTGCAATTGCAGGAACTCATCGTCGAGCGCCTGCAACAGATCGACGGCAAGCCCTTCCGCAGCGATGTCTGGACCCGCCCCGAGGGCGGCGGCGGCATCACCCGCCTGATCGAGGAAGGCAATGTGTTCGAACGCGGCGGCGTCAATTTCTCGCACGTCATGGGTGGCAACCTGCCCGCCTCGGCTTCGGCCCACCGGCCCGAACTGGCCGGCCGCCGCTATGAGGCGATGGGCGTGTCGCTGGTGCTGCACCCGCGCAATCCCTATAGTCCGACGGTGCATATGAACGTGCGCTTCTTCAACGCCGAGAAGCCGGGCGCCGAGCCGGTCTGGTGGTTCGGTGGCGGCATGGACCTGACGCCCTACTACGGCTTCGAGGAGGACGCGGCGCACTTTCACCGCACCTGCCGCAAGGCGCTGGAGCCGTTCGGTGCCGACTACCACCCGAAATTCAAAACGTGGTGCGACGACTATTTCTTCCTCAAGCACCGCCAGGAACCGCGCGGCGTCGGCGGCATCTTTTTCGACGACCTCAACGCCAACGGCTTCGAACACTGCTTCAACCTGACCGAATCGGTCGGCGACCACTTCCTGCCGGCCTATGTACCCATCCTCGAACGCCGGGCCGACCTGCCCTACGGCGAGCGCGAACGCGACTTCCAGGCCTATCGGCGCGGCCGTTATGTCGAGTTCAACCTGGTCTATGACCGCGGCACCCTGTTCGGCCTGCAATCGGGCGGCCGCACCGAGTCGATCCTGATGTCGCTGCCGCCCATCGTGAAGTGGCGCTACGACTGGGCACCTGAGGCGGGCACCGCCGAGGCAAAACTCTACGAGGTCTTCTTGCAACCACGCGATTGGGCGAACGAACATGCCGAGAGTTAAGCGCTTGATGGATTTATTTACTCGACGCGATTGTTTGCCCTCACCCCAGCCTTCTCTTGCAGCGGGGCGAGGGGGGCGGCCTGCCGCTGCGCGACGTTGCCTTCGCGAGCCGGTCTGATGTTCGAGAATCGCGAAGAACGCCGACGCCGCCGCTGGCGCAAGATCAAGCTCACATTCTGGGTTTCGCTGGCCGTCGGCACGGCCGTGGCCTTGTTCGAGTTTTCCGCGTCGCCGCTACAAGCCCTGTTCCTGTCCGACTATGCGAAGAAGCTGACCTTCAAGGTCGAGCCCGGCCCCAGCGACAAAATCCATTTCCCGAAACGCGGCCCCTATGACCAGCGCTTGGGTTATGCGCGCCTGCCCGATTTCATCCCGCGTTTGCAGCGGCAGGGCTTCGAGATCACGCGCCAAGCCCGCATCTCGAGTTCTATGGACCAACTTGCCGGCTATGGCCTATTCCTGCCCTATCGGGAGAAATCCGTCGCCGGCCTCAACTTGCTCGACAGCGCGAATAAAGCCCTGTTCAGCGCCCCATATCCGCGTCACACCTACGGCCGATTCACCGACATCCCGCACAGCGTCGCCTATACCCTGCTGTTCATCGAAAACCGCGAGCTGCTCGACCCCAACTATCCGCGGCGCAATCCCGCCGTCGAATGGGACCGCCTCGCCGAGGCGGTCTTGCAAAAGGGTATGCAGGTGGTCGACCCTAGCCGCAACGTGCCCGGCGGTTCGACGCTGGCGACCCAGATCGAAAAATACCGGCATTCGCCCGACGGCCTCACCCTCACCGCCGGCGACAAGCTGACCCAGATGGCCTCGGCCTCGGTGCGCGCCTATCTCGAAGGGGCCGACACCCGGGTCACCCGCCGCCGCATCGTGCAGGATTATCTGAACACCGTGCCGCTCGCCGCCGCGCCCGGCTATGGCGAGATCCACGGCATCGGCGATGGCCTGGAGGCCTGGTTCGGCCTGGACTTCGCCGCGGTCAACCGTCTGCTTTGGAATCCGCAGCCCACGCCGGAGACCGCCCGCGCCTACAAACACGTCTTGGCCTTGCTGATCTCGCAACGCAAGCCGTCCTACTATCTGGTCAATGGCCGGACCGCCTTGAACCAGCTGGCCAACGTGCACCTCAAACTGCTGGCCGATGCCAACATTATCAGCCCGGCCCTGCGCGACCTCGCCCTGCGCGAGCCCCTCGTCTTCGCCGAGAGCAAGACCAAGGCCAAGCCCGACCACGACCGCTTCATCGACAACAAGGCGGTCAATGCGATACGGGTCGAACTGACCAAGATGCTCGGCCTCAGCCGGCTGTACGATCTGGACAAGCTCGACCTCACGGTCAATACCAGCCTGCACGCACCGACCCAGCATGCCGTCACCGAGTTTCTAAAAAAACTACACGACCCGGCATCGGTCGCCGCGCTCGGCCTGTATGGCCAATACCTGTTTGCGCCGGGCAACGATCTGAGCCAAGTCATGTACAGCTTCACGCTGTACGAGTTGACCGAGGCCGGCGGCCAGTTGCGGGTTCAGGTCGACAACTTGAATCAGCCGTTCGACATCAACCAAGGCGCCAAGCTCGATATGGGGTCTTCGGCCAAGCTGCGCACCTTGATCACCTATCTGCAAATCGTCGCCGACCTGCACGCACAATACGCCTGGATGCAGCCGGCGCAGTTGGCCGCCGAAAAGGTAGCCGACCAGGACGCCTTGACCCAATGGGCGCTCGGTTACCTGCAGCAGACGGAAAACCGCAGCCTCACTGCCATGCTCGATGCGGCGATGGATCGCAAGTATTCGGCCAACCCGGACGAGGCCTTTTTCACCGGCGGCGGCATCCATCGCTTCGTCAACTTCCATCGCGAGGACAACGGCAGGACCATGGACCTGTGGGAAGCGACCCGCAATTCGGTCAACCTGCCCTTCATCCGCTTGATGCGCGACATCGTGCGCCACCTGATCTATCGCGTGCCGAGCACCGCCGCGCAAATCCTGTCCGACCCGAACAACCCGGCACGCAAGGACTACCTGGCCAAGTTTGCCGACGAAGAGGGCAAGCTGTTCCTCGGCCGTTTCTACAAGAAGTACAAAGGCCTGGCCAGCGAGCAGATCACCGCCACGCTGTTGAACCACCTGAGCGCCAACCCGCGCCGATTGGCGGCGGTGTATCGCTACATCTACCCCGCGCACGATCTGGCGACCTTCAGCGCCTTCATGAAGGGCCGGCTGAACAATCCGGCGGCCTATAACCAAGCCGCATTGGCCAAGCTCTACCGCGATTACGGCCCGGAGAAATTCAATCTTGGCGACCGTGGCTATATCGCGCAGATCCACCCGCTGGAACTCTGGCTCGCCGCCCAACTGATCAATCACCCCGACGCCCATTGGAAAGACTTAGTCGCCAATAGCCGTGAGCAGCGCATCGAGGGCTACAACTGGTTGTTCCAGACCGCCGGCAAGGATGCCCAAGACAGCCGCATCCACAGCCTGATGGAGATCGAGGCCTTCCAGGAGATCCATCGACGCTGGCGCAACCTGGGCTATCCCTTCTCCAGCCTGGTGCCGTCCTATGCCACCGCCATCGGCTCCTCCGCCGACAGGCCGGCCGCGCTGGCCGAACTGGTCGGCGTCGTCGTCAACAACGGCGTGCGCCTGCCGGTGGCCTCGATCAACCGCCTGGAGTTCGGCGCCGACACGCCCTATCAAACCGAGTTCACCCGTGTGACGGCCCAAGGCGAGCGCGTGATCCCGGCCGCCGTTGCCCAAGTGGTGCGCCGCGCCTTGATCAATGTCGTGCAAGACGGCACCGCCCGCCGCTTGCGCGATGCCTTCCATTTGCCTGAGGGCGGCCAGCTTGCAATCGGCGGCAAGACCGGCACCGGCGACAACCGCTATGAGGTCTTTGCGCCCGACGGCACCGTCGTCGAATCCAAGGTGGTCAACCGCGTCGCCACCTTTGCCTTCTTCCTCGGCGACCATTTCTTCGGCGTGATGACCGCCTATGTGCCGGGCGAAGCGGCCGGCAATTTCCATTTCACCAGCGGCCTGCCGGCACAGCTGCTCAAGCTGATGGAGCCCGCGCTGCGCCCACTGGTATTGGGCAGCGGGCCGCAGCCGAAGACGGCGAAGCTACCCGTGCGCGGCCTGCCGCCCAGACCGACCCCGTCGACCGATGCCACCGGCGCCGCGGCAAAGCCGGCGCCCGCGCCGGCCGTCGCGCCGACCATTGCACCGACTGTCACGCCAGCCAGGCCGGCCGGCGACACGGGCAAGCCTGGCAAGCCGAAACGGGAAACGGAGCCCGCCAAGCCGCCCAAGGCGGCCGAACCGCTCAAACCCGCCGAGCCGCCGAAACGGCCGAAGAGCCCGTGGGATCAAGAAAACTTTTTCTTCTAAGGCCTCATAAATCCGGGACTAAAATAGTAAAATTCTGTTTTTACTAAACATTTCTCCCTGCCGATGCAGTTGTTCGCCTGCGGCGTCAACCACCATACCGCCCCCGTTGCGATCCGAGAGCGCGTCGCCTTCCCGCCCGACATCCTCGAGCGCGCGCTGGCCGATGTGACCGGGCATAAGCTCGCACGCGAGGCGGCCATCTTGTCGACCTGCAACCGCACCGAGATCTATTGCAATACCGAACGGCCCGAGGCCGTCAGCGCCTGGCTGGCCGAATTCCATTCCTTGCCGGCCAAGGACGTGCAACCCTATCTGTATCTGTTGCCGAACGACCAGGCCGTCAGCCACGCCTTTCGCGTCGCCTCCGGCCTCGACTCCATGGTCCTGGGCGAAACCCAGATCCTCGGCCAGATGAAGCAAGCGGCCGACCAAGCCAAGCAGGCTGGCACACTGGGACTCTTGCTCAATCGCCTGTTCCAGCGCACCTTTTCGGTCGCCAAAGAGGTCCGCACCGCGACCCATATCGGCGCCAACACGGTATCGATGGCAGCGGCGGCGGTTTCATTGGCCGAGCGCATCTTCCCGTCGATCGAGGACCAAGCCATCCTGTTCATCGGCGCTGGCGAGATGATCGAACTGGTCGCCACCCATTTCGCCGCACGCAAGCCGAAACGGGTCATGGTGGCCAACCGCACCGTCGAACGCGCCCGCGAGTTGGCGCGCAAACTCGGCGGCGAGGCCGCCGCGCTCAATGCGCTGCCGGAACTGCTGGCCGATTTCGATATCGTCATCACCTCGACCGCCAGCCCCTTGCCGATCCTGGGCCTGGGCATGGCCGAGCGCGCGGTGAAGCTGAGAAAGCACCGGCCGATGTTCATGGTCGACCTGGCCGTGCCGCGCGACATCGAGACCGAGGTCGGCCAACTCGACGACGTCTTCCTCTACACCGTGGACGATCTGGGCGAAGTGGTGCGCGCCGGCCATGACAATCGCAAGGCCGCGGTCGGCCAAGCCGAGGCCATCATCGCGACCAACGTGACCGAGTTCATGCATTGGGTCGACGGCCGCCGCGCCGTGCCGACCTTACGCAGCCTGCGCGACCACGCCGAGCGCATGCGCCGGCACGAACTGGACAAGGCCGCCCGCGCACTGGCCCGCGGCGACGATCCGCAGGCTGTCATCGAGGCGATGAGTCGCGGCCTAGTCAATAAACTGCTGCATGAGCCCAGTCACACGCTGAACCAAGCGACCAGCGAGGAACGCGAAACCCTCGCCCGCCACTTGGCCCATCTGTTCAAGCTACGCGACGAATGAAGGACTCGGTCGCACACAAGCTGGCGCAGATCGACGCGCGGCTCACGGAGCTCAATCACCTGCTCGCGGCCGAGGATGCCACGGCCGATATGGAGCAATTCCGCAAGCTCTCGTGCGAGCACGCCGAGCTGACCCCGGTGGTCGAACATTACCAGGCCTACCGCCAGGCCGCGGAAGACCTGGCCACGGCCGAGGGCATGCTGGGCGACCCCGAGCTGCGCGAACTGGCCGAGAGCGAGATCGAGGCGGCCAAGGCCAAGCTGGCCAGCTTGGAGATCAATCTGCAGAAGCTGCTGTTGCCGAAAGACCCGAACGACGAGCGCAACATCTTCCTGGAGATCCGCGCCGGCACCGGCGGCAACGAGTCCGCCTTGTTCGCCGGCGACCTGTTCCGCATGTATTCGCGCTATGCCGAACGCCAACGCTGGAAGGTGGAAGTGGTTTCGAGCAACGAGGGCGAGGTCGGCGGCTACAAGGAGATCATCTGTCGCATCGTCGGCGCCGGCGCCTATTCGAAATTGAAGTTCGAGTCGGGCGGCCACCGCGTGCAACGCGTGCCGGAGACCGAGGCCCAGGGCCGCATCCACACCTCGGCCTGCACCGTCGCGGTGATGCCCGAGGCCGACGAACTGAATGAAATCGACATCAATCCGGCCGAGCTGCGCATCGACACCTTCCGCGCCAGCGGCGCCGGCGGCCAGCACATCAACAAGACCGACTCGGCGGTACGCATCACCCACCTACCGACCGGTCTGGTGGTGGAATGCCAGGACGACCGCTCGCAGCATCGCAACAAGGCCCAGGCCATGTCGGTGCTGGCGGCGCGCTTGAAAGACAAACAATTACAGGAACAGCAAGCGAAAGAGGCCGCCACCCGAAAATCGCTGGTCGGCACCGGCGATCGCTCCGACCGCATCCGCACCTACAATTTCCCCCAGGGCCGGATCACCGACCATCGGATCAACCTCACGCTGTACAAAATCGATGCGATCATGGACGGCGACCTCGACGAGCTGTTCGGGGCCCTCGCCACCGAGCACCAGGCCGAACAGTTGGCGGCCCTGGCCGGCGAATGAACCGTCAGCGCCGGCGGAACTGCGCGGGGCGCGCGCTGCCGGCGGTTGGCCGCTCGTCCTTGTGGCGGAAAGTGATACGCCCTTTGCTCAAATCGTAGGGCGACATCTCCAGCGAAACCTTGTCGCCGGCCAGGATGCGGATATGGTGCTTGCGCATCTTGCCTGCGGCATAGGCGGTCACCGCCACGCCGTTTTCCAGGGTCACTTGGTAGCGGTTGTCCGGCAGCACTTCGGCGACCACGCCTTCCATTTCGATCAAGTCTTCCTTGGCCATAGATTGTGTTTCCTCATGCGAGGCCAACACCGCAGACGATGCCGACATCTTCAGTTAATGTGTGCAAAACAAAAAAGCCCGGCACGCCGGGCTTTTTGCGCTTGGGTCGGTTAACCCGATCAGGCCGGATTGATGTTCGACGCCTGCTTGCCCTTGGGGCCAGTGGTGACATCGAAGCTGACCCGCTGGTTTTCCTTCAGGGTCTTGAAGCCGTTGCCCTGAATCGCGGAGAAGTGCGCGAACAGATCCTCACCGCCCTCGTCGGGGGTGATGAAACCGAAACCTTTGGAGTCGTTAAACCATTTAACGGTACCCAGTGCCATGATGTGTATTCCTTATACAAGTTGAGTTGCCGACAATATGCCGGCGTTTACGCAATCTCAGACAGGGAAATGAAGGACAACTGGACTACCGACGAGCAGCGAGCTACAGCTGACAAATCGCTCTGAAACGAGACATGCCCGCGCACTATGGGCGAGGCTGACGGATGCGTCAAGCATTATTCCGTCTTTGGCGGGAAATAATTCAGGCCAACAGCCCGGCCCGAGCCAAAGTCCAGAGCAGTTGATGGCAGGCCGCCAGCAGTGCGGCGCGCTCGGGCACGGGCCGGCCTGCGGCCTGCAGGGCTTGCAGCAGCCAATCGGTCAGGCCGTCGAGGTCGCGCCGGCCGTCCATCTGCTGCACCAGCCGGGCGCCGAATTCATCCAGTTCCACCGCCGCATGCCGCACCGAGGCGACCACCTTGCCCCGCCGAGCCTGGGCGCGGGCCAGGGCATGGGCTTGCGGCCGATCGGGCACCTCGACCGCAAAGCCGCGCGCCTCGGCCGACAGGCGCACGCTTTGATAGGCCGCCAGACTGAACCACTCGGTCTGGAACTGGGCCACCTCGCCGATGAAGCGTTCATCGCCATGCTCGGCGACCACGGCGCTGGCCGCGGCCAGCAATTGATACCAGCCCGCGCTGTCCGGATAGCGCATGGCCAGGCTCATGGCGGCCGCCTTGGCCAAGGGATGGGCAATGCGGCACTCGCCGCCGGTCGATAGCCGAAAGGCCTGCGGCGTATCGCTGGCGAAGTCCAATTCCTCGTCGCTGGCGAGGTCGGCATGGAAGGCCAAGCCGGTGAAGGCTGCCAGATCGGGCGCGCTGTTCACCGCCACACCGCGCCGCACCAGCAGGGTGCGGCGGAATTTGCGCAGCCGGGCGTAGTCCATCAGTTGCTCGACGCGCAGGCGATCGGCCAGGCCGCTCAATTCGCGTGCCGTTTCCTCGCCCAGCGTGGCCGGCAGCATGGTCGACAACACCGCATCGGCCAGGTAGTCCAGGCCGGCGGCCTGCGCCCGCGCCATGAACTCGGCGAACCAGAGCGGCTCGTTGGTCTCTTCCAGATACTCGTGATAGAGGTAAGAGGCCGGCGCCTTGCGCAGGTAGTCGATCTCGGCCAGCAGCCCTTGCGCCTCCGGCGTGGGTTGCAAGCGCAGCGCCGGCGCCAAGAGATCGAACAAGGCGTGCGCTTGGCTCAAGCGCACCGAGGCCCGTGCGGTTTTATCGCAAAAGGCCAGCAGCATATCGCGCAAGCCAGCCCGAGCGCGCCAACCCGGCAGCGTGTTGTAACTGATATAGGCGATGCCGTTGGCCGAGAGCTGCCGGGCACACAGCGCCAACACGCGGTCTTGCACCGGCCGCGGCACCCAGGAAAACAGGCCATGGGCGATGATGTAATCGAACTCGCCCAGATCGGACAGGTCGTCGGTCACGCTGCGATGCAACACGCGCACATTGCCGAGCTGCAACTCATCGATCAGACCGCTGGCTTCCTCGATGTGATGCCGGGCGAGATCGATGCCGACGAACTCGCTGCCCGGCAAATAGAAGGCCATCGGGATCAAATTGCCGCCCCCGGCACAGCCCAGCTCCAACACCCGGCAAGCATGGGCCGGCTTGCCCGCCACGCCGAACAGACGGGCGATCGCCCGCAAGCCATCGGGGTGCGTGTCGGTAATCGGCACGCTGTCGTAGGGCAGGTCGTCGTAGCTGGCTAGGGTATCCATCGGCAGGAGGATAGATGACCTCCCCCGCAAACGAAAAGGGCGGGCATGCCAAGCATGCCCGCCCCATCGGCGATAAACGACTGGCCCTACAGCAGTAAGGCCAGCATATCCGCTTGGCTGAACTGATAGCTGATCGGCGCACCCAAGCCCGGGGCCGTCATCGACAAATAGGCCATCCCGGCGGAGAAGCGCACGCTCATGTTCCAAGAAAAATTGTCCAGCCCCTGGCCGAGGCCACTGATCGTCCATTGGCCGGTCAGATTGCCCTCCAGCATATTGTTCGCCAACACCGAGCCGGTATAGGTCCAGCTGCCGTTGTAGACGAGGTGCATGGTGCTGGACGCCGGGATGACAAAATTGTTGTACGAGGCCGAAATGGTGCCGCTGTTGCCACTCCATTGACCAACATCGAGTGTGTAGCTGCCGCCGTAAGGGCCGGCATAGGTCTGCCCCGCGGCAAAGCCGTTGCCGGTTTGGGCGAGCGGCTTGTTGATCAACCCGGTCGCCTCGGCGAAGAGTTGGGGAAAGGCCTTTTCCGCCGCCTGACCGGTCAATGGGAACACGCAAACGAACAACGCAACAAAGAAACGCATTTGAACCTCCTTGGACATTTTGCCGGCGACCGAACGCGTCGCCTTAAGCACGCGGACCCAGTTTATACCCCTCGCGGCCGATTTTTTGCTGAAAAATCCACACAAAACCCTTTAAAATGCCCAATCGATTCAATGACCTTGCATTCGATTCGGAACCCGAACCGCGTCACGGCGTCGAATCGGTGCCGTGGCCGCATCCACTTAATCATTCGGTGACATTACAAACCTCGTGGCAATAGAAACGAAACCGACCCCCCGCGAAACATTCAGCGACGAACACCTGTTCTCGCGCTATGCCGCCGTATTCGGCGACGATACCCTGAGCCGGGCCGACTTTCCGGAGGAAATCCGGCCGATGGAGGGCTTGTCGGCCGATGCCTTGAAGGCCTACGGCTACCTGCCTCTGGGCGTGGAGGGCACCGCGCTGCGCGTGGCGGTGGCGCCGCCGGTGAATTTGAACGTGTTGGAGGCGCTGCGCCAGTTCTCGAACCTGCCGCTCAAGTTGCTGCTGGCCAACCGCGACGACGTGCTGTTCCACATCGAGCGCATCTACACCGAAGACGCCGGTCTCTATTCCGCCTATGCCGAGGAAAGCGGTCTCACGGCCGATGCCGAAGAGGACATGGAGTCGATCCGCACCCAGGCGGAAGACGCGCCGGTGGTGCGCCTGGCGCAAGCCATCATCGCCGGTGCAGCCGATGCGCGCGCGTCCGATATCCACCTCGAGATCTACAAAGAGCAGTTCAAGGTGCGCTATCGTATCGACGGCGTGCTGCACGACATCGAATCGCCGCCGCGCAGCATGTTCATGCCGGTGATCTCGCACATCAAGCTGCGGGCCAAGATGAACATCGCCGAGCGCCGGCTGCCGCAGGACGGCCGCATCCAGATGCGGCTGAACAACCGCGACATCGACATGCGGGTGTCGACCCTGCCGACCGTGCACGGCGAGAGCATGGTGATCCGCCTACTTGACCAGGGCTCGATGCGCATCGGCCTGGACATGCTGGGCATGGACCCGGCCATGCGCGCGAGCTTCGAACGCTACATCGCCGAGCCGCACGGCATGATCCTGGTCACCGGCCCGACCGGTAGCGGCAAGACCACCACGCTGTATGCCGCGTTGCAAATGATCAACACGCCGGAACAAAAGATCATCACGGTCGAAGACCCGGTCGAATACCAGATCGAGGGCATCAATCAGTTGGCGGTCAAGCCGCAGATCGACCTGACCTTCGCCAGCGCGCTGCGCTCCATCGTCCGGCAAGACCCGGACGTGATCATGATCGGCGAGGTGCGCGACCGCGAGACGGCCGAGATCGCCATCCAATCGGCGCTGACCGGCCACCTGGTGTTCTCCACCCTGCACACCAACGACGCCTTCGGCGCCGCCCACCGCTTGATGGACATGGGCATCGAGAGCTACCTGATCGCGTCATCGGTGCTGATGGTGCTGGCCCAGCGCCTGGTGCGCGTGATCTGCCCGCATTGCAAGACCGAGATCGCGCCGTCCGACTTGGACCGGCTGTTCCTGGAATCGGAAGGCGTGTCGGTCGGGCCGGAGCTGCGCATCTACAAGGGCGCCGGCTGCAATCACTGCACCCACACCGGCTATGCCGGCCGGGTCGGCATCTACGAGTTGCTGACGCTCAATTCCGCGGTCAAGGAAGCCATCCTGAAGAAGCTGCCGGCCGAGCAGATCCGCCGCGTCGCCCTGGCCGAGGGCGGCGCCACCATGCGCCACGACGGCATCAACAAGGTCTTGGCCGGGCTGACCACCATCGAGGAACTGGCCCGCGTGACCCGGCAGGACAGCTGATGCCTCGATTCAAATATGTCGCCCTGAGTGCCGACGGCCGGAATCTGTCCGGCCTAATGGAAGAGACCGACGAGGCCTCCGTGCGTAAGGCGCTGGAGGGGCAACGCCTGGTGCCGGTCAGCATCAGCGAGGCGCAGCCCTTGTTCAAGCGCCTGGGCGCGATGGGCCAAGGCCGCGCCTCGACCAAGGCCGTGCTGCAGTTCACCGAACAACTGGCCGATCTCTTGCAGGCTGGCTTGCCGCTCGACCGCGCGTTGCACGTGCTGATGGGCACGCTGGAAGACAAGAAGATGTGCGACATCGTGCGCAACGTGCGCGTCGATGTCGAACGCGGCAGCGGCCTGGCCGCGTCGTTCGCCAAATACCCCGGCGTATTCCCGAAGATCTACGTCAACATGGTGCGCGCCGGCGAAGAGGGCGGCATCCTGCCGGTCACCCTGGCCCGCTTGATCGAGTACTACCAGCGGACCATCGAGTTCCGCTCCTTCCTGATCACCTCGTCGATCTACCCGGCGCTGCTCACCGTGTTCGGCCTGGTCGCCCTGGCGGTGCTGGCCTTGACCGTGATCCCGAAGTTCGGCGACATCTTCGCCGACATGGGCAAGGAGCTGCCTTTCGCCGCGGCGTTGCTGGTTTCGGTCAGCAGCGCGCTGCTGCGCTATGGCCTGTTCATCCTGGGCGCGGTCGTCGCTACCGTGGTCGGCCTCTGGCTGTATATCCGCACGCCGAGCGGGATGAATTGGTGGCACCGGCTGCTGCTCAACATCCCGCTGCTCGGTCGCATCCTGATCCGCACCCAACTGGCCCGCGTGCTGCGCACGCTGGGCACCTTGCTCGCCAGCGGCGTGCCCATCCTGGCCAGTTTGCGCATCGTGCACGGCCTGGCCGAACTGGTGCCGATGAAGGCCGCGCTCGATCGCTTGGCGCAGGCGGTGAAGGAAGGCAAGGGGGTTGCCCAGCCGCTCAAGAGCGACGCCTTTTTCCCGCCGCTGGTCGGCCACCTGGCCACCGTCGGCGAAGAATCCGGCGCGCTCGACAAGATGCTGCTCAAGGTGGCCGATCAATACGATACCGAGGTGCGCAAGGCGACCAAGAACTTCGTCGCCTTGTTCGAGCCGCTGATCATCGCCTTCATGGGCCTGATGATCGGCGCTGTCGTTGTCTCCATGTTGTCGGCCATCTTCTCGATGACCGATCTGCCCATGTAATTTTTCATCAACGGAACGCATATGAACCCATCGACCGCCCCCAAAATCGCCGCCCGCCAAGCCAAACAGGCCGGCTTCACCTTGATCGAGCTGCTGATCGTGATGGTCATCATCGGCCTGCTGGCCGCGCTGGTCGGTCCGCGCCTGTTCGGCCATCTGGGCAAATCCGAGGTCAAGGCGGCCAAGGCGCAGATCGAGATGCTGGGCACCGCCCTGGATGGCTTCCGCCTCGACCTGGGCCGTTACCCAACCACGGACGAAGGCCTGAAGCTGCTGTGGGCCAAGCCCGAAAACCCGGACATCGCCACAACCTGGCACGGGCCTTATCTGAAAAAAGCGGTCGAGAAAGACCCCTGGGGCAACCCCTATGTCTACAAATCGCCCGGCGAGCACGGCGATTACGACCTCTCTTCCTTGGGCAAAGACGGCAAGGAAGGCGGCGAAGACGAGAATGCCGATATCCACAACTGGGAATAAGCCCCGGCGCGGAAATCGGCTTGGCCCGCTGTCTAGGCAGTCGGGCTTCACCCTGCTGGAGCTGCTGTTCGTGCTGGTCATCGTCGGCCTATCCGGCGCGCTGGTGATCAACAACATCGGCCGCTTGGCCAGCCGCTCCAGCGAGATGTCCCAGGTCGACAACGTGGTGCGCGAACTCAAGCGCGCGCGCGTGCAGGCCATCCTGTCCGGCCTGCCCAACCGCGTCGAGCTGCAATATGCGGCCGGCACCATCGTACCGGCGAGGCAAGGCCAAGCGCCGCTGCGATTGCCGGCACGCTATGCCATCCAAGCGAACGATGCGGCCGGACTGCCCATCGAAGCGCAAGGCATCGTGTTCTATCCCGACGGCAGCGCGACTCAAGCGCTGTTCCTCCTCAGCACGCCGAGCTACGGCAGCTATGAAATTCGCGTCCATGGGCTTAGCGGCCGTGTCGAATCCCACCCGGTTGCCGCAAGCTAAGGCCCAGGGCGGTTTCACGCTGCTGGAGGTTTTGGTCGCCATCGTGCTGCTCGGCTTTTCCTATGCCGGCATCCTCGGCGCCTTGTCGCAAGGACTTAAACTCGCACGGACAGCGGCCGACCAGGAAAACGCGGTTGCCCTGGCCAATTCCCTGCTCGAAGAAAACCGGGCATTGCCCAAGGCCGAGATCGTCGGCAGCGATAGCCGCGAGGTCTACGGCGGCACCCATTACGGTTACAAGGTCGAGGTCCGCGACGTACCGCTGTTCGGCGACCTTGCCGACAAGGTGAAACCCGGCTTCGAACTCAAGCAGATCACGGTCGACGTGTATTGGGGCGAGCGCGAACCCAAGCGCCACTATCGACTCGCCACATTCCAGACCGTGCCGCTCGCCGCCACGGATGCCGCCAAACCGGCGGAACCGCCCAAGCCCGGTGTCGCACCGGCCCCTACCGCCAGCCAGACCAAACCCGATGCGAAGAAGCCCTAAGACCGCGATGCAGCGGCATACCGCCGGCTTCACCCTGCTGGAGGTGGTCATCGCCTTGGCCCTGGCCTCGCTGGTCGCCTTGCTCGGCGCCATGCTGGTGCGCACCGCATCGGATTACTACGCCCGCGGCAATGCCTTCCTCGATAACCAGGAACAGAGCCGGCAGATCGCACGGCTGTTCAAGGCCTTGGGCGCCGGCCTGGTCGGCATGGAGGAGCCCATCGTCGGCCAGCCGTTCAAGCTGGAGATGACGACCGACACGCTGCCGCTGGGCATGAATCTGCCCGGCCGGCAAAAGCTGCGCTTGCAGTGCGAGCCGAACGCCGAATCCGACGGCGACGCGAAGCTGCGCCTGGTGCTGCGCGTGATCGATACGACCCAACCCGCGCAAGGCAAGCCGGCCGACACGCCGCCACCTGCCGCTACCGGCGGCCAGGCAACAGCCATCGCACCGGCCGCCGACGCGAAAGAATCGTTCAAAGCGATCGAGGTGCTCGGCAAGGACCTGAAGCAATGCGCCTTCAGTTACCTCCGCCTCGCTTCGGCCGAGGAAGGCGCCGCGGTCGGCCGCTGGGAAGAGGCCTGGCTGGAAAGCTACGGCCGCAGGCCGCTGGCGATCCGTTTGACGATCGAATCGTCTCGTGCCGCGATCCCCTCTTTCGTGATGGCGCTTACGCCATGAAGCCCATGCCCACGCCCCGCCGCCTGCGCGGCTTCGTCATGATCTACGCGCTCGGCGTGTTGATCTTCATCACCGTCATCGCCTTGAGCCTGGCCTATGTGCTGCGGCTCGATGCGAAGCTGGTCAACCACGAAAAGACTGCCATCAAGACCGAGCAGGCCCTGCGTGGCGCGCTGCACTACACCTTGGCCGAGCTGGCCAAGGCGCGCGCGCTCAAGCCCTTGCTGGACAGCGGCCAGACCGTGCAGACACCGCTATGGAGCACCGAGGCCGGCCCCTACCAAGTCCGGCTCGACGACATCGACATCACCATCGATTTCGCCCGGGTCAACCCGGACATCAATCTGGCCACGCGCGAGGTGCTGGCCCGCCTGCTGCTGTATCTAGGCGCGCAGAACATGACCGAGGCCGAGCACTACGCCGATATCATCATCGCCGCGCGCGACAAGGTCGACCCGAATCAAGTCGCCAAGCAGGCCGCCGCCGGTGGGCAGACCAGCGCCAGCCCCGGGAGCACCGGCCCGGGCGGGACCAATCCGCCCACCCCTAATCCAGCCGCCGCCGCCCCGGCCGGCGGCACCCCGCCGCAGACCGCGGCACCACCCCAAGCCGCCAGCCCCACGGCAGCCGGTGCCCCGGCGCCAAACACCGCGGCCAAGGGCTTCAGCCGCATCGAAGAAGTTTTGGCGCTCGACGCGATCCCGCTGCCGCTGCGCAACGGCACGCGCCCGGCCAAGAAAGACAGCGGCATCGAGGCCGAAGCGCCGAAGCCCGGCCTGGCCCAGCTCTTCTCGGTGGCCACCGGCACCCGCGGCCTCGACGTCAATCGTGCCGACCTGGCGCTGGTCGCCGCCTACAGCAATGCCCCGCTGGAAAAACTGATCGATTTCGACCGCAAACGCCGGCAAAAGCCGATGACGCCGGACGAAGGCGCCGCCTTGCTCGGCGACGGTGCCAAGGGCATCTTCGCCCCGGCGAATACGGCGACGGTGCAACTCAAGCTGGTCTCGACCAACCCGCTCTACCCCGCCGTCGCCGAGGCCGTGGTCGACCCCAACGCCGCGCCGGCGCCGGGCCGCATCATCCGCTTCACCATGCAACCTTTGGCACAGGCAGAACAGCCAGGCGGCGCGCATAGTCGCGACAGCGGACCATGACCCGCGTAAAATCCAGTCAGAACAATTTTCCGCCGCCATGAAAACAAGCTGCAAACTCGCCATTCACCTCGACGCCGGACAGCTCACTTGCTGCCTGTGGAAGCGCGTCATGCTGCGCTGGAAGATCGCGGCGAAGGAAAGCTTCCCACTCCAATCGGCCCCGGCGGCCGATCAAGTGCTGGCGGCCGTGCGCGGCCTGGTCATTCGCTGGAAGCTGGTGCCGGAAACGCCGGTAATCGTGCAGGCCCTGCCCGGCACCGGCGGTACGCTGTGCTTCGATTTGCCGGCCGGGGCCAAGGACAACCTGCTGCCGTTGATCGAGGCCGAGTTGGCCAAGGCCCTGCCCTTCCCTCTGCGCGAGATCCACTATGCTTGGGAGATCGACAAGACCGCCGACGCGACGCGGGTCAGCGTCTTCTGGATGCCTAGCGCCTGGGTGGCCGACCTGTCCGGGGCGCTATCGCGCATCGGCCTGCGGCTGACCGAAATCGTCGCGCGCGCGCAGATCGTCGCCCATGCGCTGAAACCGGCGTCGGCACCGTTCTGGGCGTTTCTGGAAAACGACAAGGACCAGACCTATCTGCATAGCTTTTGGGGCGCACTGCCGGCCTGGACCAGTTGCCAGGCAACGCAGCAGTCCGGCCTGGCGCTGGAAACGCTGCTGCTCGCCACCAATCCGGCCCCGGCCATCGATCTGTATTACACCTCGGCCGAGGCACCGACGGCCCTGATAGGCGGCAGCGGCAAACTGCGCGGCCAACGCAAGGAAGCGCTGGATTACCCCGAACTGCTGTTGCAGTGGTACCAAGCGGGCAGCGTCGGCATCTTGATCGACCCCGAGCGCAGCGCCCTGCTCGCACGGCTGACGCCGGCGGCCATCGTCGTGCTGCTGCTCGGTTTTGCCGCGGTCGGCGGGATGTGGTGGCTGACCCAAACCACGCAGACCGAGCTGGACGAACTGGAACAGCATGTGAAGAAGATTCGCCCCACCGCGACGGCCGTCGCCGCGACGGAAAAACGCGTGGCCGCCCATAAGCAGGCCGCCGCCGCATTGGATCGCTTGTACACCGAACCGGACGGGCTGGATGCGTTGGATGCCGTGGCACGCAATCTGCCGAAAAAGGCTTGGCTCGTCCGCTTCAACTATCACGACGGCCTGGTCGAGGCCGAAGGCTACGGCAGCGGCACCGATGCGCTGCTCGAGAGGCTGAAAACCGCCAAGAACTTCAGCGGCGCCGGCCGGTGCGACCCGCAATTGGCCACCGATGCGAAGCTCAAGCCCTTCTGCGTCGCCGCACGTCTTGGGAAGACCGGTAAATGACGCCACGCAGCCGACGCACCTTCGAACAGTATTACCGCGTGCTGGGCTGGCAGCCCTTCGGCCTGCTGGCGGTGATCGTGTTGGCCTTCGCGCTGGCGCTCGACAACATGAGCCTGGACTATGCGGCCGTGGCCGAGGAGCGCGATGCCCTCGCGCATGACGCGCAAGGCCTGGAGGCCAAGCTCGCCATCAAGCAGAAGGTCGACGACAAGATGCGCGAGGCCAAGGCGCAACTCGCGGTATTGAGCGAGGGCAGTTATGCCGGCGTCGAAATCGGTTTCGCCGAACAAACCCTGCTCGGCTACGCGCAAGGCTTGCCGGTGCAAGCTTCGGCCGGTCATATCGACAGCGCGACCTTGGGCCCGCGCGCCGATTTGGCACCGCTGTCGTTGATTAGCGCCCGCTTGGCTTTTTCCGGCACCACTTCGGGCCTGGTGCAGTTGCTGGATACCGCCCGCCAGGGCATCCCCTACCTGCGCACCGCGGCGCTCGAGATCAAGGTCGATCAGGCCGAACGGCCAAGCAAACTGACGGCGGATGCATTACTGCAGGCCATCTATCTACCCGAATAGTTCACCCAACAAGCCGCCGAGGCCCCAAAGAAACCGGCCAAATAAGGGCCGAGCCATCCAGCCGCCTACTTCGTGAATGGATTGGGATAGCTCGGCTGCCCTGCGGCCTGCGCCCGACGCGCCGCCTCGATCGCCTCTAGCAAGGTTGCACCCTGAATCGGCGCCGCGGCCTGCGGCGCCGGCTGGGCGGCGTCGGCTGTCTTGGTCTGCGCTTGCTGGCCCTCCGCAGGCGGCGTTGCGCTTGGCTGGGGCGGCACCGCTGCTGCTGATGGGGCCGAGGCCACTACCGGTTGCTGGGCCGGCACGACCGGCGTGAAGCCGGGCACCATGGTCGGCATCGCCGGCGGCAATTCCATCGGCGCTTGCGTCGGTGCGGATGCTGGCACACCGGCGGGACTACGGTCGGCCTTAGTGGCAAAGCGCAACGGGTAACGCGCATCGCCAGCCGCAAGTACAACCTGATCGGCCTTAATCTCGGCGACCTGATAACTGCCTATGCTCTGTCCCTCGGATAGGGTTAAAAACTGACGCTTACCGACGCCGGCCAATAGCGGCGCCACTTTGAACACCGCACGTTTGACTGTGCCGATATTGACGATACCGTAGAGCTGGATATCGTTGGCCGAGGGTGGCGGGATGCTGGGCACCGGCGTTGCCACCGCCCATTGTGCACGCTTGGGATCGAACACGTTTTCCTTGTAGATGTGCTCGTAGGAATCGGCCGCTGCCGATGTCGCCGCCGGGGCGGCATCCGCGTGGCGTGTCAGCAACCCCAGCGCCGCCAGCACCGCCAGCGCGGAAATCGACCGGTAATTGAAATACATGCCTTGTCAGCCAAATAGCAAATAAGGCCTAGTTTACCTTATTGCCAGCAAGGAAACGGGGCCAGGGCCCGCCCAACCACTCACACCGACTGCTTTAATAACCTTGACAGGTTACGATGCCTGCGCGCTAACAGTCTCGTGACCCGCATGCACGGCCAACAATTTGAGCATTTTCTCGATGAACACCGACTTGGAGAATTGGCTGGCCCTTTCTTCGCAAGCAAACCTCATCGCGGGTGGATTGAGCGATTCCAACCTCTCCACCGCGGCTACCAGACTCTCCAGGGAAAGGGCGCCCCGTATGAGCGCCCCTGTTTTGCCGTCGACAATCGTCTCCAATAACCCTCCCTCGGCAACCCCAATAACCGGCTTGCCTGCCGCCATCGCCTCCACTGGCGACATGCCAAAATCCTCGTCCATCGGAACATAAATGGCAGCACGACAGCCTCCAATCCAGCGCTGTATCTCCGACTCAGGCTGCCAGCCGACAAACCGGATATTGTCAGCACCTTGCGCCAGCTGCAGCAGCCGATCGTATTCCGCGCCACCCGACAGCACGACGAGCTTGCGCTGCGGCATGCGCAGAAAGGCCTCCACGATCCGATCGACGCGCTTGAAATTCTCTAGTCTGGCCAAAGAGACGTAATAATCGCCATCGCCCAGCCAACGGAACCGGTCGATGTCGATAGGCGGGTGCACCACCACCGCATCATGGCCCAGATATTTTTTGATGCGGCGCCTTACATTCTCGGAATTGGCAATGATCAAATCCATCTTGGCGATGGCGCGGGCATATTTATAGCGCGTGAAATACACCAGGGCCAGAAAGGCAGGGCGTAAATACCGAGGGAACTGACTGCGATAATAATCCTGCAAATCGTAAGCAAACCGGGGAATGGTATGGCAGTAGAGGAGGTTCGCTCCGTGCGGGTGTTGATGCACCGCTAGCGGTGCATAGACCCCGCTGAACAACACCCAGTCATACCCCTTGAGAAAACCGGTGCGCCGCTCGAAGGCATACATAATTTTAAGGATACGCCAAGCGGGTATCTTCGAGTCCGCCTGCAAATCGATGCATCCGCCCGCGGGCAGGTCGGCCCCGCTGAAACTCGCAACTTCCCGATAGCCGACAGCCAGCGGCACATCGGGCAAGGCCTTCAATAAGGTCAATGCCAGTTTCTCGGCACCGCCGCGCACCGCAAGGAAGTCGTAGAGCATTATCCCCTT